>JAKSBQ010000387.1 GCA_022361075.1 Opitutales bacterium | reverse complement strand
TGTTGGATTTCTTGAATACGTCTCGAAGTCTCGAACGCTGTTTCGTGATA
Organism: Opitutales bacterium; assembly: GCA_022361075.1. Lineage (GTDB taxonomy): Bacteria > Verrucomicrobiota > Verrucomicrobiia > Opitutales > JAFGAQ01 > JAKSBQ01. The sequence goes on along the minus strand of JAKSBQ010000387.1, from coordinate 11,932 downwards.
TTCATTTCGCTCGGGTAATAAGAAGGACGGAATCGGTAATAAATAGATTAGATGGAACAGGCAAAACAGGACACATACTATCCCTGTTGAAGTTAAATTAGTATTCTTCTTACTCAGCAATAAGCACGTGGAGCTCAAGATGAATGAAAGAAGGACGAACCCTTCATACCTGCCCCAGAAGAAGGAAACAATTAGAAGCAAACAAGCTACTGAAACTTTGAGCTTTTCGATGATTGGAATTGCTTTCCTGATAGAATGAATTTCAACAACAGCAGCTAGTGACCGCCTTCCCCGAGCAAGGGTGTTGAAGTTGATGAATAGCGATCAAGTTTTCTAGATATTTGCTCCGTAGGTCGCCTTGTCCTGATAGGTTTCACCGTAGCCATAGTGGTGGTATTTGCCTCCGTATCCACTGTAGTTTGACATTACACTTTTCTTGGGAGGAGAGAGGTGATTAATGCAAAAGCCTATGATTCTTACATTGTGGAGTTCTCTAATTAAGTATCGGAAATCATTTTTTGGTGTCTTTTCGGCAGCGATAATCATAGTTCCGTCTGATGCCTGGCAGAGGGTGGGGGTTTCAACAACCATAGTCGCTGGAGCGGTGTCCACTATGATCACATCATATTTCTCTTTGAGTGTTTTATAGAGTCGTCGAGCGCTCCTCTCATTTACTAATTCGGGTAGAGTATCCTGGAAAACTCCTGCGGGATAAAGATCAAAGCCATAATCATCATGTTTGATTGCCAGTTGCTCCAAGTCGCACTCTTGATTTATAAACCACTCGGCCAAGCCTTTTTCCGGATTTTCTCCTATAAGATGTCGAGTGAGTGAACCTTTTCGAAAATCTGCGTCAAGCAAAGCGACTTTGACAGAATCCCAACTAAATAGTTGAGCCAGGTTTGCACAGTTGAATGTCTTTCCGTCTCCTTTTCGGGTAGAAGTTACAGTCATCACCCAGGAGTTTTTTTCTTTATATTGGATATTGATTTTGGAGCGTATGGCCCGGTAGGTTTCGGTCGCGGTTTTGTTTCTATCCTGAGAGACCACCAGTTTGTCCCTAGAAGGATCAAAGTGTTTTTTGGGAATGACGAGATTCCATTGTGGAATACCAGTGAAGTAGGGGATGTGGTATTCTTGTTCGATCTCATCGAAATCTAATGTTTTCGGTTTCATCAACACAAACAAGACAACGAATCCTGCCCCCAATGCTAAACCACCGACAACTGCAACTATCATGATTTTAATTGGATCGGGTTTGACTGGCTTAGGATAAGAGGTGGTCGTAGGTTCGATAATGCGAACAAAGAATAGATCGTTTCCACTCGAGTTTTCAAGGATGCGAGCATAGACGTTTTGGTATTTTCTTTCGAGAAACTGAACTTGGGAATTGAGCTGATTGTAGCGATTAACCAATTGAACTGAAATGCTTTGTTCGTTTTCCCATTCGCTTATGGCCTTTTCGAGACCAGCTTCCTGCATGACCAAGGCATCATAGTAAGCCTGGAATCGTTTGATGGATATCTCAGCTTTGTCTTCAAGGCTCTTTCTAAGGATATCGATTGAAGATTTCATCTCCACCATTTTAGGGTGAGAGGGTTTGAACACTTTTAAACTTTGTTCGAATTCTTCTTCTAGTGACGCTAGACTCTCCAATTGCCGTTCCCATTCGATTATAGATTGAGTATCGGTTTCATCGCGAGAAACACTTGTATTTGAGTCAGCGTTCATCCACTGTCCCGTGATTGCTTGAGTGCTCGTGCTGGAGTCTGAAGATAGGGAGTCCGTTTGTAGGCTCATTGTTTCTCTTGTCAGAAGCAGCGCTTCTCTGATGGTTGCTGCATCTTTGCCTAGCAATCCTTCAAACTGACTCTCCACCAAAGACTTTTCCATTTTGAGGTTTTTTAGTTTGGATACTAACTGGCCAAGCATTTTGGAGTCGGCCTGCTCCCTTTGTTGAGCCAACGAGACTCTGTTTTCTGCCTCAAATTTCTGGAGATCCAGCTTTGCTTGATCCAATTCCTCTAACACTCTTTCTTCCTCCAACTTTAAGCCGGAAAGAGCGTAAGAATTCACCTCGGATGTTTCTTCAAGCCTAAGTTCTTGATATTTCTCTAGAAGAAGATTCAGGTAATCTTGTCCATAATCTGGGTTTGTCGAGTCGATCATCAAGTCGACCATTGTTCCCCGCGATTCTCGTATGAGTTCGTGTTCTAGTTTGATAACTTGTTGTTCCTCAGTTAAAAGGTCACCCCATTTCTCCTGTAGTTGCGATTTTACCAAATAGTGCAGCTTTTTACTTTGAAGTAATAAGACATGCCTGTTTATCGAGGACTCTATTCTGTCGTATTCTGAGAGCTGGCGAGTAACGACTCGACTATCACGAATGATCTCGATTCGAGTTTTTGCGCGATACTCAGGGGCTGCAAAATAGAGATAGGTGAGCCCGAGCCCTGTCGATAGCAAAAGGGTAAGAACAAACACCCACCATTTCTCCAAACAAAGCAAAACTAGTGCAATAGGGTCACCTAGTATACTGTTTCCTCCCGTAGTTGTGGGTTGAGCCTGCGTTGTCCGTGCATAATTGGAAGGATACTCGGTTTTTGAAGTGTTGGGAAATTGCATTTCAGAAAATGGTCTGCAGTTACAAATTTGAATTACGTTCTAGTGCGCTAGGCTCAATTGATCACGTTATTTTTATAACGACGCAATTATGACTAAATGAAATCTGAATTAACAAATCGTGGAACAGATCTTTTGACAGGGGATGTATCCAGAGCTGTCTGGTCCTCCTTCGATTTCTTAAGTTTGCTCTTGAGATCTTTAAAAATTAACGAGCTTTTGCGGAACTATCAACATGTCGCCCGCGAGTAATTCTACATCTTGATCCAGGAAGCCCTCTTCGACTATTGCATCCACATTCACTTCCTCAACAGTTCGATTTTCGCCTCTATAGCGAATTAGTTTCACCGCAGTGCCTTTTGCAAATTTGGTGAGTCCACCCGCTTTGAATACCGCGCGCATCAGAGTGCATTCTTCTCCCGGAGCGAAAGTAATGATACCTGGAGAATTGACCTGGCCAACCACAATAATTTCCCGGTCGTCATTCATCAGGAGTTGAGATTGATCGTCATCGATCCCGGGAATGTAGAGTTCATCTTCAGCGATGAGATGGGACCCTTCGCTGGATTTGCCTCCTATGTTTTGCGCTGTTTTCCCGAGGTCCGTTTTTATTTCGGATGCTTCTCCAGCTGGGGTCCTCCTTATGATGTAAGCTCCGGAAGGATTTGCCCATGAAGTAAGACCGCCGACGAGGGCTACTGCTTGAGATATGGATAATTTGTCTTTGTCTTCTAACGAAACGATACCTGGTTCTTTCACCGCTCCGTAGATATACACAACACCACCGATCGATTTTGTAACGGTGATGTTTAAGGTAACATCGTTGTAATACTGCTCCAGCAACACACTGGAGAGTTCACTTTTGAGTAAATCAACTGTTTTTCCTTTGACCTCGTAATCACCGATATAGGGGATCGGAATAGTGCCTGATTGGCTTACATTTTCCTTGGTATTGAAGCTCGAGTCCTGAAGAAGAGATATCTCGACAAGGTCACCCTGTTGGATGAGGTCCTGACTGTTACGAAAGTCAGAACCCGGGAGCTGAGGTTCAACAGTGTCCTGCGCTTGTAAGCAGACAGATAAGACCAAGGCAATTAATGCCGATAACTTTAAATTAGGCATTTTTTTAAGAGCGAGAAGAAAAATGAAGATCCAGTTTAGTAGGATTAGAACTCGAATTGTAGACCACCGTTAAGGAGATATCTAACAAAGCCAGCATTTTCTACGTTTGCATCAAAACGGTTTTGATACTGAAAACTTACGAAAACGCTTCCTTGTTCGAATGTATCTACTGAGGTGCCCAATTCAAGTCTGTGATCTTTGTATTCCAGACCAGCATCGGATTCTTCTACCCTGTTGTATTCGTAGCTAAATCTGAGCACCATATTTTCAGTGATCAGATAATCGAGAGCATAGCTTCCACCATAAGATTCAGCAAAATTAGGGTAACTAAATTGAGTTAAGTCCTGGCTGAGGGCAATAGATGAAGCGGCGCCAGCTCCTGAGAAAACGCCTATCTCATGCGAGACAAATTGACCAACATTAAAGGTCAACTGAACATCAGCACTAGGGAACCATCCTCCATCATCAGTGGAGAGAGGATCATTAGCGATGTCCACATCAATGTTTTGAGCACCAACGGTTCCCGTGAATATTGCTCCGGCTTCGGTCGTAGTTGAGAATTCAAGGCCCACGAAGAGAAGATCAAATTCATTTCTCAAACTATCTTCGTAATCTACTTTGCTAGCGGATGCTTTAACTCCAAGCGTCATATCATCACGAATTTGGGAGTTGATTCGAGCTTCGACTCCGTCCTCGGTGTAATCGTTGAAAGACAAATCGTCTTGCTCGGTCCAGGAATAATTACGGAACAATCCAAGATTCAATCTAGTGTAAGGAGTGATGCGTTGAGCATAGTCCAACATTCCACTGTAAAAGTAAGCGGTGTAGTTGTCATTAATCGCTTCCCGACTATTAATCGTTCTGCTGAAGGTGTCTGAATTTCCACTCAAGCTATTTGAGAAGGTGAACAAAGAGTCGTCCCCAAGTAGGAATTCCAAGTCTAGATCTGCTGAGTTTCCTCCGTCTCGTCCCTCGATCAGAAGACTGTCGTTTCCGTCACCGTCGAGGTAGTTGCGATATCTGATATTTGCTCCAGCATCAAGAGTGACATAAGGAGAAAGCGCCCAGAAGACAGAGGTCTCGATTCCCGGAACGATTGCAGTTCCATTTTCCTTTTCTTCTCCACTGCGATAGTTGACATTACTGTCAAAGGACGCGGTAACCGAACCAGCAAAATCGACATAGAGTTCACCAAAGCGGAGGTTGTAGTCTTCATTTACCACCGTCTCATCGTCGGTTAGAGAGATCTGTGACCATGATGTGAGTGATACGAAGATCGTTGATAGTGAAATTAATGCCTTTTGTCGGGCAGAAGAGAGAATAGATGAGTACATGACTTGTTGTTTCTGAGTTTGTAGTTTGTCAATTGATAGGCTAGTTCAAGAGTTTGCGTTGTTTAGATGGGGCTAGCCGGAACATCAATAACATTTTGGTTTGCCAGGAATCCTGCAAATGGTCTGCCAGCCGCTGCTGCTGCTGCAAATGCTTGGTCCACAAAGTCCTGTGGAAGTTCAGCAAGAGCCAAAGCTGCATTGAATCTTAGCAACATGTAGGTCCTGGAGACGTTGTCCAAATCGTCGGATAGAAGAAGTAGCGCTTCGAGAAGGCGGCTCGCTTTTTCAGCGGTCATGTCTTCATCGTCAAGAATGTCAGCAATTGCCTGCTCGATCGCTGTGTCGTTGAGTGGAGTTTGGGAAAGCTGAGATTGAATCGCAGACAAGTCGAACTCTGGTGTAGTCTGAGCGGACAATGCGTTAACAGTGAAAAGACTGATAATAAATGTGAGCAGTAGGCTGCCACATGCGAATGATTTAGTATGAATGTTTGTTTTCATGATTTATGCCGTTTTTAAAATTAGTTTTTTACGTAGAATTTACAAAATAGCGCTTTGTGTTGAGCGAGACTTTTGCTTTCGGTGAAGCTGACGATTGGTCGAAGATTTGGAGACGCTTTTATAAAGTCAATCCTACTGAATGAATCGTAACCTAATATTTTCCAATTTGTCTTGCCAGGAAAGGTGTATCCAAATCCTTTTCCTGAGGAGTCAAATACGTCTTTTGTGGTCTTGTTAAGCTTTCTGTTGAGATAAGAATTTGGTGCGCAATTAAAATCTCCAGAGATTATAAACTGAAATTCTTGATTTTCAAGAACTTTGAGAAAGTGGTTTGATATTTCTCTATGAAAGCTGAACTCATTAGCGGCGTTGGAAATCGCTGCTACTGATTCTTTGGGGTTGATGTGTTTGAGCGCTTCAGTCAATCGGTATCTCAACTGTGACCAAGCGTCACGAAGTGTCGGGAGATGGATATTGTATAGAAGCATTGAATCTCCTGAGGATAAATCTATCAGATATTGAACCCCATAGTGATACGTTTTGCCTTTGTTGTCCTCGAAAATAAGATCTTTGGATTTTAGAACTTCGTATTCCGAATAAAGTGTGTATTCGCCTGAGCTGTGCTTTTGGTAAGAAGGAAGTGAATTCAGGTTTTCGAGTGAAAAGCTGGAATTACCCTGAATGGAAATGAAATTGGGTCGGTTTTGATAAACGAAGGGGGTTACGTCATGGCCTTCGCGTTGGCCAGCATTCCAAGTCACTATTCCGTAAGTTTGAGCTCCTTCAGGAGGATTTCTCGGGAAATTGATCTCAAGCCCAGAAATGGAAAACAAGGCTAAGAAAGATAACGGAATGCTGATGTAGTTCAACGGAAGCTTGGATAGTTGGAATAATGAGGGAATCAGCAGTAGAAGAGCGATTGCAACGAATAACGGTTGGGGAATCAGGTGCAACGAAGATTCCAGCATCCCTCCACTAGGTAATACGAGCGATGCAGCCCGAGCCAGAGGTTGGTTCAAGATCGCTACCGCAAAGAGGATTGTGATCCCCGGGAGTATTAGGTTTTTTGCGGAGAGTTTTCTTTTCATGCGAATGCTACCGCACTCGGTGTCATGCTCCTAATAAGCGAGAAAAGTTCAGAGACCGTTTCACGTGTATTTCGGCACGTTGATGCTACACTTAAACGCATTGCGTTTTTTTGTTGTAGAAGATAGGAATGGTTTTGGCTTATACGCTCAACCTTTTAACGCAAGTAAATTGTTAATTTACAAATTGTCACCTGTGATTCGGATTTCATGCTATGTTCTCTCCAATAGATTTATTGTGTGAAGATAAACATTTTGTTAAGGTTTTCTTAAGTCGTTGATAATCAAATTTCTATGGTATATTTTGCAAAATGTTTCCCTGTATTAAACTGATCTCAGTTTAGGCCAACGGGTAAAATGAAAAGGGCTCAAAAGTTCTTGAAAATGAATGCTGGTCAGATGCAGATTCGAACTGCCGACACAAGGATTCTCAGTCTCAGACTTTTACGTTTCCAGATGGTTCCTGCTAATATTCCTAAGATCTTAAATATGAAATAAATAGGTAATGTTTTAGGTATTCGAAGATAAGAACCCATTACACAGTTTGCGCAAAGCATATGGTTCTTTAGATTTGTGAGAAGGCTGGTTAAATCAAATTCGTTGGGCCGATTTGGTACAACGGAGAAATTGCGACAACCGTATGGATCGGCGATGAATCGCATCCCGAAGGTGCAAGCCCCAAGGACATCGCGCGAATGATTCAGCTCATTTATGTGACGACCGCTTTATTTATTGCGCTAGGACTCTGCCTTCGGTTTTTGCTGTTCGATCTTTCGGCATAGAAAGTTTTTGGAAATAAGGGTCTGTTGGGTTTAGTACGATGCAACTTGCATCAAAATGCCACACAACCAGGCCCCGTATGTCCCAAGGGCGTATCCGCATACGGCTAATAAAACACCCACTGGTGCTAACGATGGGTGGAAAGCTGTCGCGACGACTGGTGCTGAAGCGGCTCCGCCAATATTCGCCTGACTTCCAACAGCTACAAAAAAGAAGGGAGCTTTCAAAATTTTCGCAGTCGTTAGCAAAATGGCTACATGGATGAGGATCCAGATGATCCCGACCAAAAATAGCCCCGGGCTTTCAAAAATGGCAGTGATATCCATTTTCATCCCAATACTTGCAACTAAAACGTAAATGAAGGCACTGCCTAATCTCGAGGCCCCGGCTCCTTCGTAACGTTTCAGCTTCGTGAAGGAAAGAATTAACCCTAATGTGGTTGCAGTCACAATTAACCAGAAGAATCCCGAGGTTAAGCTGAACTTGGAGAGGTAGGGAGCGTGCGTTTCGATGTATGGCGCTAAATTGTCTGCAACTAAATGGGAAATTGCTGTGCCTCCGAAGCCGATGCCCAGGATGACCATGATGTCGGTTAAGTTAGGAATTCTGGAAACGCTGGTTCTGTAGTCCTCCATCTTTTCCTTTACTCGTTCCACGATTGATGCGTCGGCTCCCAGTAGTTTGTCGAGTTTTGGGCTTCTTGCGGCTCCATACAGGAGAAATGCCATCCATATATTCGCACATATGACGTCCACTGCGATCATCTTGGAGAATAGAGAGTCACTCACAACGAATACCTCTTTCATCGCGGTTTGATTTGCACCACCACCGATCCAGCTTCCTGCCACAGTGCTTAGACCCCGCCAGATAGCGTCAGGTCCCTGTCCGCCCACAAGTTCGGGTGCAAAGGAAGATACGATTAGAATTGCCAAAGGTCCGCCAACGATAATTCCAATAGTACCCGATACAAAGACAGCGACTGCCTTAAACCCAAGTCTCATTACCTCCGGTAGATCAATACTGAGTGTGAGCAGAATTAAACTGGTTGGCAGCAGATATCTTGAAGAAACAAAATAGAGCTTTGAAGATTCGCCGTTGATGATCCCCAACGAATTGAAAACGCTGGGAATGAAGTAGCAGAGTAGCAGTGCCGGAACGAACTTATAGAATCCCCTAAATAGGGGATGCTTGCTCGAAGATGTTACAAAAACCCCAGCAAGAATGACCATCAGCAATCCGAGGACGACGGCATCGTTGGTGATGAGTGGAGTTTGTGTGTGTTCTGTCGACATTACTCTGCTGTCTCTTCTTCAACGGTTGCATCCTGCATTCGGTTGGGGTCTTTGTTTCGTGACTTCAAGTGAAAGCGTTTCGTCTCAATCACGCGTGGAAAACGATTGTTGCTTAGGTCTCTGTCCCTGTAGCGATCAATCGAGTCAATGACGACATGGTCCAGTTTTTTAGTATCGAAAAATGGGATTCGAACAACATGAGCTCCTCTAGACCAAATTTGAGCTGGGATTTGGTATTCCTCGTTTGAACCGTCTTCGAAAACAAGTTTCAGATCCATCGGAAGAATGAGTCCTCCAACGTTTTCGATTTCAACAAGGTGCATCAGGTTCGGATTATCCAGGAGTTTTTTCTCCCAGGGCTTTAACTTTTCAATACCCTCATTGTGGGCTTTGAGTTCTTTGTCATTGGGTGAGAATGGATCGTCCTTGTAGTAGAAATCATGCAAGTGTTCATGGGCTTCCACCGGTGATATTTGCTCGAGCAAATAGGAGTCCCAGGGACGGGTTGGGGCTGCAATATCGAATTTCTTATCCAGCTTGCGCACTTCGGCCAAATCGGAAGGATCCATTTGGTAGGAGACTACTGATTTAATAGCCCGATCACATGCTAAATTTCCGTAGAACCAGCCGCGCCAGAACCAGTCCAGATCAAGGCCAGTAACGTCCTCCATTGTGCGGAAAAAGTCTGCGGGGATCGGTCTCTTGAATGCCCAACGTTTGCCATATTCGCGCATGGCTTTATCAAATTCCTCTGGTCCGATGATGCTTTCTCTTAACATCATCAGGCCTAATTCAGGTTTGCGATACGCTGAAAAACCTCTCTGGGTCGTGCTATCTGCCTGCAGCATCGTAATTTCGTCAGTTTTTCCTTCAAGAAGATTGAGTGTTTCCTCGTCCTTCTCGAGATAGGAGCGCCGAATAACGGGGTCGAACTCCATCGCAACCAGTCGTTCCACAAAACTATTCAGCCCTTCGTCCAGCCACATCCATTTGCGTTCATCGCTGTTAATGATCATCGGGAACCAGTTGTGACCCACTTCGTGTACGATAACACCGATTACGTAATTGCGTCTACTGAGAGGATAGGTGCCGTCATCTTCTGCCTTTCCGCTCTGGAAAGAAAGCATTGGGTATTCCATACCACCCACTGGACCGTAACAAGACCATGCAACAGGATAGGGGTAGGGATAGACATACCTGGAGTAACCCTCAACAGTTGCAGCGACTGCTTCGGTAGAGTATCGCTGCCATATCGGTGCTGCCTCCTGCGGATAAACGCTCATCGCCATACAGGTTTCACCATCAATTTCGATTCCCTTCGAATCCCAGATGTATGCTGGTGAAGCTGCCCATGCGAAATCTCTTACGTTTTCTGCTTTAAAAATCCATGTTTTATACACCGTTTTGTCGGCTGCTACGGTCATCGCTTTTTCTCGGGATTCTTCTGCTTCATCGGGTGTCACGATCATGACCGGTTCCTTAGCACTGATAGAAGCTTCCAATCTTTCCTTTTGAACTTCTGTTAGAATCTCGTCCGGATTTTGGAGCTCACCAGTTGCAGCCACCACAAAATGTTCGGGAACACTGATTTCGACTTCATGATCTCCGAATTCCAGGGCAAATTCGCCACTGCTCAGATAAGGCAGGATTTGCCAGCCCGTGGCGTCGGAGTAGGCACACATCCTTGGATACCACTGAGCGATGATGTAAACAGGTGCATTGTCCTTTTTGAGTCTTTCAACTCCATGCCGGAAAGTGAAGGAATCAGACACAATATTGTTTTCCCAAGAGATATTGAAGACGAAGGAATCACTGGGTTTTAAACCGCCGTTTACATCAATGCGCATGACTGTGCCAACGACTTTGTATTCGAGATCTCTACCTTGTTCGTCCGTTAATGATTTTATGTTGTACCCACCTTTAAACGTGTCTCGATAAAGGGCTTCTCGAAATGTTTTAAACGTGATGCCCTGAGAATCTCGGTCGGGAGTATTATTGTTTTCAAAGTGATCAAAGCTTTTGGAAAAGCGACTCGCAGATTCCGGATCTAGTGCATTTTGATCCAATTGGACCCAGATGAATTCCAGCGTGTGCGGTGAATTGTTGGTATAGGTAACCTCGGCTTCTCCGATCAATTTCTCACTTTCGTCGTCGAGACGGATTTTGATTTTATAGTCCGCTTGTTGCTGCCAATACTCTGGCCCAGGTTTACCCGAAGCGGTGCGATAGGCGGTAGGGGTTGGCCAGACGTCTTCGAAGGAATCAAATGTATGCTGACCAGGGTTTTCCCCATAAACATGATCGATCCTGTGAGCTAAGAGTTCAGCGTGTTGCAGTATTACAAATAACAAAAGGGAGAGTATTTTGCTTGTTCGCATCATGAAGTTCCAAAAAGAGGTTCAGTCTAAGTCTAGGAAAGCAATGAGATTAGAGCTCCTTATACCTGAGTTCTATTGAATTGAAAAATATACAATGCTTGATGGGAGATCGATGGAAGCAATTTTTTGGGTTTTTATTGTAGAATTATTAGGACTGACTCTTTTCAAAGTGGTCAGTACGATGGACTCCATGGTTGGGTTTAAAAACGAACGTTATCTAAAGTTCGGATGGTGTAGTGTCCGTTTGGATGATGTGAGGAACTGGATTCCTGCCCGTCTGAGTTGGTTGTCGATAACCATTGTTGCATGAGCATTTCCGGGGGGAGTGTAAAATCTGCTTTTATTGATCGGGAAACACACACGCCTTCTACATTCTCAGAAAGTGATACACTGTTGAAGATACCCTTACCAACCTCCTCCCAGCGATTTGTACATCGCTACCAGACGGAGAATTGTTTCGGTTTTGGTTTGCATGAGTTTTTCTTCGGATTCGAGGTGTTTAAATTCTGCCGTCAGTAGGGTTTCTTGGTTGATTGCCCCTTCTGAAAACTTTGTTTCTTCCAGTGAATACGAGTGTGTTGAGGCTTCATTGGCTTTGGTGGTTTCCGACAGCGATTTCAAAGATTTCGAATAGTCAATCAGCTTACTTTCAACTTCTGATATGGCTCTCAAGTAAGTATCTTTGAAATTGGCTGCAGCGGCGCTAACACCGTGTTCGCTGGCCTCGAGCATGTTTTTTAGGCTACCGCCCTGAAAAACAGGGAGATATAGAGATGGTCCTATTGACCAGAACTCACTCGCTTCTTTCGCAAAATCGCC
>JAKSBQ010000425.1 GCA_022361075.1 Opitutales bacterium | reverse complement strand
CAGCATTTCGCTCATGAAGACCCGCCACCTGGCGTGTCCAAGCGTTGGAGAGTATTCCATCCCCTCAAGGAAGCGTTTGGCTTTGTTAATCAGTCCCTTCTTCTTCGCGGTAGGTCGTACCAGACGAGCGAGTGGCTGAATAACCCCAGATCGGAGGAATCCCGGAATTTTATGGTACTGCGCCGCCTTGAACTGAGCTAGGTAAGTTTCATAGCCCCCGAACAGTTCATCTCCGCCATCGCCGCTTAACGAGACCGTGACGTGCTTTCGAGCGAGTTTGGAGACCAGATAGGTCGGGAAAATTGAAAAATCTCCAATCGGGTCATCCATGAAGGTCATCAGGAGATGGTAGAGGTCGAGAACATCCGGTTGGATGACTTCATCTTTGTGATCGACGCCCAGATGATCCGCAACCCGTTTAGCCCAGTTCAGTTCGTTGTAAGTAGGATCGTCAAAACCGATGCTAAACGTTTGAGCCGGCCCCATCGAAGAAACGACTAAAGAAGAATCCACTCCTCCTGATAAAAATGCCCCCAGCGGAACATCGCTGATCAATTGATTGATCACCGAGTTTCGAATCGCATCATCTACCGAATCCTGCCACTTTTCGCGAGAAACCAAGTCGTCTTCCGGAGTTCCGTGGGGTATTTCCCAATATCTTTGTGGTCGAAGCTCAGGATTGTCTAAATCGATTTCGAGATAACTGGCAGGCTCAAGTTTGCGAATCGATTGAAAAAGGGTTCCTTCTCCCGGCACGTATTCCCAAGTCAGAAATTCATTCAGAGAGTTGAAATCAAGAGTTTTCTCAATTTCCCCGCTGGCCAGCAGCGACTTAATCTCGGAGCCGAAAACGATTCGATCTTTGGTAAACGAATAGTAGAAAGGTTTGATGCCTAGGTGATCTCTGACGAGGATAAGCTTTCCTGAACGAGTGTCGTGCAAAGCGATCGCAAACATACCGTCAAGCTGCTTCGGAAAGTCCATTCCATACTCCTCGTAGGCGTGAACGATCACTTCGGTGTCGGTGTTTGTCTTGAAAACGTGTCCTTTGCTTTCGAGCTCCGAACGAATTTGCTTAAAATTGTAGATTTCGCCGTTGTAAACAGTCCAGATTGTGCGGTCCTCATTCCAGATGGGCTGGGTGCCTCCCGAAAGGTCGATGATCGCCAATCGACGCATCCCCATTGCGACGCCCCCAACGATGTCCATGCCAGATTCGTCAGGACCACGGTGGTAGAGCGTCTCTACCATCTGGTCAAGCACATCTTGAGTGATGGTGGGGCGCCCTTTAAAGCTGGCGTAACCAGTGATCCCGCACATTACTTTACGATCTCCAGAAGACGGGTCATTTTCTCGGTGTAAACTCGACGGGAATATTTCTCCTCATAGAGTCTTTTCGCATTTTCGATTACGCTCTGAACCTTTGTCTCAGATTCAATCGCGTCCTTAAGACCGGCAGCCATCGATTCGGGCTCAGGATCGACTAGAAATGCCACAGAATCGTGCAAAACCTGTGTGTGCGAGTAAATATTGGTAGCCACGAGAGGAATTCCTGAGGCTAGCTGCTCGTAGACCTTAAGTGGGGTGTTGGTGCCTGCACTACGAGGGGACATGAGCACGTCTGCTGCTTCGGTGCAGGCTCTAGCCTGGTTTTGTGGCAGGCGACCTGTGAATTGAACCTTTTGGGAAATGCCGAGGTCATCCGCAAGTTTTTGATAATGATTCACCTGGGCAGTCGTTCCTCCAGCGATTAAGAGAAAGGCGTCACAGTTGTTGTCTACCACAAGTTGGAACGCTTTTAGCAAAATATCGATGCCTTGATAGTCCTCAAGTGTTCCTGCATAAACCACCAGCTTGTTGCCCTCTGGGACAGTGATGTCCAGCTTCTTAAAAACCTCCTCTGTACTGGAACTCGTTTGGTTCGCGTCTGGGGTTTTGAGTTTTACCGGGTCAAAAATCGAATTCTCGATGAGGAAATGGATATCTTTATCTTCAATGATGGTGTTGACGTAGTCGAAAAGTGCGGGGCAGATGGTTATGATCGCTTCCGACTTTTTCAAACAGGCATCTTCGAGCCTTTTGAAGATGCCGATGAGAAACTTGGACGTTGTGAAATTAAAATTCGACAGCTGCTGAGGCAAGCTGGAGTGCATGTCATAGATCAATTTAAAACGGAAGATCGGCTTGAGGAAATAAGCAAGAAAGACTGCCTCCTCGTGGGCATGCACCACTGAATAACGATTGCGGATGCACATGGTCAGCATTCGAAACGCGATGAAAATATCAAAAAACAGCTTCAGCATGGATGGGCCAATTTTGACATCACCTAACCATCTGAACTTCGGGATGCGTAAGAAGCGAACGTTGGGAATTTCAACCTCTTGACCTTGGCCGTAGGTCAAAAAATCGATCTCTGCACCCAGCTCTGAGGTGATCATCGTTCGGTAATAAACGCTGAATGGAGTTCCCCTAGGGGAAAAAAATGGCTGTGGTGCTACGACAAGAATCTTCATTAAGAATTGGTAAGGTGCTCTACTTGAATCTCTTATGATATTGCATGTAGAACTGGTTTTTGATGAAAGAAAACAGATTTTCGAGTTTCCCAAACGGAAAAAGCACGGTTTCAGGATTCAAGAGAGCGGTTTGCAGACTTTCAAAAGGTGTGGATTCAGAGAGTTCTCCGCTAAATGCAAAACCGAATTTACCGACTTTTTGGGACTCACTGGACAAGGGTAGTGGATCGCTCCCGGAGAGAAGCTTAAACCCTTTGTTTTGCGCGATTTTAAGCTGAGAAGGAGTTCCTGAAATGGGAAATCGATTTCCGTTATCGCCAAAAGTGAGAAGGGTTTTGTCAGAACTCTCGAGCAAGCCTTTGATGATTTTTCTGCGGCCTCCCATCCATTTTCCGAATCCCCATGGGATGCTGACGATTGCGTTTTTGTCGATGACTTTTTTGATGACGCTTTTGATGGAATCGCCATCGGGGATTTCTTCCTCACAGCCGAGGGCGAGAACCTCAAGATTCTCGGCGCAGACGATTTGGCGTCCTGCGATGAGGATGAGTTTTTGGCCTTCTGGAAGGTTAACCACGAGGGAATTTGATTCCTGGGTGGGAATAATCTCGAAAGCTGCAGCGTCAGGTTCTTTCTTTTGGGACGCAGATTCTTTCAGTTCCTTAAAGACGTTTGTTCCCTTCGATTCAGTGAGAAACAAAACCAACTGATTCGGTTCGGGATCGTTTAGAACTGAGCAATTGGATTTAAGATTGTTGACGGCTGCGTTGAAAAACTCAGGCAGTTTGAATTTAGGGTGAATATGAACATGTCCATCTACAGCGATCATCAATCTAAATCTTATCTCAAACTGGACAATCGGTGGTGGCGCAAGCAAAAATCCGAGAGTGAAGAGGAAAAGAAGAAATCCGTTAGAGGGCATTTGGAGTTCTTCTAAATTTAGAAAAGGATTGTCTAACGTTTACAGTTAGCGTGGTAATCGAAGTATGGCTGGGAGTATCCTCAGAAAGATCAGCAAAGCGGCGGTGGAAGTTCCGATCGAGATCTATCGATTGATTGGAGGAAAATACCCGTCTTTCGTCACCGAATTCCGTGTAAAACCGACCCTTGTGGAGGTTCCTGTTTTCATGTATCATAGTGTTGAAGCCGCTTCTTTTGGTGATCAGCTGCAATATCTCGCGGATAATGGTTATAAAACACTCACTTTAACCGAATTTTTTGCCTTTTTGAAAGGCGAGTTGGAGCTCGACGCTCCATCGGCGCTGCTTACTTTCGATGATGGAGACCGTTCCTGGTATGATGTTGCGATGCCGCTGCTCCAAAAATATGAGTTTAATGCAGTTGGTTTTTTGGTTCCTCACTACATTGAAAAAGCAAACCCTGAAGACGCGAATCGAGCTTGGCTGACTTGGGAGGAGATTCTGGAGCTTCAGGAGCGAGGAGTGTTTGAGTTCGAGTCCCACACTCTTGCTCATGATCGGATTTTCACTTCTGGCAAACTGAAGGGCTTCTTTCATCCTGGCTTTGTGGAGAATCCACTCGGTGCGGACACTCCCTGGACCGGTCTTGGAGAGGCATACACAAATGATTTGGCTCTTGGAACACCCGTCTTTGAGCACTGTTCACGGTTTTATGGAAAACTTCGGTATTTTGAAAATGAAGCCGTGACGGAAGCTTGTACCAAGTTTGTAGCTGAAAATGGGGGTGTCTCATTTTTCGAAAGCAAAGATTGGAAACCAAAACTGAAGAAAGTTTTCTTTAGTGCGAGGAGTGAGCTCAAAGGCGGAAAATACGAATCAGAGGCGGAACAGAAGTTAGCGATTTGCAACAGTTTAATCTCTTCAAAAGAGTTGTTAGAGAAGAAACTGGGTCGTCCGATTCGGCACCTGTGTTATCCATTCGGTCAAGGAAGTGAGTTGGCCGTGGAATTGAGCAAACAGGCCGGATATGAAAGCAATTTTTGGGTAGCTCCGGGTAACCGAGATATCAATCGTAAGTTGGATGATCCTTTTTACATCCCAAGGTTGAAGGATGATTATGTATTTCGCCTTCCGGGACGAGGACGAGTGTCACTACTTTCCATTTTTCTCCGAAAGCTCAAACGTCGTGCAACCAAGGTGAATATCTACTGATACTGACAAATGAGCGGGGGAACTAAATCGTTGAACCGTTTCGAAGATTTGTCAGTGTCAAATGCAACCTATTCCGCATGAAGAAGATAACCATCGGCGTCATAAACTACAATGGTATGAAAAGGCTCCCGGAGACACTGGAAGCCATCAGTCACTTGGATTATCCTGATGTGGAGGTTCTGGTCGTTGATAACGGATCGACTGACGGCAGCTCTGAGTGGGGTGAGAAAGAATACCCTCAGTTTAAGTTTCTGATGATCGGCAAAAACCTCGGATTGCCGGGCGCAAGAAACTTGATTCTGGAGCAAGCAGATTCGGAATTCGTCTTCGTCATGGACAACGACATCGTCCTCGAACCGGATGTTTTTACACGTCTGGTTACCGTGATGGAAAAGTGCCCGGAAGCCGCCCTTTGTCATCCGGAAATAACGGATGCAAACGATCCGCATGTGTATCACTACAACGGCGGATGGATTCATTATCTTTGTGCCTTCATTTCGAGACCCAAACCAGAACCGGAAGAGAAGCGGCCAGAATGGGAACAATTTGATGTGACATCGGGAGGGGCATTGTTGATCAGGCGTGAGATTGCTGAGGAATTGGGAAGATTTGATGCGGACTATTTTTTCAACTGGGAAGACGGTGATTTTGCAGCTCGTGCGAATTTGGCGGGTTACTCCTGCCTAAATGTTCCTCAGGCAATCGTTCATCATCGTAGCAATCCGAGAGGGACTTCGAAAGTTTTTTATCAAACAAGAAATCGCTGGTATTTCATCCTTAAACTCTACAGTTGGAAAACGATCATTTTCATCAGTCCGGCGCTGTTTCTTTTTGAGATTTCTTTAGCGGTGTTGCTTCTGCTTAAGGGATCGTTTTTTGACTACATCAAGGGAAATATTGCTGTTTTGAGTGACTTTTCTCAAATCATGAAGAAGCGCAAAGCTTTCCGGCGTCTCAAGGTCGTGAAAGATAAGGATTGGCTGAGATCAGGCTCGATGTATGTGCCTGAGGGCATCGCCAGAAACAAGCTCCTGAAAGCCTTAGCAGAGAGTTTCTACAAATTGTTGGATGTCTATTGGATGTTGATTCGGAAGATCGTTTAAAAAGATCGACTCGGTCTGATATCTCAACCATTCAATAGCAAGAGATATGAAAGAATTTCTTAAGAAAATTGCCAGAAGTCAGCGTTGGATGATTCGCTTCTATTTTGAGAAGAAGTATTTCAAAAAAGATCCTTATCTTCTGGAGACATCGGATTTCGAGAAGCGTAAGTTAGATCAGGTAAATGGAATTATTCAGGAGTTGCCTTCTGAAAATACTCAAAAGGTGATCGAGGTTGGTTGTGGAGAAGGTATCTTGGCAAATATGGCTGCTGAGAAGTTTCGTGATTACCTCGGTGTCGATATTTCTCGAACTGCTTTGAAGCGCGCAAAAGAACGCAACCAATCGCACGCAAATCTAAAGTTTGAGGCAAATGACTTCTTCCAGATGAATTTGGAAGACGGCCATTATGATCTTATGATTTTTTCGGAGGTATTTTTCTATTTCTCTTTGGAAGAACTAGCCCCGGTTCCTGAGAAAATTGAAAAAGCGTTGAAAGCGGACGGTGTGCTTCTCCTGGTACATTGCCGTGCCAATGGAGGTGATGACGACTCTGGTACCATGGTGAAAGCCTTCGGGGCAAAGACAATTCATGACATGTTCATCGACAAGGATTATTATGTCCTGGAGCAAGATCTGTGGGACGAAGAGTATCGTATTACGGTTTTACGGCCGAAAGTACAGAGCTAAATTCTATACCCATTTCCGATGGAACAATCGAAAAAGTTCTTTAGCTTGTCCAACCTGATCAAGCTGCTGGTAAGCGCATTAATTGTGATCTGGATCGTGATGACTGCGGATTGGGCGCAGATCGTTGACGTGTTTTCAAAAATTGATCCGGTTTTTCTTAGTCTGGCGGTTGGTGTTTTCGTTATTAATCAGTATGTGATCGCGATCAAACTGAAGTCGATTATTGGAATCGTGGATAAGAAGATCCACGCGTTTGATATTCTTCGGGCAAATTTTGTGGGCAGCTTTCTTGGGTTGGTTTTTTCATCCACCATTGGTGTGGACATTGTGAGAGGCTATTACCTTTACCGGTCGGGGTGTAGCAAAGATATTGTAATTAGCTCCATGCTGATTGACCGAATGCTCGGTGTTGTGACGGTGATCGTGTCTGGCGGAGTGAGTTTGTTCTTTATCCCTCAAGTAGGTTCGATGGTATGGTTGCGGCTCAGCTACGTGCTTTTTGTGATCGTAATTATTGCATTTCTTGGAACATTGAATGTGAAATTTCTGGGGTTTTTGAGGCAACAATTGAAGTTTCTGAGATTCCAATGGCTCATCACCAAAGCTCAGGAGTTTATGGATGCGTATCTTTTGTTCGCCAAGCAGCGGATGAAGTTGATTTTACCCATGTTCCTATCGATTGTCGTCATTTTGATGCGTATTCTCTCCATTTACTTTATCACGGTTGCTTTGGGAGAGGTCATCTCGATTGGATACTATTTCTTGATCATTCCGACTGTCATTATTGCAGCCATGCTCCCGTTCGCAGTGGCTGGAATAGGCATCCGTGAGGGAACTCTTGCAGCGTTATTGATGCTTTTTGGAATGTCCGAAAACTACGCGATTGCTGCTACTCTGGTATCTGCGATCAAAATCACTTTGATTGTCATCGTTGCGGGTGTGATTTTTCTAATGCTCACACCCAAGAATGTTAGAGAGCAGATGAAAGGAGCGAGTCTCGCGTAAAGTCGGAATCAAAGTTTCTTCTGGAATTTAAAATCTAAGAGAAGCGTTTGCCAGTTACTGAATCCTGTCTACAGGTTTTATCAGCGAGTGTAACTTTGTGAGCCGTATCGAGGTTTAAGTTCCAGAGTCTCATCAGTTTGCGTATGGAAAAAATCACGATAGGGGTTATCAATTACAATGGTATAGAAAGGCTTCCCAACACTTTGGAAGCCATCACAAAATTGGATTATCTTAACTTCGAAGTCATTGTCGTAGACAATGGTTCAACCGACAACAGCCCTGAATGGGTGAAGGAAAAATATCCCCAATTTCAGCTTGTGTTAATTGGTGAAAATCTTGGGCCCTCGGGGGCAAGGAATGTGATTCTCACGCGTGCAAAGTCGGAATATGTATTCGTAATGGACAACGATATCATACTGGAGCCTGATGTTTTTACTCGCTTGATGTCGGTCATGGGAAAATGCCCTGATGCCGCAATATGTCACCCCGAAATCACCGATGCGAATGACCCGCAAGTTCACCACTATAACGGTGGCTGGATTCACTACTTGTGCACATTTATTTCGAGGTTGGAACCCGAACCTGGCGCGATACGACCTGAATGGGAGCAATTTGATGTAACATCAGGTGGAGCTCTTCTGATCCGGCGTGAGCTGGCTCGGGAGCTGGGTAATTTCGACGAAGACTATTTTTTTAACTGGGAAGATGGTGATTTCGTATCCCGGGCCAACCTGTCAGGATATTCCTGTCTAAATGTACCTGGAGCAATCGTTCATCACATGAGCAAGCCTCGAGGAACATCCAAAGTATTTTATCAGACGAGGAATCGCTGGTATTTCATCCTTAAACTCTACAGCTGGAGAACGATTTTGCTTATCACTCCAGCGTTACTCCTTTTCGAGATTTCCTTGGCCATGTTGCTTCTGTTAAAAGGATCTTTTTTGGAATACATGCGAGGGAATTTTGCTGTTTTCAAAAACTTCCGCCAAATCATGCTTAAAAGGAAGGCTTTTATGACACTTAAAAAGGTCGATGATCGAGATTGGCTGAAGTCAGGTTCGATGTATGTCCCTGAAGAAATTGCTGGAAACACGCTGCTGAAGATGATAGCTGAATCGTTTTATAAGTTATTCGACGTATACTGGCTGTTGGTTCGAAAGTTGCTCTAAAGATTTTAAGTGTCAGTGACTTACAAAAAAACCGGAGCCGCTTGCGCAAATCCGGTTTTTGAAAAGAGAGTGGTGATCTTTTTTACCTTCCGTCCACAGTAATTGTTTGGTTTGCTGCGACATTGCTAAGGGTGACCGTTTTTCCTCCAAGAAACTTCACCTCAACCGTCACGGAGGAATAAGCTCCCAATCCAAAGTGGAGGGTGGGGTCGTCCTGAGCAAGGTAGCCTTGATTACTTCGGGCTTCCCTCATTCCGACAATTTTACCACCGAAAGAGGCAGTTACTTTAGCACCGAAAGCGCCCAGCTGGCCATAGGGACTGATCAAACGAACCTTCAACCAACGATTGGTGGATTGGCTGTCATTGCGAATGATAGGATCAAAACTGTCACCCTTTGTTCCTACCGAAAAATCAACATCTCCATCGTTATCGATGTCCGCAAACGCAACGCCTCTAGGGTCGTCGATGCTACCAATCGGAACCGCTGGACCTGCTGTGAACTGGCCTGCACCGTTGTTTAGGTAAATTTTATCATCGCCCGCGAAGTAGATATCTACATCACCGTCGTTATCGAGGTCAGCAAATCCACCCATGTAACCTGGTACTCCTGTGAAATGTTGACGGAGCTGAAAAATGCCGTTTCCCACATTCAGATAGAGATACTTTGCGTTCCAGTCTGAACCACTGAGCAAAAGGTCGAGATCGCCGTCGTTGTCGATGTCAGCGGCTGAGATTCCGTCTTCAGCGTCGTGACTAATACCGATGTCTGCCGGGTTGATTCGTGAAAAATTCAAACCTCCGTTGTTGCGCAGAAGGACCACTTGGCCTGAACGGTTTGCTGAAAGAATATCGATGTCGCCATCACCATCAAAATCAGTGTCTATAGCGCCTTGGCAAGCAGGGGCAGTGTAGATGTCGCCTGATGTAACGGCAGTAAAATTCATATTTCCTTGATTGATCCAGATTTCATTAAACATGGGATCACTAGGTACGATCCAGGCTCGAGGAACGCCAAAAAAATCGAGGTCTCCGTCTGCGTCCATGTCCATCGCGAGCAGTCCGCGAGTCTCATCCTGCCTCGCCTGAATGTTGGCAGGTGTAATGTCGGTGAAGAACCCAGCTCCGTTGTTTTGAAAGATGTTGTTGAATTTTCCGTCACCAAAGGTCGTGCCATTTACGAGATCGAAATCACCATCGTGATCGAGGTCGCAAAAAACCGAACCGTGTGAGCCTCCGTCAGTATCTGCAATGCCACGTGCTGCTCCTTGGTCGCCGAATGCGCCGTTACCCGCGTTGATCAAGAATTTGTCTGAAATACTCCCATATGACGAGTGATTGAGAGGATAGTAGATATCCGGTAGGGCATCTCCGTTTACATCCGCAAACATCACTCCATGCCCTCCAGGGTCCCCAAAAACTGATGTGATATAGGTAAATGAACTAGAGCTACCTTGGATTGCTTCCCGTTGTTGGACTTTAGCGGGGTAGATTGAGCCTTCGATGTCTATAAAGAGAGTCGTCTGACCAGCCGCATAGGCTTCTTCGGCAGTCGCTGTCAACGGGATCAAAGCGTTTGCCCAAGCTTGAGCGAGTGCGATTTCAGCATCAGTTCCTCCTCTTTGTTGAACAAATACCCATGCAACAGCACCACGGTTGAAATAAAAGATGTATTTTTGGTAGTAACTATGCATCTGAGCAAACTTCTGAATTGCTTCTTCTCGTTTGAGTTCGATGTTGTTAGATCCTACTGCGACTTGCATGGCTTCTAGCTGCGCTTTGATCACTCCGAGCTCGGCCGAAGCTTGTTGCATTTGCACGACCAGTGCCTCTGCCTGAAGGTAATTGTTTTGGGCATCCCAAAGGTTAAGACCAATCGCTGATTGCCAGCCGATGAATGAACCATCCGGGTTTTGCCCGTGGTTAAAGAATGGAGTTGTGGAAGCACCACTCACATCCACTAGGTAGATTGTATTGTAAAGATCGCTAATGACGTAGGGAAAGGCGAAACCCAACGAAGAACTTTCGGTTGGTAATGAAGTTCTCAGGGTCCAATACCATTCAGTCTCGAGCGTTACGATTTTAGTGAGCGGATCATAGTTCCAAATAAATGGTCCCAAAACATCATGAATCACTTTGTTTTCAACTGAGGTGTCTAAACTGAATGTCCCGAATGTTGCAGATTGATAGCGGTTGTCTCCGAGATTGACGACATCGTCAGTCGGAAAGCCGGACGGAAAGCCGTCTGTGACATCAATCTGAGCAATCGTGTTTGATAAAAGCAACAAGCAAAACAGAAAAGCAGAAGTTGCGCGGGTAAGTTTTTTCATATCCATACTCTTAGTTCATCAGTGCCCCATCAGCACTAGCTAGATGCTGAAGTCGGGTAACTCTAAAATCAATCACTTTTTCAGATTCAAAAAAGAGCCTTAATGTTCATTTTGAAATGTATTTTCGGGACTAGAATCCGGAAGGGTCAATTCGGTGAACCTTCTGATGATTGCTAAAACTGAATTTCTGGTAGTGTTGTTTATGTTAAAAGCTAAACGAAGTAGGGTCTTCAGAATCTAAGAGGTGGGTAAGGAATGGGCTTAAAATCACTTATTTTTCGTGATCATCCGGGCATATGTGACAATTGATGTTGGGATCTTAGTAAGAACTTAAAGGTATGGTAGTTGTGATGATTAGAAGAATATTTTCGTCGGTCTTTGTCTTTGCTGTAGTTACTGGAGCTCTTGTTGCTCAATCTGTTTCTATTCCT
>JAKSBQ010000106.1 GCA_022361075.1 Opitutales bacterium | reverse complement strand
TTTGCCGATATGAACGGAAACTCCTCCAGTGGGTTTTCAGGCACGCTGGATTTTGAAGATCTACACCAGGAACAACATGACATCGTTCACAAGGTGTGGGATTGGTTCGAAACTATCCCTTATTATCGTTTTCGAACCCACCAGGAGCTGGTTCGCAATGGCTTTTGCCTGGCTGAACCCGGTGAGGAATACTACATCTACCTGGATTTCGAAAACGAATTCCGCATGGACCTTGATTATCCTTATAGTTTTCAGTCTGAGTGGATCAATGCTGTCGATTTTACCGATGTAAGAGAAGGGCCTGTTTTTAATGAACTAGTGAAAACTGAGACTCCGGATGGTAAACCTCAATGGATACTTCACTTGTGGAAAATCGAAAATGAGTCCAGTTCAGAACTTTGAGTAGAGCCTTCTTCAAGAACGTAGCAGGTGAACTTCAGGTAATTTTCGGTGTAATCCAGTTTGGCAAAATGGTGAGCACCTGTGTTGCGTTTTGCCATGAATGACTGTTGAGGCACCGTAAACTCTGAAAAGCGGTTCCCTGTTTCCGATTTTTTACCTGAGGGACTGATTTTGGCGTAAATCACTCCGTTTCCTTTGGCATAACTATTTAAGTCGTCCTGTTTGATTTCCGGGTTTTCAGGATGTCCGATGAGTGGAAAGGTGCGTTCGTAGTTTTGATCATGGCTGGACAAGTGAAGATCTACGCCATGTTTTTCTAAAATCGGGATGATTCGTTCGGCGATTTCAATCTTAGACGGATGACTTCTACCATATGCGTAGATGGGTTCGTGCTGAAAAACGATCAGCCATTTGGCGTCACTATCCCGCGCTTTTTGCAGGTCGTTATCGAGCCACTGTAATTCGCCGTCTGTTGGGATCAGACCTGTCTGGAAAAAGGCGGTAAAGTGTGCACCTCCAACGTTGAACGAGTAGTTTCTTCCGGTTGAATCGCCTTTAGGGTGTGCAAATCTGGGCGCCCAATCTTCAAATTTTTCGTCGAGACTGACTTCGTGATTTCCGTATTGAGCCATGAACGGAATTTTTGAAATGAGAGGTTCGTATTGATTAAAAAAGGCATCCACTTTTTTTGGATTGGTTTTGTAACGGAAATCCCGATTGGCATAAGCATAGTCACCGCATCCTAAGACGAAGAGTGGATCAAGTTCGATGACCTCATTCATCACTGGAATGGTTCCGTTTGCATTATTGTCGAGTCTTCCCGCAAGCCCGATGTCTGATACGAAAGCAACAGTGATCGGTTCCTCGCTCGTTTCCGGGGCAGTTGTGAAGGTTCGGAATTCACTGTAGGCTGGATCTAACCCATAGTCACTAGTAACGCGATAATCGTATTTAGTATTCGGCTTCAGATCTGGAATGAGCACGCGGTGCAAGTAGCCTGCTCCTGTCGATGGATAGGATATCCCCGTTACCTCAAGTTGAGTTTGAGAGCCGTGCTCGCGGTATTGTACTTTACACGGGTTATTTCCGAAAGCGGTATGCCACATAACCGTCATGCTCCTGGCAGGATCTTCACTCCAGGAGAGGTGAATTTGATCGGGCATTCCCGTGTATCTTTTTTTGAGGTGCAAAATCCAATCTTCACCCCCTGCAGGTGGTTCTAAATTTTGTGCGGTTGAAGTGATGCCCATGTGAAAGCGCTCGTACGTTTTTTGGGCATTTATCCAATCAACACCATACAGACCTTCCTCTACAGACACTGTAACAGGGCCTGGATTTTCGAGATAAACGAGATAGTTTTCACCGGATTGGGCAAGACAATACCCGTCTGAACTAAGATCCTGCCGAGGAGTCATTTCGAAGTAAGGAACTGACTCAAAAAAGTCCCACACCATCTTGATGATATCGTGTCGTTCCTGATTGCGATCTCCAAAATCCAGGCTTCCGCTGAACCCACTGGATGAATTTCCGTCGTTATCTGCGAAGCAGAATCCTGCTCCGGACATGCAGATGACGTAGGCATTTTTCCGAATGTCATCGTTGGTGTATTCTCTACCTGCTCTTTTTTGGTGATAGATGTTACCCGACCAGAGTGTTTCCTGAGCAAAAAGTGGTTTTTCAGGGTTTAAGCTTTCACTCAGACCTGTGTTCAACTCTTCACGACTAAGGGTCTTGGGACCTTGTATGGTTCCGAAAGTGCTCCAATCACTATCACGGTATAGATCAGGGCCGGTAGGGCAGTGAACGGTGAGCGGATGATTGTAGATATCATATTCTTTGATCAATCGCCCCAATCGGTTCACGGACTCTCTTGTCAGAAATTCATGTCCTTCGAGATCCGGCTCTGGTCCGGCGACATTGTAGAGAATGTTTCCATAATGTCCGATTCTTGCCATCACGTATCTCACCCAAAGTTCTTGTTCAGAAGCTTCTGTTGGGAAATCCGAATTTTTCCCGAAAAATCCTGCAAATGGAAATACGATGATTCCCCTTCGGTATAATTCGTCCAGTTCTTTTTCCAATTTTCTGAATTCAACTGGATTGAGCGGCCAAAGGTCAGGGGTATCCCATCCCTTTCCACGACCTTCAGTTTCGCGATTTAAAAAATGACTTGCGATCGAGAGTGTGTTGTAGCCCTGACTTTGAAACCAATTGAGGAAATGCCGCCTCTCACGATCTGGCCAGTTCTCTGCAAAAAAACGATCGCCAACATGAAAGGCGCGCATCTGGAAGGGAGCGACCCCTCGGGCAAACCATATGGGTGTAACCGGATTGATTTTAATAGGGTCATGCTCTGCATATCTCCACAAACACCTGAATTGGCCTTCAGTCACCTCATCACTATCCGAAAACTTTGCTTGATAGTTCCAATACCCGGGAAAATCAGGTCGAAACCTGATGCGCCAGGTAGAATCTCCGTCATAAAAACCGATGTGTTCAATGACTTCACCACCTGGATTAGTGAATGTGACATGCAGAGTGGTATCGCGAAATGGGTCTGAATACTCTTTTTCGTTTATGACCTGAGTCTCAAACTTAGCGTATCTGAAGACGTGAGGAATGGAGTTTGAAAAGAGTGCTGAGCATAAGCCGGCAGCTACCAATAAAGAAATGAGTTTACGAATCATGATGAATGGGATTTTCGTGCATTTTTAAGTTGTAAAAGGATGGATCCGACAATTAGCGCAATCAAAACGAGCGCGATAGGCCGGGTGAAAAATGTCAGTGGAGCATCTCCGTAATCGATAAGAGCTCTGCGCAAGTTTACCTCTGCCATCGGACCGAGGATGATTCCGATGACAAGTGGTGCGACTGGATAACCCATCTCTCTTAAGAAATAGGCGACGATTCCGAAACCCACCATCAGATAGACATTAAAAAGTGTGAAATCGAAAGAGTAGGACCCAATTACTGCAAAAAGGGCGACCACTGGCATCAGTATTGCGACAGGAATCCGCAGGACATGGATCGAGACGCGACTCATGACAAACCCACAGATCAACATCGCA
>JAKSBQ010000389.1 GCA_022361075.1 Opitutales bacterium | reverse complement strand
GATACCGACTTGATTGTCCCAGATGTCGTGTGTGACGCGAAGCATGTTTGCTTTTGTAAATGTATCGATGTGAGCGGGATCTACCTTCCCACCTGGTGACAAAGACAACACCATCGGCCTGCCACACTTTTCGATCGCTTTAACAACAGCGTCGATTTCATCGGGAAATGGCACGATGTCGTCGGCCTTGATGAAGTCGACACCCCAATCCGCAAATTGCTGGATGAAGCTGTCGTAAAACTCCTGGGCGCCAGGTTTACTCATGTCGATGCCGTAGTTATCGGAACACCACAGACAGGTATCGTTTGTATTGGCGATGTCACGGGCGTGAAATTGAGTCCCTTTGATAGGAGTGTTTCGTTTAACCGATTTTCGCGGAATCCCCCGCATCATATGGATTCCAAATTTGATACCGGCACCATGACATTTTTGAATAATCTTGTCGATGCCACTCGGGAAAAATGAAGGTGAAGGCTGGAGATGTCCCCATTCGTCGATGCAAAGATCCTGAGCTTCCTTTATGGCTAAATCCGCCGGAGTGTATTCGCGTTCTTTCAGGATGTACCAACCTGCATCGATCACGAAATATTCGTATCCAGCCGGCTTAAGTTTTTGGATGAAGACATCGAGATTTGCCTGAGCATCGTCCTCATGGATGAAGATGCTGTAGGAGTCAAAACTGTTCCAGCCAAGCGGTGCTTTTTGAGCGATCTTCATACGTTCCACCTATTCCTTTTTCTCACCAAAGTATTCCAGTCCCATCAGCTCGTCACGTATGGAGTTGATCTGGGACTGCATCAACCCAGGGGAATAGAACATTTTTTGATCCGATAGGCCCAACTCCTCCATCGCTTTGCGCATCAGGGCGTTGGCTTCGTCAAGATCCCGAAGAGACTCCTCTACATTGAATCTCCCCGGCGAAGTCGGTGCGGGAGGCCATCTGGAATCTGAGACGTAGGCAGATGTCACTTTTCTGAGAGCCTCTCGCAAGGTGCCTTCGAGGGTCGGGATGGTTAGGTTTTGAGTTTCAGCGATCGATTTGATGCCTTTAAAGATTGAATAACACACCGGGTCCATGATCCTGGCGTAGACTGTGTTTGCCCAGGCCTTGGCGGTGCCTCCGTGCCACGCGATGCCGTTTTCGACCTTTGAGATGTGTTCGTTGGGCAGTATCTCCTTTGCATTTCCAATGATTTCGGAGGGTATGCTTAGCGTGTAACCCCCCTGAACTGCAGTTTGCAGTAATTCTTCAAACCGCTGGATGCTTGCAGCCTCTTCTTCAAAAAATCGTGCCTGACCAAATTGTTTTACGTAAAAGTAAGCTGATGTTCCGATATACTCTGCATCCTCAGCATAGGGTAGGATGAAACTTCCTGTGTTTTCTATGCGTTCTTTCCAGCGGGACAGGCTTTGACTGATTTCCGAGATCTCAACCGGTGATTCTCTGTGACCCTCAGTGGCTCCCATCAAATACCACAACATCGGATTCGCCATGCAATCGCTTCGAAATAGCAACTGAAGCCCATTTGGAGCTTTGGAAGGATTGGTGAAATATTTAAGGAGATCCGGTTTATCTTTGATGTAGTCTTCGATCAGGAAGAGCTTGTTCTTGTTGCTGTGCCCTCTGACATCAAAGTGAAGTTTAGTCGCCTCACGAACTTCCTTGAACGAAAGCATGAACGAGTCTCCGTCCATCACCAATGCCTCAAAACCAGCCTCTTTGAATATGTCGGGAATGAAATCGGCCCAGCTGCACTCAGGGTTCCATCCGACCTTGGGTTTGTGCCCTGTGTATTTCTCCCATGTTTGGATCCCATGCTTCAGAGATTCCAAACCGATTTCGGGATCGATGTTGGAAAGCATGATGTGAGTGTGCGGAGAGCCGATGGCCTCGACTTTTCCCTGCTTCAAGAGGGAGTTGAGTTTTTCCAGAACATCGGGGCAGAGTTCTGCGATAGCCTTGATCGTCTCACCCGAGGCTTCGAATCCAATTTTGTAGGCAGGATTCTGAATTAATAGATCGAAAAGCTTTTCGTAAGAGTTGCGGATCACCCATTCGCGACGTTCCGGGTGTAGTTGGCTGTATTGAATATTTCCGTGTGGAATGAAAAGAATTTGCATAATAAAAATCTCGACAATAATGTTTATCGTAATACTGTATACAATACGTCTTGCCTCATTCAACTCTTTTGTGCGTTGTTGAGAAAAATGTTATCCAAGCAGGTGAATTTTATTGATGGGCCCCAAAGCAATCCAGGGAGAAGAGTGTTTTAAAAATCTGAGTTTCATTCGATTGGTACCTGCTTTTTCACCGTCTGAATCGCCTGTCCATAGAAGACTCGCCTGTGTTTTTTAGTCTTGTGAAGATTGAATCGATTGAAGCGTTTGTTTTGGAAAGTCCGTTGAAGCGGGCGTTCTATTTTTCGCAATGGGAGTATCAAACCAGACGAATTTGTTTGGTTAAAATCACTGCGGGAGGGCTCGTTGGATGGGGAGAAGCCTATGGGCCGGCGGATATGGCTCTGGAAGGCATTCGCTTCTTTGCTCCTTATTTGCTGGGTCGAGATGCGCTGGAGACTGAGACCCTTTGGCAGTTGATGTATCGTCGGTCACTGGACTACGCGAGAAGAGGCGTGATGATGGCATCACTCAGTGCGATTGATGTGGCGCTTTGGGATTTGAAAGGGAAATTTCACGGACTACCGATTTCCACGCTACTTGGAGGAAAAAAACGCGACTACGTAGAGCCATACGTGACAGGTATGTATTTCCGAGAAAGCGACCAAATGGAAAGCGACATCGTGCAGGAAGCCATCGAGTATACCTGTCGGGGGTTCAAGGCATTAAAAATGAAAGTGGGTTTGGGAGTTTCCCGTGACTTGCCATTGGTTCGATCAGTCCGAGATGCGGTAGGGGAGGATATCGAAATCATGATTGATTCAAATCACGCCTTCTCCCTTTCTGAATCGATTCGAGTCTGCGATGAGTTGAATAGCGAACGCATTCGTTGGTTCGAGGAGCCATTGAGCCCAGAACATTACGGACTCTACACTCAGCTGAGAAAAAAAGTACGCACACCTATCGCTGCGGGAGAGTGCGAATATTTGCGAAGCGGATTCCTTCAACTTTTCCAAAACGAATGTGTCGACATCGCGCAGCCGGATATCTGTGCAGCAGGAGGAGTTACCGAATGTAAGAAAATTGCGGACCTTGCGTCCGTTTTTGGCGTCGAATTTGTGCCGCACACGTGGGGCACGAACATCAATCTGTGCACTGCTGCTCAGTTACTTGCGACCGTGGATGATCTGCCGGGTAGGATGTTTCCTGCGCCTTTGATGCTCGAATGGGACCAAACGGAGAATCCCATCCGGGATGAGGTCACCGTAACGAATCTTAACTTCAGCGAAGGTCAACTCGCTATCCCTGATGCCCCAGGGCATGGTGTTCAAATTGATGAAGAAGCGCTTCGGGCGTTTTTGGTAAAAAGCTTTTAGTGGAATCCTATGAAGACTTTTTTCGGATATCAGAAATTGTATATAGGCGGGCTGCTGGTGGACTCTGCATCTGGTGAGCGCAAACCTGTCATTTGCCCGGGAAATGAACAAACTGTGGGGGAGATTGCCTGGGCTTCGGAAACGGATGCGGAGTTGGCCCTCAACGCGGCAGAAGTTGCTTTTAAAGACTGGTCGCGAAGGAGCATCGGTGAGCGATTCGAATGGATGATGAGACTACGCGAGGCTGTCATCGAAAAGGAGTCCGAGCTCAGAGAAGCCGTGATGTTAGAATCAGGGAAATCCTGGAATGCAACAGAGGAAGATTTTGAGTCCTTGATCAATTCCCTGGAATGGTATGCCCATGAAGTGAAACACTTAAGAGACGAGATCATACCCGACATAGAATGTACTCATCAGCACCAACTGATATCGGAGCCCAGGGGAGTAGTGGTTGCCTATCTCGCTTGGAATTTTCCGCTCCTCAATCTTGCGTTTAAATTAGGTCCAGCGCTAGCCGCGGGCTGCACGATCATTCTGAGGCCCTCTGCAAGTACACCACTTTCGGCCTATTTGCTCGGAGAAATAGCAAATTCGATAGGTTTTCCCTCTGGTGTCATCAACATCCTGACAGGACCGAACGACTCGGTGTCTCAGACGCTGTCATCGAGTAAGATTCCGAGAGTCATCACGATGATTGGATCTTCGCAAACAGGTCTCATTGCGATGAATCAAGCGGCAACATCTGTGAAGAAATTTGGAATGGAGTTGGGCGGCAATGCACCCGCAATTGTTTTTGACGACGCGGATCTCGATGAAACGGTAGATCTGTTGGTCGCAGTAAAGTTTGGAAACTGTGGTCAGATATGCGTCTCTCCGAATCGAATTCTTGTTCACCATGAAATTTATGATGATTTTGTGGAGCGTTTCCTGGAAAAAACGAAGCGGCTTCGAGTTGGGTTTGGTTCCAAAAAAGAAAGCTATGACATGGGGCCTTTGATCGATGAACGAGCGAGAAATCGAATTCGGAAATTGGTGGCCCGAACGATTGAACAAGGAGCGAAACTTAGACTTGGAGGGAACGTTCCCAAGTCACTTGAAAAAGGGTATTTTTATGAGCCCACCGTCTTTTCGGAAGTCACTTCAGAGATGGATATTTTTAAAACCGAAATTTTCGGTCCGCTTGCATCGATTGTGAGATTTAAAGATGAACACGAGGCGATTGATTTGGCCAATCGATCGGACTGTGGGCTATCGAGTTATCTTTTCACGAAAGATGTTCACAGAATTTACCGAATTTCGAATGTTTTGGAAGTGGGAGAAGTGCATGTGAATGGATGCAAATACTCGATCTATCTGCCACATGGTGGGGTAAAGGAGAGCGGGTTGGGGCACGATTGTTCTCACCTCGCACTCGACGATTATCTGGTGAAGAAACGTATAACCTTAGCCCTGAAAGGCTAATGATGAAGAAAATGGAAGACTTGAAAAAGCGCATTGAGCGCAACGAAGTGGTGTTGGGGACCTTTATGAAAATCACCGACCCCGCAGCGGTTGAGATTGCCGGACTTGCGGGTTTTAAATTCCTGATTTTGGACCAGGAGCACGGTCCAGTTTCGGTGGAATCCCTTCAAAATCTGATCCGAGCCTGTCAAATTGTGGGAGTTTGCCCGATTGTCCGAGTTCCCAGAAATGAAGAATCGGACATCCTGCGTGCGCTGGACGTGGGGGCGATGGGGATCGAAGTCCCTCAAATACGCACAAGTGAAGACGCAGTGAGGGTGGCTCGCGCGACACGTTTTCATCCTCAAGGAGAAAGAGGGGCCTGTCGATACGTGAGGGCGGCGGGTTATTCTTCAGTTCCAAAAGAGGATCACTTCACCAAGAGTAATCACCGAATTCTCACGATTGGGCACATCGAAGGACTGGAAGGAATAGACAATTTGGAGGACATTTGCCGATCAGGTGGATTGGACGTGGTTTTCATCGGTCCTTACGATCTGTCACAGTCCTGTGGAGTTCCTGGTAAAGTGGATGATGCTCGAGTGGTTGCGCACATGCGATCGGCTGTTGAGATCGCGCGGTCTCACGGAGTCTCTGTGGGGACATTTGTTGAATCTGTCGAGTCGGCAAATCGATGGAAGTGTCTCGGCGTTCAATTCCTGGCTTATGGTGTGGATGTAGGGATCTT
>JAKSBQ010000095.1 GCA_022361075.1 Opitutales bacterium | reverse complement strand
TGGCAATGAATCGCTGGCAACGCGGCCGTTTGTGGACTGCGGTGCAGTATGCGGGTGGATTGCCGATGGCAATACGCTTAGCTTCTTGAAGCTTCACGACCTAGCGTTTGTCAACGTGGCACCTACTCCGGAGGATTTTGCTTCTGGCCTGGACTTGCAAGGCAACTTGACGGTGTTTGCGGAGAGGGTGGACTTCACAGGGCTGTTATTCGACCCAAGCTCTGTCAACATGTTCGGTGTGGTTCACGTGGGAAGGAATGCGAAGGCGCACTTCACTGACTGCGTGTTCCACAAACTTAAAGGTGCTGTGGCTCGTCCGATTGTGACTGACCAAGCTGGCAGTTGGTAGCAGCACAAGCTCCATCGTTCTTGTGGCCGCCAGTTCCGAAGCAACCTTCTCTAACTGCTCGTTTGTGGGCCCAACGAGCTTCGGAGTGACTCGGGCTATTGCAGGCGTCGAAGCGAGCCGTATAGCCGTTCTGAACAGCGTATTTGCCTCTTTTAATGTGCTGGACGGCCAAGGCGGGGCACTGCATGCAGAACTGACAGGCAGCGTGGTCATCAACAACACACTCTTCCTGTCAAACATGGCAGGGCTGGGAGGAGCTGTGAGCCTGCGGGAAACACCATCTGAGATCGTCAACAGCGAGTTTGCTTCCAACGGGGTGAGCAGACTGCCTGGTGCCTCAGGCGAAAGAAAACGTTTTGCTGGCGCTCTCTACCTGGCATCTAGGACGGAGAGCATGCAGGTGATCCTGCGAGGGTGTACGTTCACCGGCAACACAGCAGACGGCGATGGCGGTGCAGTGGCTGCTTTTCTGGCCGGGCTAAGCTATTTGCACGTCGAAGATTGCATGTTTGCGGACAACGTGAACCGTGCGTACGGCCGAGAGGCCGCCTGTATGGAGGCAGTCACTGACATGCTTATTTGGGTTCAGTCGAAAGCGGCGGCACATTGCACGTGGCAACTGACGGCGTTGTAGCTGTCATCAACACAGCCTTTGTGAGCAACATCGCGGATATTGCTCCTGGTTCGCCGTTTGCAGCGCGCGGCTAGGCCCGCGTCTCACTCAATGCACAGGGATCGCAGTTGCTGGGGGCAACCTTACAGTACAGGGCTCAACGTTTGAGGGGAACGCCGCTGGAGCTGGGGCCATTGCGCTGATTCAGACGCTTTT
>JAKSBQ010000024.1 GCA_022361075.1 Opitutales bacterium | reverse complement strand
CAAATGCCTGCCAGAAAATCATCACAACAGGACATGGAATCCAATTGAAACTTAGCCCGATCGCAGCAATCTGCTTCCACTAATCCCGTGTTTTTGGCCAGAAAAATGAGATAAGAAGCTACATGCTTACTATAACGAAACCGCCCTTCATCACTAATAGTGTAAAATCGTTTTAGCTGCTTATAGCCAGCTGGGCAATGATCGCCCAACGCCGACTTATCTGCCCTTCCTTCGGCAGCCAGAACATACAGGAAATTGTATTCAAACCAGAACATTAAATCCGGGTTCGCCCCCAGAAAGGACAGCTCATTTTTGCAGAACTCAGGGCAATCATAGATTCGAGAGGACAGTTACCAACCAGATTACGATACAGGGACCTGGTTACGTATCCGCTTAAAAATGAAAAGCGGAAAAGCAGTAAATCAAACTGGAAACAAGAGTTTAGGAACATATCACTTCTCCTAATCCATTTTCTTAAAATAGGGAAGGCGCTCAAGGGGAACTTCTATGGTGGTCACCGCGGGGCCGACGAGAATACTGTCATCATCTCCCTTCCATTTCCCGGGTGGAACAATGATCTTGCGACTTCGGGCTCCCTGCACAAGGACAGGGGCCACCATAAGATCCTCACCAAGTATAAACTGATCGTGGATTGTTTCATAACTGTATTCAGGCCAGAACCATGCAAGCGGTTTTATCATGGGTTCACCGGTCTGGGCCGATTTTTCGGCAATTTCCAATATCTGCGCACCAAAATCTGAGTGCAATTGGGCCATCTTCTGACAAAAGGAAAGGTGTCTATTATCCAAAACTCTCCATGGAGCCACTGAAAATTGCATCATCGGCATCAGAGCGTGAACCTGAGCAGATCTTACGATCAATTCTGGATCGATGGTTTCTGCACTCAAAAACGATTGAAACTCACCTCCGCCAATCATATCCGGACAAGTAAAAGCGTATCCCATGAGTCCTTGTGCGATGATACCGGGTATAAGCTCCTTCAAATCCTCCCAGGAATGACTCTTATCCCTCAATCGTTGAACCAAAGCTTGCCCTCCCATTTTCCAACAAGCTCTGTATTCATTAAGAGGATAACGTAATCCAATACTAGCAAACAACATAGTATGATCTACAGGAATCAAATGTGTCTGCTCTGCTTCTACATTTCGATAATACTGAGAATCACCAGCATCCAGTTTGAAACCATCAACATCATATTCATTCACAAGCTTATCGAGTTGCTGATAAAACCAATTTTTGGCAAACGCACTACTCAGATCAAGCAAGGCACTTGAGCCATTCCACCAATCAACAACAGCAGCCTGGTGATAGGCGTTACCCCATTTCAACTCGTCTTTACGATTGGGATCAAGGTGTAAGGCGTTGTTTCTGGATAAAAACCTAAAATTATCGGAGTCGGGACTTACAAATGGACAAACCCATAACATGATTTTAAATCCCTGACCTTTAAGGATCTCGATCATCCGTTTCGGATCAGAAAATCTTTCTGCCGCAAATTTCCAGTTACCGTAATCCTGCTGCCAATTGTCATCAATCATGATCACACCCGGAGGAAAATCATGTTTTAGAATTGATGAAGCATATTTGAGAATATCCGATTCGTTCTGATCATACATCAATTCGATCCAGGTATTGTATTGTGGTGCAGTAAAAAGGATGGCCTCCGGCAATCGACCACTACTGGGAAAATACTTTTTCGATACAAAGGCAAACACCTCCCGGAGTGATTCTCCGACTTGCCCATGATCAATATTCGCGTAGTCACTGCGAATGCTCAAGTAGCCATCAACAAACTTGTAAGTAAAAGGTTGCTCACACCAGATGTAGCGCCCCTTTGATGAGATCAACAAAGGCTGTGATTGATTACCCCGATTGTCCATAAGATCACGCTCAATTTGGCTACTGCGATCATAAGGCATCTCGATGCCATCCACACTAAGCCCTCCCCACCAGTATTCGCCGGGTAACAGTTCTAAATGAGTTTCACGTGCATTTACCCCCCTTCCCAGGAAAAGGAAAAATAGCCAGTAAGCTAACAGAATGGGTCTAATGGTTGTTATCATAATTTTAATAGATAAGAAATTACCTGTCTGTAGAGTGCAGTCGGTCGTAAAAATAGATCACTCCGCCGGTTGAGGACATATACATTCATCAGTTTAATGCATAGATCTTTTAAACGATATCTTACTATCTGATTTCGCGTTAATTTAGTGTCGATCAGAACTCATAAACCATCAATAAAGCCCTCACTTTTTAAGCGAGGGCTTAGCTGATTAAGTAATGTTACTCAGTTAGAACTCAAAGGTGCTTCGAAGAGTCCATGTCATGGGAGGAGCAATCCTCCAGGCAGAAATGGTTCCATCAGGATTCGTTTCTGCAGGGATCAATTCATCCCCCACTCCGATATTGCGAACATTGAGCTGCAAGGTCCAATCAATACCATTGGTCAACTCTTTTTGGTAACTCACCCAGAGGTCATAATTGGTTTCTGACGGACCATAATGCGGTCTATTCAGATCAGGAATATCCCCAAGATTCGTATCCCGAATATAGCCAGAACCAATCACGGAGTCACCTTGATAACGAATAGCTCCTCCTATACCGAAATTAGCCAGTTTGCCTTCAAGAAAGGTGTAATTGGTAATCAGGTTTAGACGATGCTCGCGGACTTCAGGCTGGCTGAAGCCATCCCGGGCAACCTGTTGCCTTACCCGTGTAAAAAAGCCTAGCGAGCGCTCCTCTAAGGTCTCACCCTGACCGTCCACAAATATCTGACCCGCAGGTCCCTGAATAATGGGTTCGATGCGTTGAGCTACCTCAAGTGCGTCTCTGGCCGTATTACTAGTGATGACTTCCTGCTGTGCGTAATTAAGGGCAATCCGCCAATTACTCAAAGGATTGTAGGTCATTTCAAACTCATACCCTTCCGATACCACATCAGTCGTTTGCAAAACCACTCCTCCGTATGCGAGGTGAGTCACCCCTACATCAGGATCATTCGGATCAATAAACGCCAGATCAAAGGCCTCTCTCAGGAAGTTGAAGTCGGAGGAATTATACCAGTCCCTGAAAGCTTGAGCATTCACTTCATTGCCTACGTTATCACTGTCTATATTGAGCCAAGCTTCAGCCACTCCATCACGAATAAGTCCATGCAAAGCACCTCTCAAATCGACACTGGCACCAGCAGTATCACTCTCATACTTTGCCAACCGAAAAGACAGTTTGCCATCTAGTGCATCTACGATCAAACCGTATTCTTTTGTATTTCCGCTGGGTGATTCCAGAGGTTCACCAAAGATGTTCAGACGTTGAGCAGTCGGTTGAAAGGTTTCAGAAGTATTATAAAACAAACGTGCATCAATACCATGAAAACGCTCACCATCACGCATCGAATCTGGTAACCGTGCTACCAGACCCCAACTGAAAGTGCTTTCAGTGACTTCCAGCTGCGGAGTGTTACCCACTTCTGCAATATCGAGGAAAAATCCAGTCTCGTCAGGAGTGGAGGTCGGTGCGCGGAAACTCTTATACTCATCTTCGCGCCAACCCAAGGTACTAACAATAGCACCATGCAGGAATTCACTGTGCACGATTGCAACTTTAGAATCCAACTCTTCTCGGAAACTTTGAACGGCCCCCCGGTTATTAATCGTGGACTTATCAAACTCCTGATTTCGGAAAACCTGACTGTCAAGCTGTTGCCATTGAGAGGTTTCCACGTTATAGAATCTCACTGGTATAGTTCTTTGATCCGGCAACTCAGCATTGAATCCAACCGCACTGATATGACCGGCACCAGGGGTCGTTACACGGTCTCCCAGATAGACCATAAGATCATATTCTCTGGCTCCTTGATGTACTAATTTGCGGCCTGCTATCGCGGGATTTGCATAATAATAATCCAGCCCTGTTAATTGATTACGACCCCCAATTCGCGAGCTATAGCGCTCGTAGCTGGAGTAGTTTAGCGTAAACGTATGCTTGCCTAAAATATCTCCGAATTTGCTTCCTTCAGTAATGTCGCGAAAATCCAAATCATAAAACGCTGTTGCCCGGTAAGTGGACCGATCATCCACCCAGGCCTCACCCCAGCTTGGGCTAGCCACAAGCGGACGCAGGAAGTTCGGATTCGCCGAACCGTCGAGCAAGACTTCGTTAATATCCAAAGTCAGATTATAGGCCTGCCAGTTAAAAGGGTTTTTAAAAGTATGATCCATATTCTGCTCATCATAGACAAATTCGATACCCCCTTTACGATTCGGTAACAGTTGCTCAATCGCTACATTAAACGTCTTAAAACGAAAACTTTCCTGCTTATTCTCACCGTAAAGCAAATGGTTATAAAAATCGAATATCTCAGGGTCAGTAAGCATCATTTTACGATAAGAACTCGCACCCACCTCACCTGCATGCAAAGCGCGGTTGTAGTGTTCCGAAAAGCGTAAACCAAGCAGATCTCCATTGGGACCCCGCTGCAGAACTGCCAAAGGCCTATTTTCACCATAGATATTACCACTGGGCGTATTAGGGTTATCGAAGATCAGTGTCGGGTGATTGTTCCAGAAACCCGGAGCACTCCCGATTACCGCAGAATTCGGACTACCGTCCTCATTTCGTGCAGAGAGAGTACTAACAGACCCATGCAAGGTAACCTGTCCTGTAATCGCATTATACGAAGGTTGTCCAACATCCCACCACCATGTGTATCCATCCCAGGGTGGGCGCCATTCAGGTTTATTAGCACGCTGGCGACCACTCTCCACATTTGCACGGATGGTTGTTAGTTCAAAAGGTTTATAAGTGAGGGTTCCGAATACTCTTTCATCCCTTATGTAAGGTTCTTCCTGCTTAAAATACTCGGTGCTGGCTTTAGCTGCCACTCTGACGGCTAACTTATTGTCCAGCAATGATCTATTGATATCGATTTCAAATCGTTTGGAACCATAACTGCCAAACTCACCCATAATACGGGCTGAATCTTTACCCAAAAGACCACGTATAGTGGATTGGTTCACGATACCAGAAGGACTACCATTACCAAAGAGCAAGCCGTTTGCCCCTCGGTTGACTTCCACACGGTCCACATTATAGGAATCCCAGGGAATATTGGACAAAAAGAAATCACGGGTAATCGTTGCGATATCTAAACCACGTACGCGAACAATAAAATTCGGGTTCCGGTTAATACTGTCACCATCAAACCAGGACCTCCCTCCACTACCAGAGAAGTTACCATGTGAGCCAGCGACCTCAGTGCCCAGGGTGTAAGTCATCAGGGTTTGGGTGTTACGAGCACCGACATCATCCAGAAAATCACGTGTCGCAACAGAAATAGAAGCCGCAACATTGTTTAGATTCGTGTTTAATCGAGTTCCGGCAAGGGTGCTATTCGCATCATAACCGGTATCCTGTTCCGCTTGCACAACAAACGGCGACATGACATAAATTTCTTCATTTTCTGAGGTGTTCTCCTGAGCCGTTCCTTGAGATGCTCCAAAAGATAGAGGTAGTAGGACGAAAAGTAGCTTTGATAAAAAGTCATTTTTTTTAGGTTTCATTTTCAGGTCATTTTTGGGGTTAGTTTCCTTCCGATTTTTCCTGGCACTATGCTTACTATTAGGGCCAACGATTACGTATGATATGTAATCTTCGCTGCTAACCTGGACGACCTCGAGTGGGGTGCCCTCCACCATCAAAGCCAATGCTTCTGAGGGTAAATAAACACCTTCTACATATTTTGACTGCAAACCGATAACCAGATCCGGGTCGTAAATGACGTCGATCTCCCAATTTAAAGCGATGTGATCGATAGTAGTAGCGAGCTCGCCTCGCGGTATCCGAACGGTTCTCGCCTTTTCGCCTGCCTGCAGATTCAATACTGTAATATTCAGGACAACAAGCACCCCACCCAGTACAAGGTGTGAGAACATTCGTTTGCTTAACATACCGGAACAGACTTACTGAAACTCTCTGTGGGTTTTTGTGTTCTTGGCTCATGGCGATAAAGATCGCACGCTGAGACGCAAGTTTTTGAAAAATCCGCCAAAACGAATTCAGTAAATTTTTCTTAGGGTTAGGTTATTTTAATAAAATTTCTTTAGAATTAAAATATTGTGCTTCAATACCAAAGCCTACTTCCAGGGCCTTCACAAAACCATGCAAATTATCGGATCTAAAGGTTCCGCTGATCAGAATGTTCTCTAAATCCGGATCTGTAATGATCAATTGGGTCTCGTTCAATTGATTAAATTCGTTTACAGTATCGCTTAGAGGTTCAGATTTAAAGGTGATCAAACCATGTTGCCACTGCAAAATATCTCTAACTTGATCAGGCTGCAAATCGGTGACAACGGGTTGATGAACAATGTTTTCAGCGATCGGAATGATCACAGTTTGATTTCTATCCAGATACGTCGCAATCGATTCAACATCCTCACTGGTATCACTTTTTACATCGAACGTATTTTTAGTAATCGCCACCCTTCCCTCTGTAACCACAACCTGGAGCTCTACTTGACTGTAGTTTATATTAAAAGCTGTTCCCACCGCACTTACTTCAACATCTGCTACCGAAACGATAAAAGGACGTGACGTATCTTTAGCCACGTCGAAAAAACACTCTCCGGATTCAAGAAACACTCTTCTTTCCTGAGTGGAATAGGAAACCAGTATCGTACTAAACTCAGCCAATTTAATTAAAGTGCCATCTTCCAGACGATAACGATTTTCTTCATTGTAACTCAGCCTTAGTATATGAGGCTGCTCCTTCTCAGGAACAACGGGACTATTTACGATTATTGCAAAAAGTGCACAGGCCGCAACCGCTACGAGACTTCCTACCCACAACCACTTGCGTTTTTTGGGGAGTTCAAAATCACCCAACTCGTCAACACTTTCAGGATCATCCTTAAGAACAGCTAAATTATCCAGCGCCTTCCAATTCGATTTTGCGATTTTAAAACGCTCCTCATGCAGGGGATCATCCGACAACCAATCGAAAAAATCATCCGCTTCTACCTGAGACAGACCCCTATCCAGCCTGGTCAGCCACACAATCGCCTCCTCATCAATCTTGCTTAAAGTGTTTTCCATTCTCGTTTTCCCCTGTCAGTTTCCATGATAGCGCTCAAAAAATGCGGATAACTTGCGCATCGCTATTGCCGTCTGAGTTTCCACGGTATTCACGGTAATACCCAACTTTGATGCCACCTCTTTTTGCGAAAGCCCATGTATTTTACGCAATGTAATGATTTGCCGACAACGTTGGGGCAAAGCCCTAATTGCATCCTTTAAAAGTTCTAACTCTTCAGACCTCATAATCTGATGTGACACAATACTATCATCATTCAGAATACCCATCGCTTCGATATCTTCGAGATATACTTTTTTGTGCGGTTTTTCTTTGCGCAACCTGGATATGATGATGTGCCGAGCAGACGAAAAGAGGTAGGCTTTAGGTGATAAAATCGGCCTTTTTTTGTAAGTTTCCAAAATTTTTGTATAAGCCTCTTGAATCACATCCTCCACATCATGCTCTCCTCCATAATCCGCAACTAACCAACCGCGAAGAATACGTTCATGCGGTTCGATATATTCCTTGAACCATTCCTGCTGTGTAGACTTATCGGGTAACATTTATTTAGAAATTTGGATACGATTAACTTTCTGGCGTATTCCCTTCTCAGTTATCGTTTATTTGAAACTTACTTAAAGTTTGTAGTGTCCCTGAGTGGATTAATTTTGTATACAGTCTACCAATTAACAACCTGTTCACACAAGGCAAAACAACCCATACCGAGGACAGGCTGTGTCTAAATTTCAATTGATGCTCATAAATGTAAATTCTCATTCTAGTCCCGGACTGAGCCAATATCACTGTCCATTTTATAAAAATAGAGAAACATTTCTGCTGCATGCCAGGTATGCGGTGCACTCAATTTTAAATCCGCATATTCTTGGCTGATAACCCGCATTTCAGGATAATCCGCCTGGCTGGCTTCCTGCTCCCAGCTTAGCGGATAGTCCCGACTGCTGATGGGCGATCTTCGGTTACCGTGAAAGTGATCTGCCGCCCATCCGATGTAGGGATAGTTCATCTTGCTCCTGTAGCTGAATTTGGTGTATGCATCGACAGTTTCCTCCATATAAGCTTCCTTATAATCCCACCAGAACAGCGAGCTGTAATCATCCTGAGTATCGGGAATATGGTAAGCATCGGGTAATCCGAGTTCCCTCAGTCCATATTTTAACCATTTTGTCTGGTACACGGGTGTTTCATGAAAATCTGATCGCCCTCGTATAAAAGGACCCTCGGCACCATCCACCTCAAAACGCTTTGCTTCATTAAGGACTTCTGCTACCAGCGGGTGACTCTGATCGGTGAATTTCGATAGCAAGTACAAGGTCTGCCCCAAGTTGTCCGCCTCCGTCTCACCCCTGTTATTGCGATCGTAAGGATCATCTAAGCTCAAAACCCACTCCCGAATGAGCTCCAAATTGTCTGTCGCTTCTAGACACATAGCCATCATAGCCGCATCTCTCCGCCAGGGATTATCATACACCAGAAAATTGGGTAGCGGTTTACCATCCAGAATATTGATGAGAATCTCGTGGTTTAGTACCTTCAGGACCTCGCTGTAGGGATGTCCTGTAAAATCAGGTAAACTCACTGGGGCAGCCGTACCTTCGACCAAAAGGCTCTTACCCCTTTCCACCACAAAGACACCTTCACTATCCTCATAAATGAGCACCGGATTATCCGTAAGTGTCTCTATCGATACCTTGTAGTCGTTGGGTACAATAGTTTGGGATTTCACCGGCCACTCAAGAAGCAATTCCTGTGTAATACCATCATACAACCTACCCTGTTGATAAATGAGCTTGCGACGATTTCCCATACCAAACTGGAAAAAATCAATGTCTGGCAAGGCGCGAACATGAAACAAAGTTCTCAGCTTTTGTAACTGCTTTCGATAGGATCGTAGTCCTCCAATATTTTGCTCGGAAAGCAGCTGAATATCATCAAAAAGCAAATTGTAGTTTGCCATCGTTTGTCCGGCCTCCGCAAACGGAACAAGATGAAATTGACTCGTCTCCCCATCAATAACTGCATTTACCGTGTAGACATCCTCACCATGCCAACCGTTTACAGGTATGCCGTTAGCGTCTTTTATGTTTTCATCCAGAGCCAATATCTGTGGTCCCCTCTTTAGTGCATAACAAGACGTTTTGGTATCACCGTCATCAATCACCTCAATTGGCATTGTCAGCTCGATGCTGACAGCGTCTCCAGGTTCCCATTTTCTCGATAGGCTTAAGAACTCACCTGCTTTCGCTTCATAGCTATTCTCTTGAACCCATATCTCAAATTCTTTGGCCCAGCGAGGAATGTATATTTTCAGCGTAAATTCTGAGGGTTCATCCAGCAATGGCCGAATCATAACCTTCCCGCTGCGAGGAAAATCGGTATCTGCCTGTATCTGAAGTTTCCCACTACTCGTTTCAAAAGTATAGGTCCCCGCATTAAAGAGTAGAATGCTCGGAGTCTTCGAGAACCCCCCTGCACTTAAACTCGGAAGCATCGCCAATCCCCGGGGGATACTGGATGAGCAACAACAGATATCGGGCAACAACCCGTGTGAAATCTCCCCATAGCGTTTGCGATCTCCCTTTAAAGAAAGGAAATAGCAGATTTCTCCGCTGTGTGGATTTTGAGCTGCCAAAAGCGCGTTATACACCGTTTTCTCAAGTTCATGGATGTATTTTGGTTGACCTGTTATTTCAAACAAACGCTGATTCAGTTGCATCCATGTAACGGTCACGCAACCCTCTCCCGGACCCACATACTTTGCACGCCAATACTCACCCTCAGGTGGCAAATGACCACTCTTGGTAAAATGTTCCCCATAGCTGGAGGTACCAATCACATAATTTTTGTTAAAAGCGATGTCTTGCCAAGCATTGTTCAGGACAGTCCAATAGTCATCATTTGCCGTCAAACAGTATAAATCGGCAAGACCTACAAGACACGAAAGCATCTCATAAGCCTTATTATTGGCAGTTCGATAAACATCTCCATGCTTGAGTAATGAAGAAATCAATTTCGGCCCATGCGCCTGCTCCCAGCTCGAAACCAGATAGTGGCAGAAATCCATATAATCCGATTCTTCCGTGAGCGCATAGAGTTTCACCATAGGCTCCAAAACACTTGTAGGAGCCATCCCTACATGCGTGCCAGATGCAATAATGTCTTTCTGCCCCGCTTCATTGCCAAAGATTTTAACCAGCAAATCAGCCATTCGAACACACGCTTGCAAAGCAGCCTCATTGCCGGTGATTTCGTAATAAGCGAGCAGCCCGATCATATTATATTTGTGCGTCCACACATCCCAGGAAGTCCAACGTTCCGCCTCAATATAAGTCCCCAAGTAACCATCAGCCAGTTGAGAGCTAATCAGATTGTTCACGACGTAATCCATCCTGATTCGAAGCTTCGGGTCAGCCTCAGCTTTGTAAACCAAAGCAGCCGCATGCAAAAACTTACCCACATGTTCGCCAACCCAAGGTTGCTTTCCGGGACGATTCTTAAAGGGTTCCAAAATGGTATCCAGATCCAACGTAAACAATCGCTTTTCAAGATTGATCTGGTAGCGCTGTCCAAGGTAGCCCGTTTTGTCTAACTTTGCGTCTACCACTGATTCATAAACAGGAGTGAGCTTAACCGGGTTTTCAGCGTGTATCCATATTGCTTGGAAAACGAAAAAAAACACGAAGAGGGCAGCCAGTAATTTCGTTTTACATACAATGTTTCGAAAATTCATTAACTCACTCATAATTAAGAACTTATTATCTTTGAAATATCGATCATATACATCTTACGGTGTCCTTCATGAGTAGAGTCAAAAAAGACACGAGAACCCTGTTGATCACAACGCGGATGTAGATCGCAACGCCACTCGCCAGTAAAGATCTCCGGTTGATAAAACCGACCCAGCACTACCTTCCGTTTGCTCGGCACATGATACAAATAAAGCGTTTGCTTACGGTCATTGGCATCCGGATAGGTGTCATTGAGAATCCACTCGTAATTAGTATTGGGTACATACGTGTTATGACCGTTATCCGGCATATTCTGCGGATCGAGCAGCAACGAATACTTGGTCTTGTCCAAAAACTCAAAAAAACCCGGGTGCTCGTTGTTCTCTGCAGCACCCCACGCCGTAATGACCTTATCTGCCTTCCAAATAAAATGTGAAAATCGGCCACTGTCATTAAGCACATAAACGTCGTTGCCATCCAGATTCGCGGTGATCGCACGAGTTACCCAATAACCACGAAATCG
Source organism: Opitutales bacterium (assembly GCA_022361075.1). Taxonomy (GTDB): domain Bacteria; phylum Verrucomicrobiota; class Verrucomicrobiia; order Opitutales; family JAFGAQ01; genus JAKSBQ01. The sequence continues at coordinate 5,104 of JAKSBQ010000024.1, read as the reverse complement.
ATCGTGCGGCGATTCGACACTCTCAAGATAACTCATCATCTCTGACTCCGCCGCCCACGGTCTGGAGCGATTCAAGAAAAAAAAACGATTACCAGATTCGTTTATTAGCAGGTGGTTAAACCAATGGTAATACTCAGAAACACTCCCTTGAGGTCTATGAATCCCGGCAATATCGCTTATGCTCAGTATTAGCTCACACTCACCAGTCTTTAGATCCATGCGATAAATGCCCTTATCAGTGGGAGCTTTGACTCGAAATTCAGGTTTTTCTTCCGCAGGATAACCATAACCCGGACGATAGAACTGCAACCGATCAAAATCCAGGCACAGACCAAACTCACCGTTGGGGCTGAGTGTGTAAACTGCTTTAGGCAGCGTCCGTAGTGATTGGGTTCTGATATTATAAACGCGGGACACAAATGCACCATCGTCATTTACATCATTCCAGATGACTTCCTCAGAGGAACCCGGTATCCATTGTAACATACAGCCCTGCTGCCAACTCCAAGCACGACTTTCTCCAATTTTAGTCCAACTATTATCAGCCTCTAAATCGATCAGACCTATCTTTAAAACATCCTCGCGAGTCGGTGATCTAAAAAAAAGCTCTACCTTGCATCCCAGTGCGTAGCGACCGGTAGTATCCACTTGCCACTTGTCGTAATAGCCAAACCATATTTGCTTTTCTTCACTCTCAGCAATGGTAATAACTTCGTACTCCGATTCGAAATGATTTTCGGACGCACTTTCACCCGAAATCACTGAGAGTAAACTGAATAAAGCAAGTATAAACTTCATAAGCTTAGGAGGTATTACACAAAATGGATCAGATAAATTTTGTAGAGTATTCGATCAGGTAATAACCTTCTTCTAATAATTCCGGCTGAAAAGGCTCCAACACCACAGCAGACCGCCCACCGGTTAGCTCAACATTTCTATACTCACGGCTCAAAAGCACTTTCCCATCAATAGATTTTAAATTCACGGTTAACTCTGCGGTCCTGGCATCACCCCAATGAATAATCACCGGCCGAATCATATCTTCTGGTCCATACACCACATCTACGTTATGGCTGCCTGCCACTGTTTTCTGGAAAACCATCTTGTTCACCCAGAATGCCAGCTTCGCATGATCAAGCATATCAATCAGTGGTTTTTTGTAAGTTCCACTATTCGCCCCTCCATGTAAGCAACACCAGGAAAATCCATCATAATCGAGGTAGCGCAGCTTTTTCATCGCTTCCCACGCTGAAAACGCCTGCCAAGCCTGACTTTCCTGCCATTCATCCAGAGAAAGTCTGCGTCCTATGCTCCCTTCATCATATCCCCACTCATAGGAATGCACACGATACCACGGCTTCCCTTTTACCAAACTCCAATTAGGCTGTCCTATCGATTCCTGGTGTTCGAAGTTGAAATATGCTCTTTCTTTACTATCCAAAAAATCCTGACGATACTCCCCCGGATATTCCCTCAAACGATCCCATGTTTTTCCATAACCAGTGGGGTGATCCTGATTACCCCGCGTAACTCTGGGAGCAGTCCATGCCCAGGAAGCTTGTATCGCATTGCCTTCATGATCCACCGTCCCCAGATCATTTCCATAATGGAAATGTTTGATAAAGGAATTGTAGGATATTAAACGACTGGGATCCACCGGATGAATCATCTCATGCACTTTTTCACAGTACAGGTCTGATTCTGTCGAATCCCTGGTTTTAAACTGCTGAGTATGGTTCGCCGCCTCCCAGATGATGATGCTCGGGTGATTATAAACCTGACGGATATATTTGGGGAATCCTTCGAAATCGACATCGCCCCAACCTCTACCCGTACGTATCCACGCTGTCGGACACCAAATCAACATCATACCCATTTGATCTGCCATCTCAGCATACCTGGGATCGTTGATGCCACGAGCAGGAAACTCCCAACCATGAGAGTGTATACGCAGCAAGTTGCCATTCATAGCTTTCACCATCATGAGTTCCTTCGCCACCCAATCATCGGGTGTACAGCGGTTCCAGAGTGCAAGTTTTTCCGCGGGTCCGCGGAAACCCATAATTTGAGCTCCATTGGCCATGACTACCTGATTATTAAGTCGAAAGGAGCCTCCTTTTTGATCAACGGTACGTATACCGGTTGTAAATACATAATCATCTATTGTATGACCCGAAGCATCATTCAAACTCACTTCAATCTTGTATAGATTCGGAGTTTCAGGACTCCACAACATCGGATTTTCCAGTTTAAAAGAATGCTCTATACTGTCACTTCCAACAGTTAATACTACCGGCAAACTAAACTCATAAGAAGGAGAAGTCGTTTCCGAGGGAAACCAAGGAGTGAGTTTTATAATCACATCTCCCCTGAAAGATAGCCAATGGTCGTTCTTAAATGTAATTCTCGTCCTTAAGTGAGCCCATTCCTCGCCAATACTTTCCGTATATAAAAATGCATCACTAACATGTTGATGTTTCACGAGGTCCAATGATGCCCGACCCGCAAACCAACCCAGTGAGTAATCCAGGTAAGAGTGTAGCATCATTTCACCAACCTGCTCAGTGAGATAAAAGTGATTGACCTTAATTCCGATTAAATTGACCGAATGCTTCTTCAGGAAACGGGTCACATCTATTTTCTGCGGATGGCGATTGTGGATAATTTTTATAACTTGCCCATTAACCCAAAGCTCCCCTCCGGGATCCACGGTCTCAATATTCAAGTAAGCTTTTTCAAAATCGCCCACTTTTACTTTTTTTCTTAGATAAAGATCTTCCTCAGCATATCTCTCAGTCCCGTGAATAATCGGGTATTCGCCTCTCTGCCAAAACGAATCGTCGTAGTCGATGTGGGCCCAACCCTGAATATCAGGTTTGATTTCGAAGTTCTGATCCAGGTAGGTTTCCGGATAATAAGGGCATGCCTCACGTCCGGTTTTATGATAACCTACCCCCCATATGTCATCAACCCTCACTCCGTCGTAAGCCTTAATAGAGAAACGATTGAACCCGGGAACCGAAGAAAAATTGTAGACATATTGCACCCCTGCCTCACGCACACGTTCCATCGGCACATAATCCGCCACTCGTTTGCCATCTATATAAAGATTATAGCGAACCACATCGGTCTTAAAATTGGGTGCGACAAAGTCGAGCTCCAGACGAAACGAGTACCAGCGCTTAGGTTCATACTTTTCCAACTCGACTATCCTGTGGTCTGCGGTGTGATAGAAAAAATTTCCATTCGATCCAAATCCTATCGTTGCCACCGGTATTTTCCCACGATCCGACAACTTAAAACTGACACGCCGATCCGATGCAGGCACCTGAGCTCTCCAAGTCAAAGTGGCTCTCCATCCCTGTCTTTTGAAATCGAAATCAATACCCTCATCAGTCGCAAAACGAAGAGACCCCTCGTTCAAATCTACTCCCTCACGCAAAGACCCTACATTTAGCCTGGCAATTGACTGTTGCGACTGGCCTTCCTTGTAACCCAGGTAATTCCAGTCATCAAGAGATATTCGCTCACGTACCTTTGGCTTAGGCTGCGGCTTTAGCTTATTTAAAAAATCAGACACCTCTGCCTGAGTCACTACCTTCGTATTCAACTGAGGATCATTGAAAAACCGTTTGGCTGCTTCAGCATACTGATGTAAAAACTCTACCCGCTGCTCCGTGTCAAAGACTGCAGTCGGTCCCTTAAAATCAGTTTCTCCATTTGCAAGAGAGCTATCCGAAAAATACCTCAACTCGAACGAACGGGAATCAGACCACACACTCAACGGTAATACTAACAACACCAGGAACAATCCTACCCCCAAGTAACTACAATTTCTGCAAGCACACATAAGATTCTAAAAAGATACGGTGCTTAGACGCAGATTATCCGAATATCCGTGAAAACAATTAAAAAAAACAGGACGATTTTTCTGCTTGAATTACTGCTGCGATATAGCGCAGTAAGTATACAATGAAGCAAAAAGCCATCAACCCATTTGCTCTTGGCCTAACATTTCTTGTTCTGCTAACCCAAACTTATTCCAACTCCGAAAAGCTTCAGAAACCCAAAACCTATCAGTCATATGTAAAAGAATGCCTGAAAACTCTGATAGGGCATGCCACTGATACGTATGGCGACTTACATACACCGATTCTGGTGAGCATCCTTGACATTGAGACCCGCACCTGCCCTCCCATTCCTGAGAAGCTGGATGAATATTTCCGTGTAACCCGTCGGGACAGGCGCAGTCCCGGAGGATCAAACTTGTTAACCGACCAGCCTACACTCAAGGCAATGTATGCTTTATCAGCAATTACAGGAGATAATACCTTTAGCAACTTTGCTGACAACTATTCTGGTTATGTCATGAGGCATCTGATCGATGAACAGTGCTTCTTCTGGTGGGGATGGCACCGTCACTACAATGTTTTTAAGGATCGTAAGGAAGGCCATCAACCTTCCCAAACCCAATGGGGCGCAGATATCTATCCGCATGAGATTCATGCAATACACTCCATTGACTGGGATCGGTTATGGAAAGTGGACGAGCATGCCGTTACCAAAGAGATTGAAGCCATTTGGCAATGGCATGTAATCGATAAAAACACAGGTGAAATCAATCGCCATGGCGATGGAAACAAGGGCTGCGACTTTACCATGTCAGCTGGAGCTTTTATCGAAGCTTTCGCTTTCATGTATTCGAAAACAAATAATCAGCTGTGGCTCAACCGGACCAGGCAGATTGCAGATTACTATTGGAAACGAAGGAATCACAATACAAACCTCATTCCGGAACGACCGAATGCGGGAAAAAAGCGATTTGACGGGAGCAGTTTCGTTACATCCATAACCGGTTTGTACTGTCACGCCCTTCTTAAGGCATACGAAGTAACTGGTGATCAGTGTTTCCATGACCAGGCAGTTGCCTATTTGAAAGCTTACGCAAGGCTCGGTTTTGACAAGAAAACGGGAAAATTTTGGGGAGCACTCAAATTAGATGGTCAACCAATTCCTGGTCCTCGTGTCTACACAAAGAATATTGACTCGTCTGATGGCTATGCTGCAGCTCAGCCCAGAGGTCATCTCGATTTATGGGAACCCT
>JAKSBQ010000159.1 GCA_022361075.1 Opitutales bacterium | reverse complement strand
TAGTAAGTTTGCATTCATTTATGAAATACCTGCCAAGACTTTCCGGATGCCATTTTTTTGCAAACATCTGCCTTAGTTCATCACCGCTATCTTTAGATAAATCGATTCCATCGTAAATCTCTCGCAAACGGTTCTCGATCCCACCCCAATCGGTATTTTCCATGGATTCGTAACCGAGATCACCGTATTCGATCACCTCAATTTCACGATCAAATGGCAGATACCACTTAACTCCAAGAGTATCAGTTGCGATACCACAGCCCACCTGAAACGAGTCAAGAAATCTAAAGGGTAGACTCCTCCTGAACCCGGATACGTTTACGTTGAACGCAGATGCACAAACGGTTTTTAAATAATCTGGCCACGCAAGAGCATCGCCCTGAATAGTTGAATCCTTTGAGTTCCAAATCCTCGCATCAATATCGTCGAAACCCCATTTTCTCAAAATCCGAACGATTTCGGCCCGCTTTTCGTTCGGATGCTGAATTTGTTCGCCGTAAAGGCTTACAATTGAACGTTCGTTGCGGAAATTGTGGGGAGCCGGTGGCAAATCAGAAGTTTCCCAAGTCCTGGGCCCCTGATCACCACCAAACGAGGCAAAAATCCGGTTCTTTTTGGAAGCCACTCGTATCGAAGCGTTCGACTCCAACACTTTCAGATTTCGCTTCAGGTCAAAAGTACTCGTAATCGCACCCGTTGACATGCAAGGGCGTATTTTGTCCCGCGCCTCCAAAACATAGGGATGGTAAGGAACTCTAACCGTGTTACTCAGAGGGTAACCTTCTTCTTCAAATTCAATCGGACATTGACCCTTAAAATACAGGTCCGACAGCTCCAAATGTGCCAGAGAGTAGGTAAAAGGAGAATCAGTCACATCGTAAGAGAATCTCATCGACTTCCCACTTTGCTCAATCCGCCCGAACATCGAAAAATGATCTACGGGGAAAAGCAATTTACTGAGCTCTGGGAACTTTTGATCAAACTTTCCCCATACTCGCGGATGCTTTCGCAGAAATTTCTCCCAGCTACTCCCCTCTTGGAGAAGCTCAATTTCGCCCTTTTCGTGTAGAATTTGCAGCCCTGTATAAATCCATTCGAAATATCCCCGGTTCCGAATGGGCATGTACTGAATCGTGACTCTGGGTTTTTGCCCCTGTTTATTCATCTGATGCTAACTATTTTCTGCGTAACAACTTGGCACCGAGGCTTTTTAAGAGATCTAAGATGCTCCTCAGGATGATCACTTCTCCGTTGAAAAGTGAAAGTGGACTTAGAGCGAGAACCCGTGGCTTCTTGTAACGGTTCAGCTTACGATCAATTTTGTCCCAGTCTTTGTGCCTTCCGTGTATGATTTTGACAGCACTTCCACCACCAACATAACCCGGAAATATTGTTCTAAAATTGTATTCTGGAGTCAGAATGTAGGAGCGCAACTCCCTGTCTTCCCAAAGCACCTTGCGAAACGCCGGTTGGTCCGCTTTCATCCCCAAGTCAGCATAACATTCAATCCATTTTTCAAGGAAACGACTGAAGCTCTCACTCCTTCTAAAGCCGATCACACCGGTATTGAACTCTGGAAACGCTGAAGGAATCCCTTTTAGGGGATTTGGATCTCGATACGGCGTGTGAGAAACAAGCAAATCAAAACGATCCAGAAGCGTCGAAATCTCATCAATTCGACGACAGACGTAAGTGTCGGTATCGAGAAATAATGTTTTCTCGAAAGGAGATTCCAGAAGCGGTCTTACTTTATCGTAGCAATTACCTCTCACATCCTCCAGCTTTCGAATTTCGTCAAACACAGGCGGCGCCGTTTCCTGATCGGAAAAAATCAATATGGGGATCTCCGGCATTTTCCGTTTTAGAGACTCAGCCGAAACAGCCGCTTCCTCCACATAACGTTCACCAGATGCGACATAAATCACACCAAATGGAATTCCCTCATATGGATTTTTACTCATCTACCTATGCAGTCTCAAATAGCGACTCTACCTCGGCCTCCTCCGCCAGCTGATCTTTGGGAAGTTTACGTTGAGACTTACTCGCATCAAAATTACCAGCCTTACGCTGCCTGTTCTTATAAAACTTCAACCAGTTGATGGGATTCGGTCCTCTCAAATCTAACGCCTTTATCAACTCCCGATAACCTTCGGCAGTATTGATTCCATCCAGGTCGCAGGCGTGCACGCAACCGCCCAATTCTCTTACCTTCTGTCCATAAACCCGTTGGCGTCTCTCAATCTCAAGCACATACCAATAGCACAATTGATAATCAGACCATGAGTTCCAATCCTCCGCGCTGACCACTCCCGGATCATCCGGCTTGAGATAAAACTGAAGCGCTTTCTCCTGTCGAGCCGGTATCGTTCCCAGCCGAAAAAGGCTAGTCGCGATTTTTCTCCGATCTCTGCTTAGCAGGACAAGATCTGGAACTACACCAAGCTCTAGCAAAGGTTCCAGGAATCCCTTGCAAAACAGATGACTCGTCTCCGCGTAAATTGGCTTTTTCAGGGATTCGATAAACGGCAACTTTTCGTCATTCAGAAATTTCCTGGCATGGTTCGGGTCTTCCTGCGCAGTACGCATATGATCGTGAAAGTGAGGGGTGTTATTCTCGTGAAAAACATCCATCCCTGGCAGATACCTGAACAACCGAGTCAAAAAATGTGTTCCACTTCGACCTGCACTGACGGTAAAAATCAGCCGCTTACCGTTCAATCGCTCTTTCCAATTCTCACTCATCCACTAATTTTCCCTAAAAAATTCTGTAACATCCTTTTGAACCAAAGGTCCCCGCATGTAGGTATCTTTCGTCTTACTCTCAGGCTCAAGTCCCAGACTCTTGAGCAACAAGTAGCGAATTTTCTGAAATCTCGAAAATGCATTTTTTTCGGCGATGTTGGGACGTGCGTTTATACTCTGCTCGGACTGCAACGAACTTCTCCTCATGAACACCGTATGCAAACATCTAAAATCAGCCTCCTCCCAATCTTTTTCAGATTCACTACTATCCTTGTTTCCAGTTACTCCTTCTTTAAAAACGATATTGCCGTGATGCAGTCGCTCTGAACACTCCCCTCCCCAATCATCGATCCTGGAGAAATTATAGAGTTTAGTCATGGAACGGGAAGGTCTTGCGAGGTATCCTGAGGCTTTCGAAAAATCCTTTCCCAAGTGATTGCAGTGCAACACCTTGCCTAAAATTTGCCATGTATCCTCAAACTCACCCGAAAGCAAACGCGATTTAAACTTTGCCAGGACTGTTTTTTCATACAACTCGTCACCATCCACTCCAAAAATCCACACATCCTCACCTGCATATCTCCGAATGACTTCATGGGATTCGGACGGATGATTGATGGATTGATAAAACACATGCTCATGTTCGTCTACCCAACGATTTGCGATCTCAGCAGTCTGGTCCGTGGATCGATGATCGGTGATGTAGAGCTCGTCGCAGAAATCAATCACATTCCTTATCACCTGGTCCAAAAACCGATCATCGTTTCTGACCAGACAAATACCTACAATCTTCATAAACTGCGCAAAAGCGCTAAAAAAAACATCTAAGAACGAATAGGATCGGTGAGCATGATCCACTGCCAATCGTCATCAGTCTCTACCTTCACCACACGCCGAAAGTGTTTGAGCATCATTTGAAAAATTACCGAATCCGAATCCCAACTCACCGCCTCAAAAATGCCGCCCTTCGCGTCGACTCCGATATCATAAATCGCATATCCGTCATCCTTCAAAACCCGCGCGTGTTCCGCAAAAAACTTCTCAAGTTCAAACGCATGATCCACTGCATTCGTGTAGAAAACATCGATGCTCGCATCCTTGGCTTCAATGTTCATGAAGTCCCCTTCAACAACCCACTTATTCTTCGGGCCCGGATTCAAATCAATCCCATAGGCATTTTGAAAACCCAAATCCTGCAATACTTCAACTTCGGTTCCCTGCCGGGCTCCCGCACACAATATTTTCGCTTGTTTCGAAACCAAACCGGGAAGATGGCGAAAACGCCGGAAAAACCGTTTTCGGTAAAGTCCGACCACATCATTTGTGTAACCCACACCCATTTTTAAAATCTCATCAAATTTCTGAACCTGGTGAGTCACATATTCTTCATACGAATCATAACTACGATAAGTCAGTCCTTCACTCTTCTCGTCTTTCCACCCTTCCTCTCCATAGTGCTTACGGCGCACTTCGTGTTTATCTCTCTCATGTTCATAGTCTTCCTTCTTGAGACTACGGAGATATCGATAGTATCCCCACCCCCCCGGAGTGAATTGATAAAGTTTAGTTTTTAACCAGTATTTAAGAGACATAAATGACTTCCTTGATCTGCTTTTAGCGGAGTAATTTTTGTTTCAGTTTTCGAGCACTGAGCATGGCAAATCTAAAAAATTGATCAAATGTTTCGTAAAGCGCAGTTACAACTCCGGGAGAAGACTTGGTTTTGCGCACGACACATAATCCTTGAGAGTAAGGTAAAACACTCACTTCGAGGTGGCTGGATCGTTTCAGATGTCCGGGGACTCTACTCACGGGATACCTTTTGTCCGAAACATCGTGAATGCAGAGGAAACCACCCTCATTAAGATTTTTCAGTGCTTTCCTGATCTGCATTAGACAGAAATCAAGAGGAATCGTCTCTCCCGAAAAATAATCCAAAAAAATGAAATCAAAATTATCTGAATTAAACTTCTCCGACTTAAACAAAGGATCAGACCCATCACTAAAGAACCGGGTCACTTCCAACTCAGGTTCAGTGAACAGATAGGTAAAGTCCCTGGTATCACAGCAGTAGAACTCACCCGACAACTCGTGAGCCAACCGGGCAAACATCAATGAGGTTCTCCCAAATCCGATCTCCAGAATCCGTTTCGATTGAATTCCTTTGCAAATCGAATACATAGTCCACATATGCCCTGAAACCGAATGGGAACCTTGTGCCCATTTCCAGAGTAATTCATCGGAGATAACATCCCTGCCTTCAATTTCCTCGAGAAACTCTTCGTGATTTCTGATCCGGGGCTCTGTGATACTCTTCATGTTCGATGAATTAATGGACTGCGATGGGACCTATACTGAAGCCGAATAGACGACACAATCTATGTATTTCTGGGCAAGATCATCGATACTATCTACCCAAATGTTGTTTTGGAAAGAGGTGTAGTGCTCACATAGAGTTTGAAGTAAATCGGGAATTTCCTCCTTTTCTCTAAAACCCAATCCCCCAAATCCGACTAATTCGGGATGACCTCCATCGGCGAAATAC
>JAKSBQ010000312.1 GCA_022361075.1 Opitutales bacterium | reverse complement strand
TCCAGTAAAAGGGCAGATAGCCTTTTTCAGACTCAGCAACTTGCTTCCGCATGCCAGCAATCCGTTCAAAAACAGGATTCACCTTATCTTCCTGTTCCGAATCACCACTGCAATTTCCACAACTCTCTTCCTCTTCGTGTTCGTGCTCATGTGCGTGAGCTTTTAATTCGGATTCCCACTCATCAAGGTAAGCGTTGTCTATGCGCAACTCCTTCAATACTCCCTCAACCCGAAAAGTGCTTCCCATATTAGTCTCATCAAAGACGGGACAATCAGCCGCTTCTACTTTGATGGATTCTTCAACCTCGGGATCCAAATCCTTAAAAAACGCACGCTTTCCACCATGTTTGCACACATGCATCATGAGACCTTCTATTTTCACCTCTTGATCGATCATGGATGCCGCGCTATCCATCAGTTCGGAAACCTGAAGGGTTTTTGGGAACGCTACGTTCGATGTTAAAAATACAAACAAGAAGACAGGGATTAGCTTTTTCATAATTTTCCTTAGAAACAGATCAGGTCATCACTTCGTCGTGACACCAATCCAAAAGCCTAACCTTCCATTGCATAATATTCTGCTCCATAAGGGATTAATTTCACCCCGATACGGATTATCGTAATTCAATTAGCCCCAAAATGGACTAAAAATAAGAACCGTTCATTGCAGTCATAAGAACTACTGCACCGAAACTACCAAAAAGCTTGGTTTTTGCTTTCAGGAACCTGTTCTTTGAGTTCGTGGGATGGGTTCAGGGTTGTCTAGAGTGAACTCTTCGGAATCTAATCCTGTTATGATTCGAGCGCCTCGGTTCCAGGTAAAATAAGACCATACCCAGTGCCAGAACACCCCCATCTTGTTGCGGAAGCCCATGAGGAAAAGCAAATGGATCAAGAGCCACATCGCCCAGGCGATCCAACCTCGGGTTCGAATTCCCGCAACAGAGGTCACTGCACTGCTTCGACCGATCGTCGCCATGCTCCCTTTATCGAGGTAGGTGTAAGGCTTCGTTTCTTTACTTTTGATGGATCTTAAAATCTGACGCGCCGCGTGCCGTCCCATCTGCGATGCTGCCGGAGCGACACAGGGAACCTTCACTCCTTTGGTATCCACAAGCGAGGCCAAATCACCCGCTACAAAAGCATTAGGAAAGCCGGGTAAAGTCAGATCTGGCTCCACCTCTACTCTTCCCGAACGCTCCAAACTGATTCCAGGAACACCTTTCATGATCGGGTTACCCTCCACACCAGCTGCCCAAATGATGTTAGCACTCTCAATCCTTAAATCACCCGCCACCACATGATTCGCTCCAACTTCTTTAACAGGAGCATTCAAATGAACGGTAACTCCCATCTTAGTGAGTCTTTTACGAGTATATTCCGACTGTGACTCCGAAAACATGGGAAGTAAACGTGGCCCCGCTTCCACGAGATGAATGTGAGTCAGAGTCGGATCGATTCGACGAAAATCATTTGCAAGAACACGGCGAGACAACTCCGCCACAGCGCCCGCTGTTTCCACCCCGGTCGGGCCACCACCCACAACCACAAAACTCAATAGCCTTGCCCACTTTGCAGTATCCCGAATCGTTTCCGCCCTTTCGTAAGCCAATAAAATTCGGCGTCGCAACCGGGTTGCCTCATCCAGGCTCTTAAGTCCTGACGCGTATTTCTCCCACTCTGTATTTCCAAAATAACCGGTTTTGACTCCAAGCGCCACAATCAGATGGTCATATTCCAGGATACGACCTCGACTCAGGGTTACGGAATTCGATGCAGGGTCGATGGATACCGCTTCATCCATAACCGTAGTTACATTGCTTTGTTTCGAAAGGATGTGCCTTAGCGGCTGCGCAATGTAGGGTGCTGCCAAGCCTGCCGTCGCAACCTGATAGAGAAGTGGCTGGAATAGGTGATGGTTTTGACGGTCCACCAATGTGATCCGTACAGGTGCACTTTTAAGCGTCTGGACTGCAGAAAGCCCTGCAAATCCTCCTCCGAGAACGACTACGTGCTGTGATGATTCAGCCATGATGATTTTGTTTTGGAACTACTGATTGATTTATTGTCGATGCACCTGAGACGCAGTGCAAGCGCTTCGTTATTCTTCCACAAGGGATGGATCGCTTGTATCGCACCGATTGATGATCAACAACTCTTATCCTCGCAAGGATAGCAAGACGTTACCATGTAGTCTACTCCGTCACGGATTCAATTGGACCCCAAAAGGAGAAAGAGCTGTCCAACCTAAACAGCGTTTAAATCAGAGAAGGTTTAATGGCGATCGGTATGCACCACCATTGTGAGCTTTCTGAATGGACGTACGAAAACTTAGCTGAGTTCGATAGTCGATACAGTTGCTTGGATTGTAGAAGATTTAAAAGCAACATTCGATTTAGTACCAGTGAAGACTGGTTCTAAGTGATGAGTGTTCATCTAATGAGACCTATGAGTGCAATGGATCCTATATAATCGTCAATAAAT
>JAKSBQ010000231.1 GCA_022361075.1 Opitutales bacterium | reverse complement strand
AGGTGAATTTTGTTTTAATAGTCCGTTTTTTATAATTCAGGAAAGATCGTTCATTTTTTCAGGAGGGTTTTACCTCATACTTGTAGGGATCTTTATTATTTCTGTTATCGTTGGCTACTTTGTCAACTTGCAAAGGCTTAAAAACCAGAATGAAGAGTTAAAGAAAATTATCGATGAACGAACCAGGGACATTCAAAAGCAAAACCGGCAGCTAACAGAGCAGTCTCACAAACTCGAAAGCTATTTTCGCAGCACATCGGAAAGTATCAGGTATGCCGGTAAAATTCAAAACGCCTTGTTGCCTCACCCCGGTTTACTTCAAGAATGTTTTGAGGATTCATTTATCTATTTGAACCCCAAGGAGGATATCAGCGGGGATTTTTATTGGCTCGCCCACGTAGGCAATAAGATAGTAATAGCTACCGTAGATTGTACCGGGCATGGTGTGCCCGGTGCTTTTATGTCGGTGCTTGGTGGCACCTTGCTGAATCAACTGGTCGTCGAAAAACAGATCTGGCGGCCGGATTTAATCATGGAAGGGTTAAACGAAAGGGTTGAGGCGGCTTTAAAACAAAACGATGATGATAACACAACATACGACGGGTTTGATATTGGCCTATGCACTATTATTCCTGAGAAGCAACAAGTTTTGTTTACAGGCGCCAAAAGGCCTCTGGCTTATTCATTTGATGGAGAGATAAAATTCATCACAGCAAGCAAATATGCCATCGGTGGCGGACAGTTGGATCATCATAAGCAGTATGATACCAAGCTACTTTCTTTTGAAGAAGTTGAATACCTGTACCTTTTCACCGATGGCATCCTGGATCAATTCGGAGGATCGGACAACAAAAAATTTTCCAAAGGCAGATTTGTACAGCTTTTGACTGAAATCCACCATCATCATGGTGCAGTACAAAAGCAAAAGATCGAACAGGCTGTCAAACAGTGGCAACGTGATTATGATCAGGTCGATGATATGCTGGTCGTAGGCCTCAGGCTAGATATAGCTATAGACCATTAATACCTTAAATGCTCATGATTTTATGGATTGAAAGAAAATTTTTTAACGAGAATTGGTGAAAACCTTTCCATTGATCCAGTTCCATTCGCCATACCAGCTTTAAAAAATCGGCTTGTCTCACTATTTTATCAAATTCTT
>JAKSBQ010000086.1 GCA_022361075.1 Opitutales bacterium | reverse complement strand
TCAAACGAGGCGTTGGTGAGAGTGTTTGTGAAGGGGGACACGCTTTGGGAGCAAGGGGATTCGCCAGGTGACCGTATCCGTTTTTTAGCTCGAGGCCGGGTGGAATACTATTGGAAAAATGAGGATCAACTGGAGCTCGTGGATATCAGAGATGTGGGCGATTTGTTAGGGCTCACGGCGTTGTTCGACCAAAAAGCCTTCGTGGTCAAAGCGGTTGTCGCGGAAGACAGCTTGTTTTATGAGTTCAACTGGGAGAAGCTGAGACCTCATTTTGAGAGCAACGATCTGGCTCGTAACTACATTCGCCGCCATCTTTTTTGGGCAACGAGACTCGGTAACAAAATTAGTTTACCTAACGACAAGGAAAGTCAGGTCGTCAGTCGTTCGAAGAACATCCTTCAAGCCCACCTTGATGGTGCGCAACTGATTCAACCCCGTCGAAAAGAACGTTTACTTACCTGTGGACCCGAGATCTCTATCGAAGAAGCTGCAAGCAAGATGATCGACCGACGGATCCCTTCGGTCATCGTGGTAAACGGGGATGGCCACCCTAAGGGAATCGTGACTCACAAAGATCTCGTGAACTGGGTGCTCGTGAAGAAGAAGGATTCTTCTGGATCTATTTCAACCATCATGTCCAGTCCAGTGGTGACGGTCGAAGCCAAGTCAAGCTCGACTGCCGCTTTGCTTTTGATGCTGCAGAGCCGGATCGGACAGGTTTGTGTGACCGAGGATGGCACAGATCAAAGCGAATTACTCGATGTTTGCACGGAAAAAGATCTTCTTGCTCAAAGTGGGCACCACCCCGCAGGGTTGCTTCGGGAAATCCAGAATGCGCGTACCTTAAAGCGGCTGAGAGAGTTGTGTGACGACACGGAAAGAATTGTGCAAAGTTATCTGGAAGCATCAGTTTCTTCGGTGTTTGTTGGGCAGATTTGTGCGGAGCTTTACGATGAACTCGTGCACTCGCTCATCACGATGAAAAAAACCGAGTTGGAGGCTGAAGATGTGCAACTTCCTGACATTCCCTGGGCGTGGATTGCGGTGGGTAGTGATGGTAGGAGAGAACAGTTGCTGAGAACGGACATTGATAATGGAATTTTATTCCAGTCCTCGGGTGATCTTGAAAAGGATGACGCGAATCGCAAGCAGTTGACCAAACTGGGCGCGGCGGTCATCGAAGGAATGGTTCAATGCGGATTTGCGAGATGTCAGGGTGGTGTCATGGCATCGAATCCCAATTGGTGCCGCACTGACGCGGAATGGAGACAGGAGATCGAGAGACTCAATACCTTCATGGATCCCGAGAAACTGCTTCGAGCTTTTGTAGCATTTGATATGCGTAGGGTGTCTGGAAATAAAGCTTTGTTCGAAAGTATGCGGAGCCACCTTTTTGAGACTGTTTCAGGTTCACCCGGCATCTTGAGGAGAATTGCTGAGAGTGTGGTCGCGACTCCACCGCCTCTCAATTTCATGAAGCAGTTTGTGGTGGAAAAAAAGGGCAGGCACGAAGGGGAGTTTGATATCAAGTCCCGCGCAATTGCTCCTCTTCGGGGTGCAGCGCAGTTGCTCGTATTCAAAAATAAACTGATGCGACGTTACTCGACTGGTGGACGTTGGGAGGACGTGAAGCTTTCGGTGAAGGCTCTTGAGGAAATTGCGGGTTATGCAGAGGAGTCATACGAGTTTTTGTTGCGATTGCGGACGCTGAACGGGCTCAAGCGAGGGGATTCGGGGCGTTTCGTGGAACCTTCCTCAATCACCAAACTCGAACGGGCTCAGCTGACGCACAGTTTTGATGTGGTGCGCATGATTCAGAAGCTCATCGCGAACGAGTTCCAACTTGATAACCGAATGTAATGCTATGAGAGTTAAATACGCTACTGATTTTTCAAAGGTAGGACTGATGGCTTCGCGTCATCACTTGATTATCGCAACAAGTTGCTCGAGAGTCCTCAATCAGTCAGTTTCAATTTGTAAATGTCTTAGAGACATAAGCGGTGGATTGTCCAATCCACCCTGCCTTTAACGTAAGTTGATTGCTTTGGCAGTTTTGCGATTTTCATGAAGTTCCCGTTTTTTGCGAAGAGAAAGAAGCCGGTGTGGCAAGTGAGTTATCAGGAGGAAACTCCTGCTCGATTGAGCGTGGAAAATGAGCCCGAGTTTATCGTGATCGACATCGAGACGACCGGGTT
Source organism: Opitutales bacterium (assembly GCA_022361075.1). Lineage (GTDB taxonomy): Bacteria > Verrucomicrobiota > Verrucomicrobiia > Opitutales > JAFGAQ01 > JAKSBQ01. The sequence goes on along the minus strand of JAKSBQ010000086.1, from coordinate 3,182 downwards.
TGACGTCCTCAGAGATCGAATTCTATCGATTGCGGTAGCGAAAGTCTTTGAAGGCATCTGCGAACCAGGATCGATGCAAGAATGGATCGTTTTTCAAGAAAACGCTGAGCTAAATGAAGCGGTGGAGATCCATGGTATCCTTCCTTCCGAATCCAGTCAGGGCCAGGCGGAAGAAGAGGTGCTGAAAGAACTCGTTCCTATTTTGGCCGGATCGATCATGGTAGGACACCATGTGCGATTTGATGCAGCGATGATTCACGCTGCGTTGATGAGAAATTTTGGAATGGGATTCAGGAATCGTTTGCTGGACACCGCATTGCTGAGCATGCATGAACTGGACGCCTTCAAGCAGTCCGGTTACTCACGCCAGAAACCCCCGACACTGGATGAAGTTTGTGCGCAGATGGGGATCAATACGATTGATCGGCACACGGCTGCCGGAGACGTCTTTACCACGGTCCAGCTTTTCATGACCCTGCTGGCGAAAACCCGGCATCGTATGGGGGAAAAGTTTGATTGGAAGGATTTACCTTACGTGAAGTTGTAGGGGATGTTTGTTATTCGGTGATTCGGTCAACGCGTCAGAAGCGGTTTATTTACCAGTCAACAGCCTGAGTATTCCTAGAATAGCCCTGCGTATCAAAACGTATGCGATCACGAAAATTATGAGAAGGATAGCCGCCAGGATGAGAGGAATGGTTGCTCCGAATGTAACGACCATACCCAATATGAAACCAAGTATATTTTCCGGCAAATAGAGAGGCAGAAAGAAGGACAACACAATCGCACCCAGCATCATCCAAAGCATCGCGTTTTCTTGGCCAAATACAAATAAGAGAGACATACTGATACCAAAAAGTAAGGCGGCAGAGAATCTGATGATGACTTGTCTCGTCATACCAGGTATTGAGCTCTCTTCTACTTTCTCAAAGCGTTTTTGAATGAGCCAGAGGGAAATCCATGTTACTAACGGGATATTTAGTAGCCCCCACCAATTGGATATCGAAGGTAGGTCGGGGTTATGCAGCAGGTAGTGGGATTCGACACCTCCGTGCAGGTGTTCCCAAATCAACAATAGCCCAAACAAAGAAGTCGTCAGGCAGGTAAGGATTATGCGTTTTCCAAGCGTCAGGTGATTATTCATGTCAGTGTTTCTGTTGTGATTTTAAGACTCTGACTCTTGACGATAGGAACAATCGAAATGTTTTTGTTTTATGATCTTTTCGACAAGTCCGCCTGCTTGATGAACTTGATTTTGAACCTCTCGTGTAGCAGTGAGAGGGAATTCTGTTGGTATACTTAACAGTAAAACAATTTCACCTCGGATGCTTACTTGATGTTTTTGAAGTTTAGTGGCTTAATTCCAATCTCCCTTAACGATGTTCTGCCCCTTTTTTATCTATGAAAAAGATTATTCATTTGTTTGCGATACTGTCGCTGCTTGGAATTAGCACTTTTACCGCCTGCGGTAAGTCTGAAAGTGAAGTAACCATCTACCCCGCACCTGGCGATTTGTCAGGAGTTCAGGGACTAGAGGAATCAGGGGTTTTTGATCTGTCTGTATCTGGGAAGGATGCCTTTGTTTATCGTGGTTGGGAAATTCGTGATGAATTTGAGTGGTATGGTGATGCGGGCGTTATGGTGGATTCTCCCTCTTACAACGGTGTTTCCTTTTGCGCGTTTGAGACCACCGGAAAATGTGAAATCAAAATCACCACTACTGAAGTCATCGAGCATTGGGACTTAAAACCAACCGTTGAAGGTGCAAAAAAACTTGATGATCACACGATCGTTGCAACCATTGATGGACCTCAAAAGCTTTTCCTCTCTGTGGATCTGGAAGGAAATGAAGAGCACGACTACTTCATCATCTCCGCTGAATCAGCGATGGACTACAAAGTGAGCAAAAAGGATTCTTCCGTGCTCTATCTGGAAAAGGGTGTCCATCACTTTGGGCAAGCCTGGGATCCATTCGTTGAAGGGGTGAAGACCGTTTATCTTGAGCCGGGTGCAGTAGTTGAAGCGACTATTCGCAGCAAGGGAAAACAAAACATCTCCATTCTCGGTCGCGGAGTATTCGCTCAGTCTTTTGTGCGTCACGCAGAGGAAGTGGAGAACCGCCAGGAACAAGAGTGGGATGCAGATTGGACCGGGATTTGCCTAACTGACAGTCAGAACATCGTGATGGAAGGCGTTTGGATCGCTAATTCACCCGGATATCAGTGTGAGTTTTCTAATTGTGTAAATGTGCTGACGAGAAACGTGAAACTCACTGGCTTTGGTGAACACAACAATGACGGCTACCATCTTTACGGCAAAAACATTACCGTTGAAGATGGTTTTGTAGCCGGGAATGACGACCGTATTTGTGTGACTGGACTCTATGACGCTGATAATGGTGATGGAAATTTGGAGTGGGATGGAGTGATTCAACTCATTGGTGTTCCTGCTGAGAACATCACGATTCGGAACATGGTGTTTGCTGGGCTTCACAACAATGGTGGCGACATCATGCTGACCTGGAACGGTGCCGATTACTGTCGCAACGTGATTATCGAAGATTGCAAAAGCCTCTTTGCAACCAACAAAGGTTTCCTCGCTTCAAAGCACGGTGGTAGCGCGATTTTTGATCAGATTTTGATCCAAAACATCCATCTCTATCATCCGGTTTTGGTGACTTTGGAAGTTGCAGATGGCCGTTACATGGGTGCCGGAGGTGGAGCGATTCACAATTTCACGCTCAAAGACATCACTATCGATGCTGAGCCATCAGAAGTCGGATTGTTCATGAATGGTCAAAATGAAACCAGTGACATTTCCGGGTTCCATTTCATCAACCTGACCGCGAATGGAAAGAAGATCACGGATCTCTCGCAAACCGCGATCGAGATCAATGAGTTTGTCAGTGATATCACATTCGAATAAGATTGAAAAGACTCTCTACCTTTAAAATCTGCAGCACTCCTGACACATGGAGTGCTTTTTTATTATCCCCACCAATCGGTTTTATCGATGGTGGTTTCGAAGTCAGCCTCAATGCGCTCAGGTGCGCCTTTAAGTTCTTCTTTCTTCTCGGGTTCACCAATGTAGACAAGGCTTTCTCTAGGACATTTTTCGATGGATTTACTCAAATCGGAATCCTTGCCAAATTTGTCATAATCCATGACCGGAATGTTATCGAC
>JAKSBQ010000428.1 GCA_022361075.1 Opitutales bacterium | reverse complement strand
ATACGTCGTAACGATTCCGGAGTTTCGCGTTCGGCGCTTGTTGCTCGGCCGCGACGAGTACTTGGAGCAGTTTCGCGACGTGAACTAGGCGGCTGCACTCGTCGGTCGGGTATCGCTTATCGACGCGCCCGCTCGACGAGTGCGGAGGCGCACCGACGCGCCTCGCGGATCACCTCGTCTTCTTCTGGGATCTCGCCGGAGCGCATCAAAATTTCGCCGTCGCAGATCACCGTATCCACTACGGAACCGTTGGCCGCGTAGACGAGGTTGCTCTCGATGCGGTGTACCGGATTTATCTGCGGATGCGTGAGTCCGACGATCACGAGGTCGGCGGGTGACCCCTCACGCAGTTCTCCGGCGATGCCGAAGTCGGAGAAGACGTTGCTTCGTCCTCCCCCTGCGATTGAGAGGATCTCCTCGGCCGGCAGAAGCGTTGCGTCACGGAAGTGGTGCTTTTGCAGGAGCGCCGCAAGTCTCATCTCGTCAAACATATCGAGGTTGTTGTTGCTTGCGACGCCGTCGGGAGCGAGCATGAGGGGTACGCCGTGATCGCGGTACGCCGCGTACGGGAACGCACCGGAGGCGAGTTTCATATTGCTGGCCGGGTTGTGGACGACGGTCATGCGTCGACGCGCCGCGAGCTCGAGCTCAGGCTCTTCGATCCAGATTCCGTGCGCAGCGATCGTCTTTTCACCGGTTTTCTCAAGAATCCCGAGCGTCTCAAGCCACGCAAACGGGGTAGACCCGCGGTGCGCGCGAAGGTCGCGCACCTCCTGCTCCGTTTCCGAAAGATGTGTGTGATACACGAGCGAATGTGTCTGTGCAAGATCGGCCGCCCATGTGAGGAGCTCGGGGCTGCACGTGTACGGGCTGTGCGGTGCAACTATCGGAAAGACACGCGGCGGTCGACCATCCGTCGTCGAAACATCGAAGCCGGCGAGAACCCTCTCGGCGGTCCGTTGCTCCTCGCGGCGGCGCTGCGGATCATCGAAGTCGAACAGCGCGAGTCCGATCGCGGCGCGCATCCCCGAATCGCGAAACGCGCGAGCGCTCTCT
>JAKSBQ010000285.1 GCA_022361075.1 Opitutales bacterium | reverse complement strand
TTTTGCAGCGGCTGCCGAGGTTGGCGCGCCGGTGGTTCCGGTGGCAATCCGAGGTACACGTTCGCTGCTGCGCGCCGACACCTGGTTTCCACGCCGCGGAGCGGTGCGCGTTGTGGTAGCGGCCCCGATTATGCCGCAAGGTAACGATTGGGCAACGGCGGTGACGTTGCGGGATGCTTCGCGTGCAAGTCTATTGCAGCATCTGGGAGAACCTGATTTGGCGCATGAATCATCACCTTTGTAACGCTATTGGCACGATGCTAATAGCCCCTTCAACTATACAGCAACAGCGGGAATCATATCCCATACTTTGCCCTGTAGTTGGCGGCCATTGGCTTTTTTAGAACGTTTTTTGCCATCTTTTCCCCAAGCTCCCCACTGCTTAAAGAAAAAATCGGTTCCTGCGTGAGTGCATTGATCTCTGAGCTTTACGACCCATTCTTCTTTCATGGGTCTGGCCTTGCTTCCAGACTCGCCTCCAACAATCACCCAGTGAATACCTGTCAGGCGAATTCTTCCCAGGTCTTCCAGCAGTGGTTCTATAGACAGGAAACGAGTGTTGGCCTTTATTTTTTGCAGGTCGGCTATTCTTGGTTTCCCATATTGCTTATCTTCTACAGAGACCCCCAGCCATGCATTGACTGGTACCCGTCGAGTATCAAAGTACTGGCGCACAAGGAGCACCTCGAGTCAAAGGGCGTCGATGTGCTGGGGGTAACGGATCATTCGGTGTTTCATTCTATTTACTTTTTTGACCCGAACGGGCATCGTGTAGAACTCGCCGCCCCCGATGACCGGCAACGGGAAAAGATGGCAAAGTTGGATGCGGTCAAATGGGATATGTTGGAGGAGTGGTCGAAGACCAAGCGGGCGCCCAAGCACGCCGCCTGGTTGCATGAGGCTGAGTTTTCGGCGCTCGATTGATTGCGCACAGGAGTCACTATGTTAGAGCTGTATTCATACTACAGAAGTTCCGCCGCTTACCGGGTACGTATTGGCCTTAATTACAAAGCCGTCGACTATCGTCAGACAGCGGTTAATCTGTTAGCCAATGAGCAGCAATCCGACCGCTACCGGCAAATCAATCCGCAGGGGCTGGTGCCGGCGCTGCGTTTTAACCAGGACATGGGCGCCTATCCGAAAATAATGGCCGTGTACAATACCTGTAATGGCTGCGCCGCGTTTGCCGCCGCCGCACCGGAGGCCCAGCCCGACGCGGGTTGACGAATGCGGTGTTGGTAAATTACGGATTCTGGCTCTCCAATCTGACTAGTGTTTTACCGAAATTTTTACCCCTGAACATATCGC
>JAKSBQ010000139.1 GCA_022361075.1 Opitutales bacterium | reverse complement strand
ATTTTTCACCATACTATTTAGATAACCTGGACAATGGTCCGAGAGGTGAATACTTAACCGACAGGATTACTGATGAAGCTATTAATTTAATAAATAGTCATGATATTGATACTCCTTATTTTTTGCATATGTCTCACTATGCCGTTCACACACCTATTCAGGCGAAGAGAAAAGATATTAAAAGATTTAGAAAAAAAGCAAAAACCATGAGGCTTAATAAGAAAAAAACCTTCAGTTTGGATGAGCATTTCCCATGTAAAGGTAAAAAGTTGTTTAGAGTAAGGAGAAGGTTAGTACAGTCAAATGCCAGATATGCAGCAATGATATTTAATCTGGACTACAATATCGGACGTCTGCTGGATGCTATAGAAGAATCCGGACAGGCTGATAATACTGTAATAGTCTTTACATCTGATAACGGTGGTTTGGCAACAGCAGAGGGTTCACCTACATGTAATGCCCCGCTTGCAGAAGGCAAGGGCTGGATGTATGAGGGCGGAGTGCGAGAGCCCCTGATAATTAAGTGGACTGGTAAAGTGAAAGCAGGAAGTGAATGCAGCACACCTGTAACCAGTCCTGACTTTTACCCTACTATTTTGGATATGGCAAATCTTCCGCTCATACCTGAACAGCATTCAGATGGTGAGAGTATTGTACCACTACTAAAGAATGACGGTGAACTAAAAAGAGAAGCAATATACTGGCACTATCCCCATTATGCCAATCAAGGCAGCACTCCGGGGTCATCAATCAGGATGGGTGACTATAAGCTCATTGAGTTTTTTGAAGATAATAGAATAGAGCTATATAACCTAAGAGAGGATTTATCAGAAGAGAATGATTTATCAAAAGTTAATCCTGAACTGGCACAAAATATGAGAAAAAAATTATCCGAATGGCGAAACAATGTAGGTGCACTTATTCCCATTCTTAAGTAACAATGGCATAGGACAATAACCAAGTATTTTTACTGCAATCAATAAATTATATATAAGACCAAAAGAGAAAATTAATAAGAAGGAGGTAAGTATAATATAGAGCAATAAAATATTATACGATAGGAGAAATGAAATCTGAAAAAACAAACAATAAAGCACAGTTTACCGGTAATGGTAATTTGACCAGGTGGCAAAAGTTCTTTCTGTCATTCCCGGTAATGCCCCTAATTATAAGCAACCTATTAATACATAAAGCATTTATCAAATATTACACAGATATTATTGGGTTGGATACATCATATGTAGCACTGGTTTACTTAGTGTTTGGTATATGGAATGCAATAAATGACCCTGCTATAGGCGTTTTAATTGACAGGCGTAAATATGATGCAAAAAGAGGCAAATTATTATACTTAATGAAAGTTACAGCCCCAATAACAATATTTGCATCTTTTGCTATGATTTATGCGCAGCCATCATGGGAGCAATGGTTAATATTTGCATTTTTTATAACACTGTTGTTTATTTATGATACCAGCCATACAACATTTACTATCTCCTATAACTCTTTTGTGCTGCTTGCAGCACCTACAACAAGGGAACGTGTAGATGTTTCGGTATTTCACGTATATCTGGCAAATGCAGGCGGGCTTTTGGCAACAATAGTACCTTCTTTGCTTTTGGTCGGAAATAGAAATCATACGCTTACTATAATATTACTTTCATCTCTCTTGCTGGTTAACTCGGTGCTATATTTCTTAGCTCTAAAACCACTGCAAGAGACAAAAGAAATGTATTTAAAGGAAAACGATGAGATTGATAAACGGGAAGGATTACTGAAAGATATTGTTTCTAATGTTTTAAGTGCGCTAAAATCAAAAAGTTTTGTTACCTACACATTGTTTGTTTTAATATCCTATGCTGTTGTACAGTTTTATATGGTGCCTTTCTGGTACTTGGCAGATCATGTTTGGGGATTTACCGGATTGCAGGCCACTGTAGCAGATATTATTCCAGGAGTAGCGTTGCTCTTAGTAACACCTATATTAGGAAAATATATTAAGAAAATGGGTGCGAAAAAAGCAATGATTATGGGGCAAATTCCCACTGCATTTGCATTCTTAATGCTTTTCTTTGTAAATAATTTGGTAACCGCAATCCTTGTTTATTGTGCTGTTAGAATTTTTAGTAACTTCACAAGCATTTCTCAAAGTCCAATGCTAGGTGCAATAATAGATGAAGACGAACAGTGTACCGGACAAAGGAGAGCAGGCTTATACAATGGGGTATTTGCATTATTTTCAATTCCAGCTTCAGGAATTCAAACTTCAATTT
>JAKSBQ010000318.1 GCA_022361075.1 Opitutales bacterium | reverse complement strand
GCCCTCTTCGGTTTTCGACAACGAAAACATGGCACTTCATGGTAACACCAACCTTGTGACTCGTGATTTCGATGCGCAGAACTACACTCTGGAGCAAACCTTCTTCGGAGGGAAGGCCGGTATCGAGTTTTCCTACGATAAACAAAGCTACTCCACCTTCCGTCGTTTCCCGTTCAACGCAGGTGGGTTCGCAATCGCGTTTAATGACATCCTTGTAGATATTCAGGAATACCGTAACGATGACACGCCTAACCCCAATGTAGGACGTTTGATGGCGGTGAGTTCTCAAAGTGCGCTTCAAAGTATCCTTGGTGGGGAGTATGAAGATGTGGATCGTGATGCGACTCGATTGACTGCCTTCTATGACCTGGATTTCAGAGACTCTGAGAAACTCAGTTGGTTGGGCCGACACATCTTCACCGGTGTGATCAGCAGGCAGACCAGAGACACTTCAAAACGTGAGGAAGGCGCAGCGTGGGTGTCGGATGCGCTGGACATCAGTGGAAGCAATTTTCACTTTCATGGTATTGATGGGAGTCGTCGTCAGGTGGTTTCACAGGTTTATTTGTCAGACCCACTGCACAACAATTCCTCGATCAATTCGATTAATGATTTGAAGATCACCAATTATGTGAACATCGATCTTCCGGAAAACGGACAGACCTACAATGTCGCGGTTTACGATCGTTTCAATGGAGGTTTCCAGCATATTCCGGCGAGAACGGTGACTTATGACCGAGAGTTCACCCGCACCAAACGTGAGGTGAAAACCAAAGTCATCAGTATGCAAAGTTACTTGCTGAACGATCACATCGTTGGATTGGTAGGCTTCCGAACGGACGAGCAAACCACTTGGCAGAACATTCCGAATGTGGAAAACGAAGACGGTTCCCTCAACTTTGCAGCCTCCAATGAATTGGACCGCTCAAGGGATCCTTTGACGGGTGACGTACTTGATCCGGAAGAAGGTGACACGCTCACGTGGAGTATTGTTGCTCATGCTCCGGACAGTTGGACAGAGGACTTCTGGGGTGCACCGCGTTTTAGCGTTCACTACAACGACTCTGAAAACTTCAACCCGGTTGGAGCCCGTACTGACATAGATGGGACAGCGATTTCCTCTCCTTCCGGTAAGACTAAGGAATACGGTTTCTCGGTAGAATTGTTGGACAATCGATTCACCGCTCGCGTTAACTGGTTTGAAACTACTATTTCAAACGACTCTGCTGCCATCGATCCTGACACTATCCACGGACGAATTGGTAATTGGCTCAGCCGCTGGCAAGAGGGTATCAATGATCAACAAACCATTCAGTGGATGCTTGCAGGAACACCGGGGAATCCTGAGCCAAATCTCTGGAGTTCCTACGAAGAAGCGTTTAACGCATTCATCGGACTGCTACCTGCTCGTACTCAGGCGCTCTACAATTACCGGGTTGAGCCACTCAACACGATCGGTGCAGATATCGAAGACAATACGGACTTGTTTCCAAACTCTAAAGCGACCCGTGACTTTGTTTCTAAGGGTATCGAGATCGACCTGATCGCAAACCCAACCAAGAACTGGCGCATCATGCTTAACATTGGTAAGCAGGAGACCGTTCAGAGCAACATTGCTCCAAAAACAGCAGCCGTCGCCGCAGAGATCGACGCGAATCTGCGTGCTTCGCGTTTCATCGATCTTCGCGACGCTCCGACTTTGGGTGAGGCTTCTACCTTCCGTTCTCGTTGGGCGGGCACTTATGGCAATCTGTTAGCTGAGCTCGCTCAGGAAGGCACAGCCTCTCTTGAGCAACGCGAATGGCGCATCAACGCGGTGACTTCTTACGATTTCACTGATGGTCGTTTGGCCGGATTTGGAGTCGGTGGTGCACTTCGTTGGCAGAGTGAAATCGCGACGGGTTACCCATTGGAAGACCCTGACAACGACGGAATCAATACTCCTGACTTGAGCCGACCATTCTTTGGTGATCCTGAGTTGAACGGTGACCTTTGGATTAGCTACAAACGCAAGATTTACGACGGTAAAATCGACTGGAAGATCCAGCTCAACGTCCGCAACCTCATTGGAGGTAATGACAATATTCCCGTCATCACAAATCCCGACGGCGAACTTGCTGTCTTCAGAAACCCTCTCCCCCAAGAGGTGTTCCTGACCAATACGTTCTCATTTTAGTAGATCATATATAGGGAAATTCTACGGTAGTCGGTTGGTCAGAGTGCTTGAACCAGTTGGTTCTGGTGAGGTGTTCTGGCCAACTCTTTCTTCTCTAAAGTGGGTATTTGATAACGGATTCAAACGACAGATGGGGACCGACCTGACTGAGGCCCCTTTCACATCACATAGGTTTTTCGAAAAACAGGAGGTAATGCTTTTCTTGGTTGCTTCAGTAGCGGCCGTATCGGCTGGCAGAAACTGATCGAGCGACTGATCTCTGAAATTTTAATCGGCATCAAATCGACTCCATAAGCGAACGCGGCCCTGGAGTATCCTTAAAAAACCACAAATCAATCGGGTAGATCGATTCAGATGCGCATACAATTTGATGGAAGGAAAAGGTAAAACGGCTCCTTCCCGGAATCTCAAGGGCGCCAACTCAAGGGATTCCAACTTCGAAAGAACCCCCTAAACAACTGGAAAAAAATGAACGATAGTCAAAAACATCACGAGACTCTGCGGTCCTTCCGAATCAGAAGGATACTTGGAGTTCTTATGGTAGCTGGCATTACTACGAGTGCCTGGTCGCAAGACGATTCGGAGAATGACGAGGAAGTTTACGAGCTTTCTCCATTCACAATTAGTGCGAGTGAGAACGAAGGATATCGCGCCACCACTACACTGGCGGGAACTCGTCTCAACACGTCTCTCCGTGACATCGGAGCGGCGATATCAGTGATCACACCTGAATTCTTTGAGGATGTAGGTGCGACTGATTCCACCTCTCTCTTATCCTACGCCTTGAATACTGAAACGACTGGTGTTCAGGGTAACTTTGCGGGTGGTAACAACGTCGTGAATTCAGGGCAACGGGTCGATCTCGAATCTCAGAGGGCGAATCCCCAAACAGGACAGCGCGTTCGGGGATTGGCGACAGCTCAGTTGACTCGCAACTACTTCGAAACCGATATCGCTTTCGACAGTTACAACACGGATCGTGTCACCATTAATCGCGGCCCGAATTCACTGTTGTTTGGTATCGGGAGCGCTGGAGGTGTCATCAATAACACCACGATGCGTGCTTCGGTCCTGAGGAATTTCGGTGAAATTTCGGTGAGACTGGGAGAACGTTCGAGCCATCGTGAATCCTTCAATTACAACCACGTCCTAATCGAAGATAGGCTAGGTATTCGCATTGCAGGTTTGCATGATGAGTTCAATTATCAGCAACGTCCTACGTATGACAAAAAGAAGCGTGGGTTTGCCGCGCTGGAGGCGGTGCTCTTCAAAAATGAGAAAAGCAACATCCTAGACAGGACTGTGCTGAGGGCAAATTTCGAAAAGGGTGAGATCGAAAGTAATCCCCCTCAAATCGTCCCTCCTGGAGATGGTATCTCAAGTTGGTTTTCACTTCCTGATCCGGGGCCCCTCGAGGCGATCACTGGCAATACTTTCCCCGACTTTTTCAGGGATGGAAGCTTTCAGCCCAAATACACCATCGATCAGCGTTTTCCGGGTCTCGGCAGAGGAGACATTAACGGTGTGGCAGCGCTTCCCAACTTTATCCAGATCTCGCTGATCTATGAGCAACCTAATTCACCGACTGGGCTCATGGGGAATGGCATTGATGCCAGTGTGATGAGAGCGGTTTATGGTTTCAGCGGTCTGAATCGTATCGACGGTGTGAACCGCAAAACTTGGGACTACTTCCTGAATAGTTCGTTGTATCACGAAGGCTATTTGCCAAATTTCGTGACCAAGTCACTCCCACTCAGTGTTTTCGACAATGAGAATATGTCTCTTGCTGGTACTACCAACCTGGCTACCCAGGAGTTCGATGCTTCTAACATTACCATGGAACAAACGTTCTTCAACGGAAAGGCAGGTATCGAATTCAATTACGACAATCAGAGTTACGAGTCGTTTTATCGGTTCCCGTTCAACTCGGGAGGATTCCAGGTCAGCTTCAATGATGTCTTTGTCGATATCAATGAGTATCTCAACAACGACACTCCCAATCCGAATGTGGGTCGGTTGATGGTCGTCACCTCCGGAAACCGCCAGGCGAGTATTCTGGGATACCGTACTTCGGAAACGGAGCGTGAAGCCAGCCGTGTGACAGCGTTCTACGACCTGAATTTTGAAGACACCGAATTGAGTTGGCTCGGAAGGCACGTTTTCACGGGTGTTATCAGTTCCCAGGAAAGAGACATCACCAACAAAGGAGTCGGAGGAGCCTGGGTGTCCGAAGATCTTGACCTTGGTGGACGGGATTATCACTTCGGAAATCTCAACATCGGTCGTCGACAGGTGGTCTCGCAGGTCTACTTGAGTGATCCGCTTCATATCGATTCGAGCATCAACTCAATCGATGATGTGAAAATCACAAATTACATCGATATTCCATTGCCGAAAGACAAGGACGAGTACACGGCGCGGACTTTCAACCGCACCGAAAGCACATTCTTCACAGGCGACATGACTACTCGTCAGTATTTGAGTGATTTTTCAAGGACCCGGAGGAAGATTGAAACTCGTGTCATCAGCATGCAAAGCTACCTGCTGAATAATCATCTCGTCGGTTTGATCGGTTACCGTACCGATGAACAAACCAACTGGCAAAACCAGGCGTTTATCAGGAAAAATGATGGAGAAGTGGATCTTGCCGCATCCAATGTGCTGGACCGCCTGAGAGATCCTCTCACGGGAGACATCCTTCCACCGGAGAAAGGGGATACTCTCACATGGAGTATCGTGGGTCACATCCCGGAATCCTGGACAGACAGACTTTGGGGTGATCCGAGAGTGAGTTTCCATTACAATGATTCTGAGAACTTCAATCCCGTTGGTGTTCGAACTGACATTGAAGGCCAGCAAATCGCGTCACCTGCGGGTGATACCAAGGAATACGGATTCTCTCTCGAGCTTCTGGAAAACAGGTTTGCAGTGAGATTCAATTGGTTTGAGACCAACATCTCAAACGATACTGCCAACGTGAATGCGACCATCCACAACCGAATCGGCAACTGGATGAATCGATGGAAACAGGCCGAGGACGCTGGAATGACCATCGAAGAGGCACTTGCAGTGACACCCGGCAATCCAGCTTCTGGAATCTGGAGTTCTTACGATGAGGCGTATCAGGCGTTTATTGATTTGCTACCGGATCGAATCCAGAGCGTTTACAACTACCGAATCGAAAACGGAAGTGTTGAGAACGACATCGACCAGATCGCGAATCCATCTGCAACCAGGCAGTTTACTTCGAAGGGATTTGAGATCGATTTTGTCGCTAACCCAACTCCCAATTGGCGCATCATGGTCAATATTGGTAAACAGGAAACTGTACAGAACAGTATTGCTCCAAAGGTCGCACAGGTGGCTTCGGAGATTAATGCCAACATACTGGCGTCGCCATTTGCAAATGTTTGGGACGCACCGATTTTGGCAGAAAGTTTTACATTCACCACCCGATGGCAGAATGAAAACTTTAATGAGCTGCTTGGAACTCTTGCCCAGGAGGGAACTACTTCACTTGAGCAGAGAAAATGGCGTGTGAATGTAGTGACTTCTTACGATTTCACAGATGGGAATTTTAGAGGTTTTGGTATCGGTACCGCTGTTCGCTGGCAGAGCAGGGCAGCTACGGGATATCCACTCGAGATCAACGCGGATGGAATCGCGTTGCCAGATCTGAACAATCCCTTCTGGGGACCCAACCAGATGAACGGTGATCTGTGGGTGAGCTACAAACGTAAGCTGTTGGACGGAAAGATCGATTGGAAGATCCAGTTGAATATCCGCAATGCGTTTGGTGACAGCGATGTCATCCCTGTTGTCACAAATCCTGACGGACAACTCGCTGTTTTCCGTAACTCGTTACCACAAGAAGTGTTTATCACTAATACTCTGAGATTCTAGGGATCTCAGTGAAAAATAGTCGTGTATGAGAGATTGGTCAGGGTATTCGGTCCATCAACGGGATACCCTGACCGTCTCGTTTTCCTCCAGAGAAAGCTCCCCAATCGAATCGCTCAAAATTTTTAATCAACCAGAAAAGTATATGCATAAATCTAAAGCACTCACATTGTTAATTACCCTATTGGTCCCAGTGATTGGGCTATGGGCGACGAACGTTTCTGAATCAGGGCGATGGTCGGAAGAGCGGATCAACCAATGGCATTCGGATTTCGGATGGATTGTCGGTTGTAATTTCTTGCCTAGTACGGCGATCAACCAACTGGAAATGTTCCAGGCTGAGACTTACGATCCCGAAACGATTGATCGTGAGTTAGGGTTGGCGGAGTCGTTGGGTTTCAACACCGTTCGGGTCTACCTGCATGACCTCTTTTGGGTTCATGACAAGGAAGGCTTTTTGGAGCGACTGGACGATTTTTTAGACATCTGCCAAAGCCACAACATCAAGCCGATGTTAGTGATATTCGACGGAGTTTGGCATCCTTTCCCAAAATGGGGAAAACAACCCGAACCTATTCCACACCTCCACAATTCCCAATGGGTACAAAGTCCGGGCGTCGAGATCCTGAGTGATCCTTCGAAATACGATTCTCTTAAGCCCTATGTTCAGGGCCTGATGGAGTATTTTAAAGACGATGACCGCATTCTTGCGTGGGACCTTTTCAACGAACCAGAAAACCGAAACATCCCGACTTACCGTCGTCACGAGCCTCTCAATAAACACGATCTTGCGATGGAGTTGTTGGACAAAACTTTCAAGTGGGCCCGTGAGGTAAATCCGTCTCAACCTCTGACTGCCGGCATTTGGTTGGACTATGAGGGTTTAATCAAAAATACACCGATTTTCCAACTCATGCTGAGAGAGTCGGATATTATCACATTTCACAATTATCTGCATTTGGAAGATGTTGAGAAACAGGTCAATATGCTCAAACGTTTGTTTGATCGCCCGATCATCTGCACAGAATACATGGCGAGAGGAAACGGTAGTAAATTCGATCCAATACTTGGCTATTTTAAGGACAACAACGTTGGAGCCTACAATTGGGGACTCGTAAACGGTAAGAGCCAGACTATTTATCCATGGGAATCGTGGGAAAAGGTTTTTCGTGATGAGCCATTCCTTTGGCACCATGACATTTTCCGTAAGAACGGTGAGCCTTACCTTAAGGAAGAAGTAGAGTATATTCGTTCACTAACTGGTAAATAAACCTAGAACATTTCAAATAATGAAAAAAAGGATTCTAACGGTTTTTTGGACGACTTTTGTTTGTTTGATTGCGTTTGTTAAGGCTGAACCTTCCCGGCCAAATGTCGTGATCATCATGGTGGACGACATGGGCTGGTCCGACATCAGCTGTTACGGAGGAGAAATCCCCACCCCACACATCGATAGTCTTGCTGACGAGGGCATTCGTTTCACTCAGTTTTACAACACTTCGCGTTGCTGTCCGACACGGGCATCCCTTTTAACAGGGCTTTATCAACACCAGACTGGGATCGGGCACATGACCTCCGAAGGTCAGTGGGATTTCGATTACGGCGTCGACGGTTTTCGGGGTCGAATGAACCTCAATTGCGTTACGATCGCGGAGGTTCTGAAGTCTGCCGGCTACGACACCTGCATGACAGGCAAATGGCATTTGGGCAGTGAAAAACCGAACGACCGACCACTTCAGCGGGGCTTTGACCATTTCTACGGAAGCCTGGCGGGAGCATTCAGCTTCTTCAAACCACACGGCGAGAGAGGGCTGACACTCGGTAATCAAAGACTCCCCGAACCGGATCCTGAGACCTACTACTGCACAGACGCGTTTAGCGATTATGCGGTGGATTTCATCAAGGAGCATGGTGACTCCCCTTTCTTCCTTTATGTAGCCTACAACGCTCCTCACTGGCCGCTTCACGCCAAGGAAGAGGACATTGAAAAGTTCGTAGGCAAATACATGGAAGGATGGGATGTCCTGAGGCAAAAACGTTTCGATCGTCAGGTCGAGATGGGGATCTTTGAAGAGAAACTCGGTGTTTCGCCACGAGATCCGACGGTCCGTCCGTGGGAGGATGTTCCTGCTCAACAAAAGAAGGACTCTGACTACCGCATGGCCGTTTATGCCGCTCAAGTCTATTCGGTGGACTACAATGTTGGTAAAATTGTGGATGCCCTCCGCGCAGAAGGCGAACTGGACAACACGTTGATTCTGTTCTTATCGGACAATGGTGCCTGCGCCGAGCCCTACACTGAGTTTGGTGGGGGCGAGATGTCAGATATCAACGATCCGGACAACGGAGGTATGGTGTCTTACGGCAGTGGTTGGGCGAATCTTTCAAATACGCCTTTCAGGCATTACAAAAATCGTCCTGAGGAAGGTGGCATAGCGACCCCGCTCATCGCTCACTGGCCGAAGGGAATCAAGTCTAGCCTCGAAGGAACATTCGTGAGAGACGTTGGGCACATCATCGACTTCATGCCTACTATTTTGGAAATCAGCGGAGCGAAGTATCCCAGAATGCATCGCAACGAGCTTATTCACCCCTACGAAGGAGAAAGCCTGACTCCGTTTTTCAAAAACGGAGCTCGGGCTAATCCTCAGCCGTATTTCTTTGAGCATTCTAAAAACCTCGCCGTGAGGATGGATGATTGGAAGATCCTTGGGCGATACGGAGAGTGGAACTGGGAGCTTTACAATGTGGTGGAAGACCGCAACGAACTCACCAATCTCGCGTCAAAACATCCTGAAGTAGTGGATAAGATGGCTCACGAGTGGGAAAAATGGGCACTGCGCACCAACGCTGCTCCGCGAGGCATCAAACCGCCGAACAGTTACGACTAGTTTTTTTGATAACTGCTCTAGAGATTTGATTAGAAAGCCAAAGTAGTCTTCATAAGTCACTTATCGTTTTGTGATGAAGAAGATTCTTTGGCTTTTTGCTCATCCCCGTCCTGATCGATCCGAGGTAAATGTGGAACTCGCAGAGGTTGCGAGGACTCACGATCAGGTCACTTTCATGGATCTTTATTCGGAATATCCGAATTTCGATATCAACGTGGATCTCGAACAGAAACGCTTGGTGGAGCACGACGTCATCGTGTTTCAGCACCCGCTTTATTGGTACTCTACGCCTTCGATTCTCAAGGAGTGGCAGGATCTGGTGCTTGAACACGGATTTGCCTACGGCTCCAAAGGCAGAGCGTTGAAAGGAAAACTATTTTTTAGTGTTATTTCGGCTGGTGCGAACCGAACGACCTATTCCCGGGAGGGTGGAAACGAGTATGAAGTCAGGGAACTTTATGTTCCCATTGAGCGGACGTGGAAGTTATGTGGGGTCGAGTACCTACCTCCTTATGTTGTTTATGCAGCTGGGCATGTAGGTGAAGACGATCGTATAGAAATGCATAAGCAAGAGCTGAGTTTACTGATCCACGCGATTGCTTCGCGTACTCTGGATTTTGAGAAAGCGAAGAAAGCTATGAATCTTTCGGATGATTTTCAGTCGCTCCTGAGCGAAAAAGGAGGGCAGGCGTAATGGAGGCTCTTCAACATGCGTTCGTGTATCTGGTCGCTGCCGTCATTGCGGTACCTATGGCCAAAAAACTGGGGCTCGGCTCGGTTCTTGGTTATTTGCTTGCTGGTATTTTCATTGGCCCTGCACTGGGAATCGTCGGTGATGAAACGGAAGCGATCAAGCACTTCGCTGAATTTGGTGTGGTGATGATGCTCTTTCTCGTGGGGCTCGAACTTCGCCCGTCCATGCTTTGGAATATGCGGAACCAGCTTTTGGGGCTCGGCGGATTACAAATCGGGGGAACCACACTATTGATTTTCCTCGCTGCATTGGCCTTTGGTTTGCCCTGGAAGGGTAGTTTGGCCCTCGGAATGATCCTTGCGCTTTCTTCGACAGCGATTGTTTTGCAGAGTTTCTCGGAGAAAGGATGGTTGAAGCTGCCGGGGGGACAATCCGCGTTCTCTGTTTTGCTTACTCAGGATATCGCCGTCATCCCTATGCTAGCGTTGTTGCCGCTGTTGGCGACGGGTCACGGTGACCACGATCATAACGATCATGGCCACAGCATGAATTTACTTGAGTCCTATCCCGGATGGTTACAGGCGATTGTGATTTTGTTAGTGATTGTGGCGATCATCGCCGCAGGTCGTTTCGTGATGCGACCGATTTTCCGGTTTATTGCGGAGTCCAAGTTAAGAGAGATTTTTACTGCGGCTGCACTGTTGCTGGTCATTTCGGTTGCGCTTTTGATGACTTTTATCGGTCTTTCGCCAGCCTTGGGGACTTTCCTTGCTGGTGTGGTTCTCTCGGATAGTGAGTATCGTCATGAACTCGAAAGTGACATAGAGCCTTTTAAGGGACTTCTGCTCGGATTATTTTTTATTTCTGTTGGTGCGGGAATGGATTTCGGACTGTTTTTCTCAAATCCCCTGCTCATCCTGGGGTTGGCCCTGGGAATCATGGCCGTGAAGTGGATTGTGCTGATGATCGCAGCTAAGGTTTTTAAGCTGAGTTCGAATGAAGGCTGGATGTTTTCTCTGGGATTGTCGCAGGCTGGTGAGTTTGCATTCGTGTTGATCGCCCTTGCGGTTTCATCATACGTCTTGCCTGCTGCTATTGCGAAGACATTGATACTTGTGGTTGCGGTAACGATGCTGCTGACACCATTGTTATTCATCATTTACGAGCGGTTTATCAGTCCACGTGCATCAGGAGAGAGCACTCGTGAAGCGGACAAAATAGAGGACAGAGGAACTGCGGTAGTCGCTGGTGTAGGTCGGTTTGGGTTGGTCGTTACTCGCATGTTGACGACTAACGGGAACAAAGTGGTGGTTCTCGACCATGATGCGGATTTTATCGAAATCTTAAGGAAACTAGGGGTGAAGACTCACTACGGCGATGCGACGAGGCCTGATCTTTTGCATGCAACGGGGCTTGAAGAGGCGAAGTTGTTTGTGGCCTCACTTGATGATCGTGAGAGGCAGAATCAAATCGTGGAGCATGTTGCAAAGCACTACCCAAACTGTCGCATCATTGCCCGCGCAGTTGATCGCATTCATATCTACGAACTTGAGAAAGCCGGGGCTCATATCATAGAGCACGAAGTCTTTGAGAGTTCTCTTTCAGCGGGAAAAAAGGCTCTGATTGAACTTGGCACCCATCCGTTTCGGGCGGAATTGCAATCGCGCATTTTCAGAAATCACGATCGCGAAGGCATCGCCGATTTGAGAGAACTTTGGGAGAACGAAGGTGTTGGCAAAAACTTCCTCAACGCAGCTCGCGTGCGCAACGATGAACTCAACGAAATCATGAAGTTTGACCGTACTACCGAAAAACATGATGCTTCCGTGAGGGGATGGTCTCCACCTCCTAAAGGAGATGCTGATGCTTAAAGGTTTGTCGATGTTGGTCAGGTGCCCTTGTCCTACCACTATCTGCATCTTCAACCGAAGGACTGGAGTTTATTTATCCCTCTTCCATGATTCCTTACTCGTCCAAGATCGGGGAATGGGCGTCTTCGTTTTTCGGGCCTAAGCGGTCGTTTCTCGATGGAGTGTTGGAGCTGAGTAAGATCCTTAAAAATGAAGTCGAATTTGATGGTGGTGTCACTGAGATCAATACTTCGGTTGAAGAATTTTTTGAAATCAAAAAAGGGGTTTGTCAGGATTTTGCGCACCTTGTGATCGCAGCCATCCGGTCACAAGATTTGCCAGTTCGTTATGTGAGTGGCTACATCCTTACATTTCCCGGAGAGTCCGTAAAGACCCCAGAGTGTGAAAATCAGGGTAATGATCGAAGTGGCGATGGTGGGGTAGAGTTCTCCCCTTTCGGCCATTTGAGCCATCTCGTCACCTGCTCCGAAGTATCGGTAACCTTCTGCTCCCACGAAGATGATGACGACATGAAGGAAAGCAATCAGTAGGCTGCCGACCCCGGCAGTGGCGACAAAGATCGAGGTGAGGGGTCGGGTTTTCATGGGTTTGTCAGGAGTTTTTCAAAATTTGCAGCGTCTTCGGCGGTATCGATGCCGATGGAGGGTTGATGAGTGATCCCTACAGCGATGCGGAAGCCATTTTCGAGGGCCCGAAGTTGCTCAAGTTTTTCGATTTGTTCGAGTTTGCTAGCTGGAAGTTTTGGGAATTTTTCCAGAAATGATGATGTGTAGGCATAAAGCCCCAGGTGGCGGTAAGCGGAGTTGTTCTTAAGCCACTCGTCGTCTATTTCGCCGGAATTGTCGCGATGGTAAGGCATCGGTGAACGGGAGAAGTAGAGGGCTTCCTCGTTATTACCCATGACGACTTTGACCTGGTTGGGATTGTAGAAGTCTTCCGCTTTTTCGAAACGATGAGCGAGGGTGGCGAGATCAATCCCTTCGCGTTCGATCAAATCCTTCAGCTGCATGATTTGTTCGCCAAGCACCATTGGCTCGTCTCCTTGCACGTTGATGATTCGATCCGCCTCAATCTCTGCATTTGCTTGCGCGATGCGGTCGGTTCCGCTCTGCAAATCGGGATCGGTCATCACGGTTTCGAAACCGTCTGCTTGAAGTGCCTTTTCGAGATCAACATGATCGACTGCGAAGAAGAGTGGGAGCTCGGGTGCCTGTTCTTTGATTCGCCGTGCGGTGTGGATGATTACCGGGGTTCCGGCGATCTCATGAAGCAGTTTTTGGGGGAAGCGTGTGGACTGCAGACGAGCAGGAACGATGATGGCGGTTTCCATAAGAACTTTCAAACAGGTTATGGAAATGCAATCAACTGCGTTCTCATTACTTATATGACTCAATAGAGTGCTTTTTCTGCCTGAAATTCGGCTGAACGATGAGGATCTCGCCACGCGGATCGAAACGCAATTAACGAGCTTGAAAAAGGTTCCTCGTTTGGAATATGTTTTTGACCCACGGCAATGAAAATCCTTATTTCTCTCCTTCTTGTATTGGGATCCCTCAGTATTTTTATATTTGTTCTCACTCGGGGCCGATCAAGCTACAAGAAATATCTTCAACTTAAACGAAGATGCCAATCAGATCTGATCAAATCTGCTGAAGAGGGCATTATCCAAGAGGCTGACCTTTCTGATTTGCCCGCTCCTGTTAAAAAATATCTCCACTATTCGGGTGTCGTTGGAACGCCAAAGGTGAGAAGCTTTAAACCTGTTTTTGAGGGACAGATGAAAATGGGTCCCGACAAGGAATGGTGCGACGTGCAGATCCAGCAAATCAACTACATTGAAGAACCCACGAGGCTTTTCTATATTACTCTAAAACACAAAGGAATTCCGGTTTTTGGTCTGCATCATTACGAACAGGCAAATGCGACGATGAAGATTAGAATCCTTGATCTCATTACCGTTGTAGATGCGAAGGGAGAAGAAATGAATCAAGGCGAAACTGTTACTTTTTTTAATGATATGTGTCTGTTTGCGCCTGGTTCACTGATGGATCCCCGTATCAGCTGGGAAGCAATTGATGATTACAAATGCAAGGGCATATTTCGGAATGGAGGTATTGAGGTGTCGGCCATTCTCCACTTCAACAAGGCGGGAGAACTCACTAATTTTGTTTCAGAAGACCGTTACTACTCAGCATCTGGGGGCGGCTATGAAAACTACCCATGGAGCACACCAGTTGGGAATTATCAGAAAATAGGAGATTACCAACTCGCTACCCAAGGTCAGGCTGTGTGGCACATGAAGGACGGAGATTTTATCTATATTAAACTTAATATTAAGGACGTGATCATCAATCCTTAGCCTGTCTAACAAGAATGCAACAAGCCAATGAGCTGCTCAGGGTCTGTGGATTCGATCAACTCGTTTCCGACGATGACAGCGTTGGCTCCACCTTGTTTGATTCGCGTGGCGGCTTCCTGATTCGTGATTCCTCCCCAGGCGATGCTCACCGCTGTCGCGGGGACCTTCGGGAGAAGTTTTTCGCAAATGCTGAGGTCGGGAAGACCGGTTTCAATGTCGTTGTTGTTGATGCAAATGACACTGGGATCAAACATGAGGATCTGATTCAATTGCTCTGCGTTCTGCACGACAAAGATGCAGTCCATGTCTGCAGTCAGGGCGCACGCGTAGAGGTCGTCCAGTTGAGTGGCATCCAGAGCTTCCACAAAAAGCATGATTGCGGAGGCACCGTTCTTCAGGGCGTCGACTATCTGGACTGGGTAGAGAATGACGTCATGGTAGATGAGTGGGATGTTTTTGGTTTGAGTCTGGGAAAACTCGATCAGCTCCAGGAGATCGTTTCCCTTTCCCTCAAAATGTTCTTGGTCTGTCCAGACCGATATGGCATCAATCCCCGAATCGATCCATAGTTCCCCTCTCTCGACTACGTCGATCGGGTCCGCAGATGATGGTTGAAAGGGATTCCTTCTTCGAAGTTCTCCGATGATCACTAGCGGATATTTGCACGCTTTGATCTTCTTGTGAAGGTTTGTGTTTTTCGCAGGATTCTGGCGGGCTAAGGATTCCCATTCTTCATCTGGAACTTCCCTAAGTTTTCCTTCCCATTCCGCCTTTTTCCATTCTACAACGTCAGCCAATTTAAATTTCATGATCCTACATAAAATATCGGCTGATTTTCTCAGAAGAAAACCGAGTTTGGGCAGAAAAATTCCGGTTTTTGAAGCCTTAAATGGAGTGCGTTTTTTAAGTGTTTAATTGCGAGGATTTTGCAGCAGCTTCGGCATTTGAACGAATCATCACTTTTTTTCCCTCGTGTTTTTGAAAAAGCTCCAAATGGGCTGTCAGTGAAAATTCGTCTTTTCGATTTTCGTAGTCAGCAACCCAGCTGAGAAGCATATCAAGGTTTTTATCCTGTTCTTCCTTCGAACCATATTTATGAGGTTCCCATGGGCGGTTTTTGCAATTCTCCCGGCATGCGCTTATTCCGGGGTTAAGAAAAATGAGTTCATCCGCGTAGTCGGCCGCCTTTGAAATGAGGGACGAATAGCAACCTTCGATTGCCCAATCTTGGTTTTCAGAAATAAATAACTCGAGCTTGGCCAGGCTATTGCCCAGTTCTTCTCTGACTCCAGGTTGATCCGGTTTCCACGCAATCGTGTCCAAATCGAGATGCTTCACCTCGGGCAAAGAAGCGTATTTGTTTGCAAGTGTAGATTTTCCCGAACCGGAATTTCCGAAAATGACGACTTTGGGCATGGATAAAATGATAAGTTAATAGGAAAAAACAGGGTTACCAGTGTAGTCTAAACGTTTTCTGAATTTGCATGATTCGTTTTTCAGAAACTCCTGCTTGTTCTGCAAATTCAGACCATTTTTTGGCCGTGTTTAAAACTTTTTCAATCATGTTGATTGCAGGTTTGGTTTTAAAACCAGCCATTTGGGCAAGGTGTATTAAGTCTTCTTTTTCAAAGTGATCACGTTTGCTATTGATGCTCATTTGATGCTGGCTTGTCCACTGACCCTGAGGATCATATGCATAAGTGACATCGAAGGCTGGAGCCAGACTCCACCGGCCTTTTCGGTTCATCATAAAGGCGATATTTTTAACATGATCGTCCTGATTTCGAGTTACGATGTTGAAGTAGGCGCGGAGGACCTGTTGCTCTAGGTCTTTGCGTGAAAGCCTGAGTTGTTTGATGATCTGAATGGCTTGTTCGTAGGAATAGCTTGTTGCTTGGTTATAATCATAATGAGCCATCGCTCCCAATGACTGCATGTGACGTTTGCCACCTTTAGCCGTACGATCAAATCGTTTTGTCATGAAGTGACTGCGACCGCCTTCATGATGAAGCCTGCAGCTGGTCATTTCGATGCCAGCCTCTCGAGCCATAAGATAGTAAGCATATTCGATTTTTCCATAGCCTTTGGGATCGGCGAGTTCTTTGTCCCGATTATTGGTGACTCCGTCAAATTTCATAAGCCAATGTTCAAAGCCCTCCGAGACATCTACTTGCCCTGAACGGAATTCGTCTGTTTGGGGATTCCAGGCGAGAATGGCTTTTGCGCGTGCTCCGCCAGCTGACGTCCCTACGCGCAAAATGTCTTCAATGACATTTTTGTCGTTTTGTCCCTTGAACACGCCTTCCAGTTTATTGCGTTCTTTCAGTATAGCGCTGGCCAATTCAACGAGTTTGGCGACTTCAAGATGATTGTTTTTTGTAGCAGGTCCCAAGGTAGCAGGTTCGAATTCCAAGGCTCCCATTCCTCTGCTTCCGATGTAGCAGAGACGTTCTACCGGATGAAAGCTTGCTGCTGTTCTTCCTTGGGATGCCAACCAGGCATCGATAATGGCATTTCCATATTTGTCTGGAAGTGAATCTGCCAGCATTCCCGGCAAACCTTTAAAGGTGTTTCGTGGCAAAGCTGGAAATTCAAAAGGAAATGCTCTTAACGGCATCATGAGAGGAGATAACTGAATGCCGCTATGGAGGAAATCGGGATCGTATTGGAAAACACCAATCTCGCGCTGATCAAGCCATGTGACTGCCCCGACAACAGTCCCCCACATGAGGACCTTCGCATCGTTATTCATCGTTATCGTCGTCATCTCCCCAAATCCATGAGGTGGGTTCTGTTTTTGTCTGTGAGGAGGCGCGTTTGCGTTCTACTCCACCTTTTTTTAAGCGTTCTACAGGACGCACTGTTGGGTCGGGTAAAAGTATTTCGAAATTCTGCTGAATTCCTAGAGCAATTAATACTCGGATAAACGTGTTCAGGGAAACTCCCTTGCCCTTCTCTAGGTTGCGAACGGTACGAACGGATATTCCGGATTCTGCTGCCATTTGCTCCTGAGTCAGATTTCGAGCTAGGCGGATTTGTTCCAGCCGTTGACAAATAACCTTTTCGATTTGTTCGCTGGTTGTTGTTGAAAAATCGATTTGATAAGGCATTTTAGTTAATCGGTAAAAT
>JAKSBQ010000049.1 GCA_022361075.1 Opitutales bacterium | reverse complement strand
CCTTGCCGACCAGTAAGTCTCCCGTCCCTTTGGTCCGCGAAATATCCTCCAACATGCCTTGCTGGGAGCTGCACTCAGCATACAGTAGCTTTGAACCGTCAGGATGGCTCAAAGTGAAGAGGACAAAAGGCGTGGCGTATCGCCGCGCCGTGGGGAGAAGAATGCCCTCGCTTCGCGCAATTTATTGTCCTTGCGGTCGCAACACCTTGCAGAGACATCACTGCCAGAAGAGGTATTTCCTCTACTATCATGTGCCGAGCCGAGATTCTGTGCCTGCAGACGCAGATTGTGTCAGAATTGCTGTCTGGAATGAGTACCATCATTGCTTGCAATGCCAGACATGCAGCATATGCAACAACAATCGCACAACAATACACTCCAGCTTGAGTTGAGGAAGACGAGCAAGCCGTTGACCGTGCCGTTATGCTGTGTGTCTTTGCTTGTTTCATTTTAAAGAACCATTCATTCACCGCTTGCCGTCAACTCTGACCCATACACGAATAGACACCGCCGTTGGTGTGGTGTCTTGTGTGGGTGGGGTGTGTTGTCGTGGCCCTGCTTTCTCTCAACCTGGCGTGTTGGTGTAGTGAGTGGAAACGTCCAGAAACACAAGTTAGGGTTTGATATGGTTCGACCTTGCCTTGCCCTCGTCATGCCACTTCC
The DNA here is from genome assembly GCA_022361075.1 of Opitutales bacterium. Lineage (GTDB taxonomy): Bacteria > Verrucomicrobiota > Verrucomicrobiia > Opitutales > JAFGAQ01 > JAKSBQ01. The sequence continues at coordinate 1,293 of JAKSBQ010000049.1, read as the reverse complement.
CTTTGTCCCACAAGGCGACCACTCACAGGTCTGAATGAAAGGAATAAAAGAAGGCTCGTGGCACAGATTCAGCATACGTACCTTGTTGGGAGCTCTCGCGATCACCAAGGCGTGGCTCTGTCAGGAAGGCCTGCATTGCACTTGGCAGGAGCCTGGTACAACTGTAGGACGCAATGTCTGCAGTTGCCAAGGCTATTTTTGACAGCGTGGATGTGCGTGAGTCGCCGCCCACCTTCACCACCAACAATGAAGTCACAAAGAGCAAGAACCAGTCTTGAGGTGAACACCGTGACTGGGACAATGCTGGAGCCAAGCCCATTGTCAACGTAAGGGCCTGCAAGAGACCAGCCGTTGTGTCCACTTTCACGAGGAATGGCCTCATCAAGACGACCAAACACCTTCCAGGCTGAGAGTGACAAACTACCCACAAACCTCAAATAGCCTCGAGTATGATCAAAAGCAGATGAAAGAACGAATAAATAACTCTCAATGACGACAAGCGCGACTGCATTGGCGCGGGCAGGTGGACAACAACAAACACACCAACCCTAACCCTATAGTCAGCTGAGTGAAGGGTGGTGCTGTCAGGAGAGGGCCATTCGGGTCACAGCACTCTCGCGCTGAACCAGTTCGTGGCATCGTCAACGGTGCTGCAGAGAGCGCGTTCACTCAGAAGGTGGCCCTGTGAGAAGTAGAACAGTGTACAGCGTGTTGTAGGCAGGGCATGACCACGAGCTTCGAACGCAACTGAACGAAGGCAGTCCTCAAGTGGGCCGGCACGCCAAGGCTCGCCCGCGCTCGGGTTGAATTCGCCAGAGAGGTGCGTTGGCAAGTACGAAGTTTGTGACCCAGAGCGCGCGGTGCGAAGGCACGGCAGAAGAGCGCCTGGCATTTCCCACCAGCCGCCTGCGACGCAAGTCGCATTTACAGCCGTGAGTATGTCTTGCACGTGCCAACTACCGAGCGCACGGCCCAAGCAGAGGCCACGACACGTGTTCCGACCATTGCCTGGACGTTGAGCGAGAGACGCTTTGAGGAACGTGGCCACTTGTCTGGCCAGCTATCGGCAGCATCGCGGCGGCGCAGCAGGTACACTGTGCGTCGTACCAAGACAATGTGGGCCAGGGAGACTCGTCTCCAGCCACCTCGGTCCACTGGTGAAAAGAGTGCCTCTTACAACACCTCGTGGTGGAAGGCCTCGCCAGTGGTTGGCAGAGCACACCACCTCCGTATCAAAGAAGGCAGGCAACTTGCCAATGTCGGCAAGAGGCGCTTCGGGTGTGGTTGGTGCGT
>JAKSBQ010000327.1 GCA_022361075.1 Opitutales bacterium | reverse complement strand
CTATTTAACCTCATATAACTGTTCATATGTATATAAATTAGGGTCAAACGGCCATAAATTGTGAATAACTAAGGGTGTAATGGTGAATAACTTTTGTCAAACGTAAAGGCTGATAGAAAATTTCCCCAAAACATAGGTTGGAGTAAAGATATCTATATTCAGAAAAGATCAAATATTTGTTCTAGTTTGCTCGATGCTTCAAATAGTCCAAAAAACTCATAAGAAATTCATTGTTTTGGTCTAGCGACTTTACAAGTTTCTTCCCTTCATTAACAAGTTGATCGACCTCGTCTCGCGCACCATCAACTCCATATTGGGTGACTGCAGTCAACTTCTGATTTTTCGAGTCAATGTTTGTTGTCTTTCCAAGCGTTTGATCATCACTGGTGGCGTCCAATATGTCGTCAATGATTTGAAACGTTCGACCAATGTTAACTCCCAGCTTCTTCGCAATTTTTAGTTCATCTTCGGGTCGATCCGCAAGGATCAATCCCATCATTAATGAAGCCTCAAAAAGAGCTCCAGTTTTGTTGTCTTCAATTCTTGTCAAATGATCTAAAGAACCCGCTTCTCGTGATTGGCTTTTGTCGAGCCAAACATCCTCCATTTGACCCCCGATTAAACGACCCGAACCAGCAGCATAAGATAACTCTTTGATCAGATCACACGCGATACGCGGTTCTCCTCTGTAAGCAGTGCTCAAAAGCTCGAATGAAAGTGTCAACAATGCATCACCCGCCAAAATCGCCGTAGCCGGATCGAAAGCTTTGTGACAGGTGAGGTGACCTCTTCTTAAGTCACTATCATCCATATCGGGAAGATCATCATGAATAAGCGAGTAGGTGTGCAGGGCTTCCAACGCCACTGCAGCAGGTATCGGATCATTCAAACTCGGGTTGATGTCGAACGCGGCAAGCAGCAAGATTGGCCTCACTCGTTTTCCTCCTGCAAAAATGCTATGTTTCATCGCGCTCTGAAGGCGATCTGGCGTCGATTCATCCAACGGAATGTAGCACTTCAATCCCTCTTCAATTCTTGCCCGAAAAACTTGCAATTGTGCGTCAAAACTCACTAATTTTCCTCCTTTAAACGTTTAATCCGAAATCAACATCAGAAAACAAGTTGAGTAGCATTACCAAACAAATACTCAGAAGCCATCAGTTTTTTCCTAAGATGGCAGTTGCGGCATTGCTTATTTTCTCACTGCTGGGAATCCCTTTTTTCCTCGGTTACCTCGCGAGGTATGTCAAACAAGTCCGTTCCAGCAATGATCTCACCTTGCCACAGTGGAACGAGTGGATAGCGCTACTGGTCGAGTCCTGGGAACTGCTGCTCCTTATCTTCGCCTATGGTTTACTTCCAATTCTACTAGTTTGGAAAGTTTCGTCAGTCTGGTCGGATTGGGTTTTATATTTCGAATTTTTCACTTGGCTACCCACCACTGTGGTACTGTTTATTTCTATCCAACTGATTGCTTTGGCATACTCCGAGTTTCTTGAAACACAAAAACTGGAAGCCGCCTTCAATATTGGGAGATTAATAGAGTTGTACAAACATTACTGGTCGGAACTAATGATTCCAACGATCACTTTTTGGGGAGCTGTCTTTCTAGGATTTCCGGTTTTCGGATTCTCAACTGCCATCGCAATGACTATTTATTTTCCAATCGTATTCATAGAATTGGAAAACAACCGATATCGATAAGACATGCCGACTTACGAGTACATATGCACTGACGATTCGTGTGCACACGAATTTGAAACCTTTCAATCCATGAAAGACGATTCTCTTGTGCAGTGTCCAATTTGCAACCAAGACACATTGAAAAGAAAGATTGGCCTCGGAGCTGGCATTATATTCAAAGGCAGTGGATTCTATGAAACCGACTACAAGAAAAAGTCTTCGTCAGATTCGTCTTCCAAGCCGGATTCAGCAACAGACAAATCTGAAAAAAGTAGCTCAGCTCCTGCGAAGGACAAGAAAACAGAAACAGTGAAAACCAAATAATCAATAACCTTCGATTCTAAGAAAATGACACGTGAACACAGCCTCCATTACTCCTTTCCAGTTTTTCAACTGTTGTTCTCTTACCTTTTTTGGGGATTCCTTGGCTCACTAATAGGTTTTTTGTATCTACTCTCAGTAAAACCGACAGCCATCCAGCTTTTCGAAGATCGCGACTCACAGGAAGATTCAGTCCCTGGCTTATTTCAAACCCAAAAAGAAGTGAAGTATCACCGAAATGTCGGCTCAAGACGAGGTGGGGGTGCCATGCTAAAAAACATCCTCAGTCAGCCCGGACAGGGAATCGAATTAAAAGCTGCAGATCTCAATGGTATCGCAAATGATCAATTCCAAGCATTCCAAAACGCGGTGGGTGAGGATTTAAGTAGTGTCAACATCAAACCTACTGCACCTGGCTTCCACATCGGTGAAGGCAAAATTGATATTCAATGGCCCCTCACTTTTCACACACTGGGAAATGATTTTGAGACGCGAATGATCGCCCGAGGCACTTTCGACAATACTTCCGGGAGACCCCTCTGGGTAATGGAGCGAATCCACATTAATTCAGCTCCTCTTCCTTTCAAAAACCTCTGGTCATCTAAATTGATACCTGCACTCATTCCAAAGGGTGAAGCTTCAGAAAAAATCGACGCAGCGTGGCAAGTGATTCACACCATTACTGTTGAAGATCAAAGCCTCTGGATTCATACCAAATAGATTGGAAAATCAAATGACTGGGATAGGAACGAGAGCCCTTCTCTTCCTGTTTTCTTTGGCGCCGATCTTCAATCTGTTTTCAGAGGATTCCATGGAATCCTGCAAAATTGAACTGATCAAAGACTACCTTAAAACCTATCACAAAGACTACGGCTCACTAAAGGTTGATTTTAAAAACAACGGAGATCGGAAGTTGGTTCGTATCGAGTCTGCTTCCGGTAAACGTCTAAAAAACAGATACTTCGAAAGCGTTTCTGAGAGGGATCTTTTCAAACTACTCGCCTCCCTTCTCATCGAACCTGCTGAAAGTTTTCTTCAACCTAAAGACATCGAAGGCATGCACAACGCATGGTTCTGGGACTACAAAGTAAGAAACAATCCAGCTTATTTTGACTTGCTTGAGGATGCGATCTCTGACCATCAGGCTCAAATCGACAAAAAACAAGCCATTAGCTTTTGGAAATTCAAATTTCAAATAGACCAAGCAGGAAACCGAAAAAACTGGTGGAGACAGCTTTCAAAAAATCCACAGATTCTCATACCTCAACTGGACGCATCCATTTCCATGACATCAGAGGAACTACTTTTCTTCGTGGATTACTCCAATACAAACTCATCACCAGTGATGAAAATGGACAAATCAGTTCTGTTCCTTCAACAGCTCTCAAGCATTCCTCTCATGACACATTCGGGAAAGAAAAGAGTGACGCTAAATGAGATTTCAAAAACAAAACTGATCAGAGGAAACTACGACGAAGCCTACACACGGGCGAAAAATCGAATTAAGGAAAATCTGGTCCGCATCAACCCATCCTGCGCCAACGCATTACGCTCGATTGGAATCTGCTACGAACGACTTCTTGCAAAGGACTATCATGGATTCCTCCAAGCATGGGAGTTCTTTGAAGAAGATTTGAATTTTTCCATCAAATTGATGGGCATCATGAACTCGACCCAATGATTTTTCTCATTCTCCTGAGTGATTACTCGAAAGCGTCGAAGATTTTATCCACCTCAATGTTTTCCATGATCGTATTTTGGATTAAAGGAATTTTATCTGAATCCTCAGGCTGAGTTTTGATAGTCATATTGTTGATTTTCGAAGCGACCGAATAGCTTTCATCCTCACAAATGATCACGGGAAGTGTGGTTTTCCTGAGCAAATCCATCATTTTCGGACTCGGCAACACATTACGCGTCAGGATGAGTCCGGAAACCCCGCCTTCACTGAAAAACCGATCCGAAGACATCGCCGCAAACAACACATCTTCACGGTCTCCGGGCACAATGACTAACACCCCTGGTTTAAAATATTCGGTGATCAAACGCGCGGTCATAGCCCCGATCACTACATTCAGAACCCTCGCATTCTTACCCCTTTTTTCACCATTGAGCCAACGACCTTTCGTGACCTCAAGAATCTGCGACATGTTAGGCGCCGTTAATTCTTTTACCACTGGAATCACACCAAGAAGCTCGATGCCCAAACGCTTGAGCCCCAGTCCGCCGTATTTTCGGATATAATCCATTTTCTCCGGCAAAACCTTGTTGAGAATCGCACCGATGACTTCCACTCCGTGTTCCTTGAAAAGAGCATGATTCATCGCGATTTCATCGATAGGCCGACCAATTCCCCCCGAAGACACGATGATCACTTTCGCACCCAGGCGTTTCGCAACCTGGGCGTTCGACATGTCGAAAACCGTCCCGACACCCGCGTGGCCACTTCCTTCAATGATGATGTAATCTTTTTCAAAAGCTGCACGGTCGAATCCTCTGCACATTTGATCGATCAGCTGCGGGGAATAAGACTCAGGACTGTCCAGAAACCTACGAGTCAAGGTCGGATCGATCGCGACCGGACTCATTGCCTCTATCGGAGCCGAAATCCGATAGGTCGAATTAAAAAGCACCGTATCTTCATCGATCATGTTGCCACCGACATCCACAAATCGTTGACCAATGGGTTTGATAAACCCGAGATTCGGATTCACCGACTGTATTGCAGAAAAAAGACCAAGGCATGTAGTCGTCTTACCTTCGTTCATACGTGTTCCAGCAACAAAGATGCGCTTCGTCGTCCGGTTCGTTGGGTTTTCCAGTAATGTTTGACGATACTTCTTTTCGTCTTGAATATTCATGTTTGCGTTAGTCAAAAATCACAGTGAATGGTTCGGAAGCTAGTTAGGACTCAGTCAATATCAAATTACGATCGACGGCCTGAACTGCTACTATGACCGCTGTTCCCAAAATGTCATGCGCACTCGAACTTCTACTGATCTCAGCGGCAGGCCTTGTAAACCCAGTGAGAATTTGGCCATAGGACCTGCAATTCGCCAAACACTGGACCATTTTGGAAGTGATGTTGCTGGCCATCAAATCAGGAAATACCAAAACATTTGCATTGCCAGCGACTGGTCCGGATAGACCTTTAATTTTTGCAGTAAAAGGATCCAACGCGGCGTCTGCCTGCATCTCACCCTCAAGGTCAAAATCAAATCCGAGATCACCCACCTTCTTCTTCGCGAGTTCTGTCGCATTTTTCATTTTAACCACCCTCACGTCTTTTGCGTGATTGGAAGCGGTCGTGTAGCTCAAAAAGGCGATCTTCGAACGCTCATCCATGAAGTGGTTTCTCAATCGAGCGGCATTGATTCCAATGTCACAGAGCTGCTCCTCAGTTGGCATAGGAATAACTGCAGAGTCCGCTAGAACGATGATTTTCCGTTCATCTTCATCGATCGCAACATCCAGAATAAGCAAGGACGAAACCGTCTCCACTCCGGGCTGGCGGGGTAAAATCCGTAACAAAGGTCTTAGCGCACTCGAAGCACCCACAGTTGCTCCCGAGACCAGTCCGTCTGCTTGTCCGTTGCTCACCATCAACGCAGCATAGTGATTCTTGTCCAGAGCAATCTCCCGGAGTTCATCATTGTTGAGGTTGCCGTATCTGGGTACTTTTTTTAAGAAATCGATGTACAACTCCACCTCATCAGTTCGCTCCGGTTCGACCAATCTTATCCGGTCGAGATTAATGTTAAGCTGCATTGCCCTCTCTTTGATCTCCCGGCGATCTCCCAAAAGAACAGGCACACCCAGTTTGTTAGTTACAAACTGACGGGCAGCCTGAATGATTCGTGGATCCCCTCCTTCAGGGAATACGATCCTCTTCGGATGCCTCCTAAGCTTTTCTTTGAGATTATCCAGTAATGGCACGGCGGGAAATGATGGTTTTGGGTAAATGTTAGAAATTAGGGTTGCTCTGTGCAGCGTGCAACTTCATAGAGACTGCAAAAGCAAACAGTATGTTACAATCGCTTTTCGATTTTCGCAAAAATGATCTCAAGAAGCCTTAAGCAGATATCCTCACTCTCAGTTTCCACTGTTTTTTCAAGGATTCTTGGGCTCTTACGAGACGTCCTGCTTTTTTCTGCACTCGGAAGTGGAATGATCAGTTCAGCATTCATTATAGCGTTTACGATTCCAAATTTGTTCAGACGCATGTTAGGGGAAGGTGCTTTATCATCGGCATTTGTCCCTGTCTTTGAAGAAGTTCGTTCCAAGAATGAGCCCTCAGCCTTCAATCTCCTCAATCAAACACTGAGCCGCATTTTGCTTTACTTCGGAGGAATCATTGGGGTGATGATTGTGATCGTTTGGGTGTTAACCCACACACTCTCACTTCCTCCAAATTGGGAAATTGCCTTTCCCATGTTACAGTTTCTGTTACCCTATGCATTGCTAATCTGTTTGGCGGCGATCTTGACGGCTGCGCTGAACTGCCTCGGGCAATTCTTTTTACCCTCTCTTTCGCCAATTCTGCTAAATCTGTGCATGATCGGTGCCATCTTGATTGGAAGTCGAATATTGAACAAAACCGACCTTCAGGTTGCCCACCTCATTTGTCTTGGAGTCTTGTTCGGGGGTGTCGTTCAGTTTCTCCTTCCCTTCGGACTGGCACTTCTAAAAAAGTGGAAGCCAAGACTTAGGATCGATAAATCTCCTGAAATCTCGGAAGTCGGAAAGCTATTCGCCACAGCGACTGTCGGAGCTGCAATACTTCAAATAAATCTATTGGTCACTCGATTGATCGCTTTTCAAATCTCAGACGAAGCAGTTTCCCAACTCTATGTGGCGAGTCGAATTGTCGAATTCCCTCTAGGCCTCTTCACGGTGGCGATTTACACCGTGTTATTTCCAAAACTATCTCGTTCTTTCGCGGAAAAGAAAACTTCAGAGTTTTCCAACATTCTCAAAGAAGGATTCTTGGCGATGACTCTGATTTCTCTTCCCTGCGCGATTGGAATCGGAATGCTCGCGACCCCTGTTCTTTCGATGCTATTTCAGTGGGGGAACTACTCCGTCCAGGATGTGATGGCAACTTCGCCTATCCTGGCTATTTATGCAGCCTGTATTCCATTTTATTCTTACACCGCGTTATTTACCCGAGCATTTCATGCGGAGAAGGACATGAAGCTCCCTGTTGTGATTTCCGGTTATTCGATGGGACTGAACATCTTACTTTCACTGGCTCTCATTCAGCCTTTTGGAGTGCAGGGACTAGCGATTGCCAATCTATCCACCTCAGTCGCCCAATTTGGAGCACTAAGCTACTTCTGGCTTAAGCATCACAAACCATCCAATGCGCTAAGTTTTCTTCCTCCTCTAAGCAGAATATTGGTGTCGAATTTATTTCTCATCGCAACCGTCACATTCGGAATCCACCACACATCATCATTCTCAACTAACGCTTCGAAATGGCAACTTTCGGTCAGCTTAATCTCGATCATCGGGATCAGCGCGGCTGTCTACTTCACGGTAGGGCTAGTGTTTAAACTCCACAAATACCTACCGAAAAACTAATGAGATCATTCGATCACGAAATGCTGAGTAGTCACCCCAACGTTTCCGTTTTCATCATAGCCCTGGAAAATCAGACTGTTTGAACCTGCTTCCAAGTCTTCAATAACAATCTCAAACGCCTCCTGGTTAGAGTCAAACATTCCATCAACCGGAATCGCCTTTCGCACATGCCCACCGTTGAGACTGTAATATGCACGCTCAATAATTCCAAATTGGTCTTCGACGGTCAGACTAAAAGTTACACTGTCATCATCGACCTCTGAGGTGTGTAAAACGACTTCTGGAGAAGTGAAATCCACCAAATAGGGGTCACTGACTGACGCGTATTGCAGAGATTGTCCGTCTCCATTATCGAGCCAATCATCCGCTGTTACCCTAAACTGGTAATAACCCTCTTCGAGTCCCCGGATGTCCATCGCATACAGCGGATGCTCCAACTCTGCGGCCACACTTATCCACTCGTTCTCTCCGACTTTTCGCACATCCAACGCAAACATCAAGCGGTCATTATTCGGATCGGAAGGCAGCCAGGCTGCAGTGATTGCTCCTTCTTCCTTTTCCATCACGAGCTGGGGGATTCTGTTGGTTGGCCGGATCTGGCTGGAACCAAACACTTGACTGAAATTCACATTCTTTGACGGCTGAGGAGCAGAGAATAATCGATAAGCTCCCTTCAGGATTCGTATTTGATCAATCATCGGATGAAGGTTCTGCTCCTGATAATAAACCTTCGTCTGCTGAATACCCGGGTTGTCCACCAGGAGATGAATCTGATATTGAATGAACCTGGAGTTGGGGCTCTGGATTCGTCCGTTTTCAAGAGGTTGCCATTCGGACCAAGAACGATTCGGATCTTCAATGTTTCCAGAGCGAGTTTGAATCTCGACGTGATTTTCGAAACTACCCGTAACCGACAAGTAGCGTAATGTTCCCCAATCCACCATCTTGCCTGTGTCGATCACTTCTGAGGTGTATTTAGCTTCTTCACTGATTGTTTCCTCCAGCAGGTAAACTCGCGCGGGGTTGCTGGATACCAGGTAAAGTGAATCTTCCTTTTCGAGTGGAATGATTTGCGTAACTTCACCGCCTGAAGGTACCGCAAAGACGTTACTCCACTCATTGATCCCTTCCGTTCTGAAAACTCTTCCGTTGCTGCCACTACCGATCAACCAACGCCCATCTTCGAGTTGATTTGCAGTAAAGATCTTTGTCGAAGGAAGAGACCATACGGACTTCACGTTTCCATTCGGATCCAGATGGAGCAATCCGTTGCTCTCTGCCGGAGCTTTTGCAAAAACGGTAAAGGAATACGGGTTATCCTTCTTTGCATCCCCATTTTTCTTCCCGTCGGAACTGTCAGTTCCATTCTTTACAGTGGCACCACCTTTAGACGAAAAAGTTGAGAAGTAAACCGAGCCATCCTCTTGCGGGAAAATCGACTTAATCTCATCTGCACCGGAGTGATAAAGCGCATAATAGCTTCCATCGTATTCCACTCGATAGAGGTTGCCACCAGTACCACATCCAACGATGAGAGCTGAATTATCGCTCGTGAAGGCGAGCTTGTTCACATGTATCTCGGAGGCTTCAAATATCACTTCAGGATCGTCTCCCATCCTATAATCCTGAGGGATGCGATAAACTTGTCCTCGCCCACCTGTCGCAACGTAGACCATACCGTCCGCCCCGATTTTCAGATCCCAGATATAGAGATCTGACGGATCAAAGAATATTTCCTGCGTCCCGTCCTGAAGGATTCGATAAACTCGTCCTTTTGGAGAAGTTCCGACATAAATTCGCCCCTTGTCATCCACTGCGAGAGCTTTGGACAACGCTTCCTCGGGCTGGAAAATCACTTCGTGTTCGCCCTCCCTATCAACCTCGTAAACGGTTCCATCATTTCCGGTGCTGATGATCAAATTGCCGTTCTCATCGATCACCGTCTCCCAAACAATACTGGCAGGTAAGTTGATTAATTCCGTGAGTTTTCGAGTCGGGAATATTTTACCGTCGAAGGTGATTCCAACATTCTCAAATGTTCCCTTGTTGAAAGTTTCAAAACCCTCGTGAACTTTGCTCTGGGTCGTCACGGCAGACAATGTGAATGTCGCTGCCGCGCCTGCAATTAGGACGAGGAAAATCGATTTTGGAAAAGAGCGTCTCATCATTTTGTTATTTAATCTCAATATTCAGGCGGTAGGAGCCGAAGAAAACCCCTTCGGTTTGGATTACGGTATCCCAAAGCACCACTTCGGTCGTATTGCTGCTGTATTGAGCATTTTTGGGAGTGCTAAAAAGATGGGTGACTGATGGAGGTAGATCGACCATTTCATCACCCTGGATCAGGAGACCTTGGGCCTTTTTGAGGAGTCTCACGTAGATATTCTGGCTGGACTTAATCTCATTTGCGGTTCGGACAATATCGCTGAGCGTATCCATATCCGGACGAATAAGCATGTTGTTCGAGCCAAGCGAATTGGCGTCAACGATCTCCATCGTGAGCACCTCTCCTTTGGTTCCGACTGGAATGGGAATCGAAAGCTCGTGTGAAACGGGCTCGCCCAGGTAGTTTCGAATGCGAAGTTTTACATCCAAATTCTCAGCTGGCGCAGGGACATCGCTCTCGACCGTTATCTGATCAAAAAAGCTAAAGTGCTGAACAGGCTTCATCACCACTTCACAATCTAGGCTTTCAATTTTGGGGAATTCAAACGGGTTGTCCGTCAGCGCTCTCATGACTCCAAGCAGTTGAAAGGCAAGTTGCATTGCACCACTGGATCCCACAGCCACATTTTTATACTGGATGCTATCCTGCCCACGAACTTTGATTTTGGTTTTGAGATAAAGGGTCTGCTCTTCGTTTGACTCAAGGCTGGTTTGCAGACACTGCATCAAACCAATCGCTGATAGCAAGGGACTCATAGACGGATGTTCGAATACTTCCGCGCTGTAACTTTCGGATTTCCCGTTTCCATCTCCGACTCTGTAAGTCACTTTGATCGTCGGAGCTTCTCTTCCAATCTCCCCGGCAATGCCAGTAAGACGATCCTGATAGATCGAGCCAACGACCGGTCCGATATTCGAAAGCTTGAAGGATCGATAAACCGAACGAACAATCGTGATCACCCGCGCCGGCGCCATCGGAATCTGAACATCTCCAGCACCCAAAAACGGGTGCCCGAATCCAAGGATCTTATTCCCTTCTTTCCAGGTAACCGTTCCAACACCTGTGATGCTGAAATCTCCACCCATCAAAACCCCCGCGATGGGCATGCCAGGGTTAAAATTAACGGATTCCTGTTCAGTCCAATCAGACGTTGGTGCCGAACTAGCAGTCGGTGCAACCACCCACTCGATTCCAGCTTCAGCCGATTCTTTGGAGAAAACATCAAGAACACTTTGCGAGATACCGGAAACCATAAGGGGGAATGGGTTCTGGGCTTCGGGGGCATCCACGTTGTTGAAAGCAAAATCACTCAGGAGTGATTCAGATCCTTCAGACAAGTCAGCGGCCTGCCTTTTGAACAAACCTTCACGTCCATTATTGTAGGACTTGCGATAGCGCTTTTCCGGATCAATCGGTGGGAAGTTCTCTACAATCTCGATCATCGAATCGATCGGCGTAACTCCGATGATCGCTTGTTCCTTTGGCCAAGTGTAACCATAAGCGTATGCACCCACCAACTTTCCATCAATGTAGACCGGACTTCCGCTCATGCCCCCCACAGGGCCATTGAGTATCTGCTCGGCATCAATCGCTTCACAAATAATCACCGGTTTTTTGGGACCAATAAAACTCGGGGAAACACCAAGGACCTTCAGTTTAAAACTTCTCAGTTCGTCACCCTTCACGACAGTATCCCAACTTCCGATCATACCTTCCTGTACTTCGTCAAGATCCATCGTCGGGATGGATACTCCTGCAAGCCTAAATACAATCAACGGGAAAAGTAAAAAGTGGATCCTTCTCAAAGCGGTATCAGATAATTTCAGGTTCTTCAGTGGAAAATTGCGGTTGTTTCTTCTCGAAACGCAAAGGTAACACACAAAGCCTAAAACCTGCCAAACTCAAAACTAAAGTAATTTTTAGCTCATTTCTTGGGTGCTCTTTTTTCAAAAATTCGGAAAATGTTACGAATACGCGAAGTTTATCCCTCTCGAAATCGCTTGAATACTTGACTTACTCAAGGTGAAAAGCAGACTCTTTGCTCTTATTTTTTCCTGATGTCAGTGAATTTAAAGGACACTTTGAACCTCCCGAAAACTTCATTTCCGATGCGCGCGGATTTGGTCAAGAGGGAGCCTAAACGAATCGAAAACTGGGATTCGCAATCCGTCTATGCAAAGATTCGTGAGCAAAAAAAAGGCCGGGAGCAATTTCTGTTGCACGATGGACCCCCATTTGCAAACGGTGACATTCACTTGGGGCACGTTCTCAACAAGGTCCTGAAAGACATCGTGGTGCGCTACAAAACCATGCGTGACTACGATGCTCCCTACGTGACTGGTTGGGACTGTCATGGGCTGCCCATCGAGCACGCAGTGTCGAAAGAACTCCGCAAGAGTGCTGCAGATCTTGACCCCGTAACCGTACGCAAGGAGTGTGAAGCGTTTGCTCGTAGGTTCATTGATATCCAGCTTGAGCAGTTCAAACGGCTGGGGATCCTAACGGATTGGGACAACCACTATGAAACGATGGATTCAGCGTACGAAGCGGACATCCTCAGAACGTTTTCTGGCTTCGTCGAACGCCAACTCGTTTACCGCAGCAAAAAGCCCGTCTACTGGTCCATCCCGTGCCGAACCGCTTTGGCTGAAGCTGAGATCGAATACGCAGAGCACACCAGTTCATCAATCTGGGTCGGATTTAAGGCGAAGAACGCGAAAGAATTCGATCTTCCGGAAAATACGAAAGTAGTCATTTGGACCACTACTCCGTGGACCATCCCCGCGAATCTCGCGATCGCGCTCCATCCACGTTTTGAATACGTCTGCGTGGAGAAAGACGGGGTCCACTATCTCGTGGCTGCTGAGCTAGCCGAAACTTTCATCAAAGACTGCGATTGGGAAGATAAAGCAACTGTTGGTGAGGCGGTTTACAAAGGAGAATCTCTCGAAGGTCTTGTAACAGATCATCCTTTCATCGAACGCGAAAGCCCAATCGTTTTAGCAGACTACGTGACACTTGAATCCGGAACGGGTGCGGTTCACACTGCTCCAGGTCATGGTCTTGAGGATTACCAAACCGGATTGAAGTATGGCTTAGACATTTACTGCCCCGTGAACGACGATGGAGTCTACGAAGACGACGGTCAAATGATCTCGGAACTCGTGGGGGTCAGTGTCTTGGAAAAAGGAGGGAAGAATCCCGCCAATATCGCGGTACTTCAACTGCTCGAAGAAAAGGGAGCATTGCTCCAGCACACGAAGTTTAAGCACCAATACCCGCACTGTTGGAGATCTAAAACTCCGGTCATCTTTCGCGCGATGGATCAGTTTTTCATGCGTCTAGACCAAGATGGTCTGCGAGAGCAGGTGCTCAAAGAAATCGATCAAGTCGAGTGGGTTCCGGATTGGGGTGAAAACCGCATTCGGGGGGCAGTGGAGTCCAGACCCGACTGGTGCATCTCCCGCCAACGCGCGTGGGGAGTTCCAATTCCTGTATTTTTTGATGAGAACGGCGAGCCAATGCTCGATCACGGTGTAATCAACGCGATCGCAGACAAAGTCGAAAAACACGGCACCAATATCTGGTTCGAATGGACTGAGGAACAACTCCTTGAGGGAGTTAATCTTCCGGAGGGATGCCGCGCGAACAACCTCACCAAGGGGTTAGATACATTAGACGTGTGGTTCGATTCCGGAAGCTCACACAAAGCCGTTCTGGACCGTTTTGACGGACTCCACTCTCCTGCAGATCTTTACCTAGAAGGAAGCGATCAACACCGTGGTTGGTTCCAGTCGTCAATCTGGACTTCGGTCGTCACTAAGGAAAAAGCTCCTTACAAAACCGTTCTTACTCATGGGTTTGTAGTCGACGAAAACGGCAGAAAAATGTCCAAAAGCCAAGGGGCGAAAACTGCGACCGAGTGGATCGGACAATACGGAGCTGACATCCTACGCCTTCTGATTTCTTCGGAGGACTACCGGGGGGATCTGCCCATCGGGAATACAATCATCAAGCAAACTTCGAATATCTACCGACTGATCCGCAATACGCTTCGTTTCCAAATCAGCAATCTCTACGATTTTGATAAGGAGAAGGATACGATCGCCTGGGATGATTTGCACATGCTTGACAAATGGGTGCTTCAGGAAACAAGGGATATGGTCCAAAAAGTGACTGAAGCGTTCGATCGCTACGACTTCCCTAAAGTTTACCAAACCATCCAGCTCTTCTGTAACCAGACACTTTCAGCGACTTATCACGACATCATCAAAGACCGTCTGTATACGTTAGCACCTGATGATCATAAACGCCGGTCTTCGCAAACCGCACTTCGAAGGGTGCTGGATACGTTGGTTCGCATTTTGAACCCGGTCATGCCATTCACTACAGACGAGGCATGGGCTTATCTTCACGAAGACCAAGACTTCTTGGACAACTGCAGCGCACTCTTGGACTGGCCCGAATTGGAAGATGTTCCAAACTTCGAAGAAAGTGCGAAACAAATCAATGAGATCCTTCGTTTCAAGGTGGAACAAGTGAATGAAAAACTGGAAGACCTGAGAAAATCGAAAAAGATCGGTCAGTCTCTTGACGCTGAAATTGTAATCTCAGACAACGATGCTGAAGGATTTATGACGAACCTGCAAAGGCTTGGAGAAGAAGATCTTTCTGAACTATTTATCGTTTCAGTCGTCAAATTGCAAAATAGTGAATCTGCAGTAAAAGTTGGACCTGCCGCTGGGGAACGTTGCCCCAGAAGCTGGCGTTGGGTAGAAAAGCTCCACGATACCGAAAACTGGGGTCCCGTTTCACTCAGAGACAAGGAAGTTCACGACAAAATTTTTAAAAAGTAAGCTACTGAATAGTCAAAAATCAATTGATACGAATTATGAGCAAAGACAGTAATTTAAAATCCTCTCAACCTTTTTTCAGCATCGATGAAGTTGATGAAATCCTAAAGAAGAAAGCGAAGGAGGAGAAAAAACAAAAGAAGGCAGTCGTCGCTTCAAAGCCTGCCAAAAAAGTCGCAAAAGCGGAGGTTAAAACTGCTGTTGAAGAACCCAAGCCAGCAACACAACGGTTAGGCGCTGTTTCGGCTGCGGATATTCTCGGTTTTAATCTCTCAGAGCCTGAATCTCCGCCAATCAAGCAGTACGACGAATCACAAGTTCCGAAGAAATGGCTCTCGTTCTTCAGACAGCTCATTGAGCTACGAGAACACGTGACTAGTGGATTGGATTTTCACACCAAAGAAACACTCCACCGCTCTTCCAAGGATGATTCCGGAGACCTTTCAAGCTATGGTCAGCACATGGCGGACGCTGGAACAGAAACCTTTGACCGCGATTTTGCTCTGAGCCTGGTGTCTTCAGAGAAAGAGGCTCTTCATGAAATCGAGAAGGCCATTGAACGTATTTTTGACGGAAGTTACGGCATCTGCAAAGTCACCGGAAAACCGATTGCAAAGGAACGTTTGAAAGCAGTTCCTTTCACTCGATTCTCAGTGGAAGGTCAAATCGAGTTTGAACGATCCCAGAAGAAGTCCGTTCAAAGAGGAGGCGCATTCGCTGAGACTGTTGAGGAATCAGCAGCGTTCACTGCTGACGACGAAGCTGAAGAATAACTAACGCCGTTCTTCAGAAGTCCGCTGCCGATGAAGCCACTTAACTGGAAATCCAGAATCACCAACTATCGCCTTATGCTGATATGCGCGAGTGTGATTATATTACTCGATCAGACTACAAAATGGCTTGTTGTGAAAAATATACCATTTGGAACCTACCTAAACCCTGTGCCCGTTCCACCGTTTGAAGGATTTCTTAGTCTGGTACACATAGGAAACAAGGGCGCAGCCTGGGGTATGTTTCAGGGATTTGGAAACGTGCTTGCGGTGTTTGCGGTCATCACAATCGCAGGGATATTTTTATTCCGGAAGATGCTAGGACTGCACCTGAAGTCCATGCAGATTGCCTTCGGACTGTTGATCGGAGGTATCATAGGCAATCTTTATGACCGTATTGCTGTGGGTCATGTCATCGACTTTATCGACGTTGATCTTCAATTCTACAGATGGCCGGCTTTTAACGTCGCTGACAGCGCGATTTGCGTAGGAGTTTTCGCCTACATTTTTCTCTCGTTCCGGATGGAATCCGACAAAACGAAAAAGGAAAAGAAACTAAACCCGTCTGAAGTTTCTCAGGAAAATTAGACTTCTTCCCCAAGCGCAAAATTAACGGATTTGATTTCCGCTTTGGCACACGCATCCATCACTTTCACCACTCCCGAATGAGGAATTTCGTCTGAAGGCAAAATCGTAACCTGAGCAATTGATTTATTCGCATCACTCGCCTCTTTGTATCGACTCAACATACCTTCGAGTCGAACAAGACTTCTCTCGTTGATGTTTCCGTAAGCGTATTCATTTACAACAACACTCCCGTCTTCACGGATTTCGATAAACTGCTCATCCGGCATCTCCAAAGCCTCGTTCTGCTCAACAGTTCCCGGAAGCTGAAAAGAGACATCAGCTTCTTGTTTTTTCAGAGTGGAGGTCATGATGAAATAAATGAGCAACAAAAACACGCAATCAATCATTGGAGCGATCTGGAAATCTGCCTTAACTGGTTCTCTTTTTACCCTTCGCATCGAATCCAAAATCTATTGTTGATAGGTGGCATAAACGATCTCGTATGCTCCGGACTCTGCACAGCTTTTGAGGGCACTCTTGATAAAACGATAGGGAGTTTCTTGGTCCGCACGTAAAACGATGCTTGCTGAAGGTTTCTGGGAAATCAACTTGCGGATCGCCTCTTTCATTTCCTTCTCACTCACCAGTTCGGTTCCAAGGTAAATTCTCCCTTCTGCATCAACCGATATGGTACCACGATCCGAAAGATCGCCAGGTATCTTGCTCTCCTCAGATTCGGGTAAATTCAGTTCCTTGGATTTATCTGCATCTGCCAGAGAACTAACAGTCATAAAAAATACGAGCAGGAGGAAGACCATATCGATCATCGGAGCCATCTGAAAACCTTCTTCAGGATAATTGCGTTTCTTGCATCTCATTGAGGTTGGGGATCGGGGTTGGGTGAGAGGAGGGAGTGGAAGGTAAAATCAGTCTGTTAGGTTTGGTTTTCCAGTGTATTCTCCAAATCTTTCATTCGCTTAAACAACTCTGGTAGCTTCCTTTGCAAAACTGCAATCTTCATTGCCAAACCATAATCCATCGCCGGAACTCCCCAGAACTTTTTGCCCTCCTCTGTAATCGAGGTACCCACTGCTGTACCACCGCCAAATTGGGTTTTGCTGGCAATCTCGACATGATCCGAAACTCCGGCCCTGCCACCAAACACCACGTAGTCACCGACCTTCACACTGCCGCTGATTCCGACCTGACCACACAGGATACAGTGTTTGCCTATTCGAACGTTGTGAGCGATTTGGACCAGATTATCGATCTTAGTTCCGTCACCAATTACAGTTTCCCCAAATCGGGCTCTGTCTATCGCTGTGTTCGCTCCAATATCGACATAGGTGCCTATGCGAACTCTTCCAATTTGCGGAACAGGCTCGTGAGCGCCCGTCTGAGGGTCAAACTCATAGCCAAAGCCTGGCCCCCCAATAACCGCGCCTGAGTAGATTCTAGAGTAGTCTCCAACAATAGTGTAAGGGGCTAAAGTGACGTTATCTCCAATAAATACGTGCTTTCCAATTTGGGATTCTTTACCCACTGATACGTTGTTGGACAGGCAGGAACCTTCGCTGATCACCGCACCTTCTGATACGGTCGTAAAATGACCAACCGATACAGTTTCGGCTAACTCAGCTGAATCCGCAATAACCGCGTGGGGGCTGATATCTCCAACAGGTCGAGAAAACAGTCGGTTTTCAAGGCCCGAACATATCTGGGACATGACACGGGTGGGATTTTCTGCCCTGATGATAAGTTCGGTACTCGGAAATTCTGCATCCAAATGGTCTGGAACAATTAAAGCGGAAGCTTCACACTGCTTCGCTTTCATCACATACTTTTTGCTTTGGACAAATGATAAATCTCCCTTCTTTGCGAGTTCCAGAGAAGCAATCCCGTTTAGAATTACATCTTTATTCCCTGAAATCTCCAAATGATCCTGAACAAGGGACTCAAGATCGTTGAGGGCAATTTGATAAATCATGTTCAAGTGATACGGATTTCAGTAAACTGAATCAATAGTGAAGGTGATGTGTTTTCCGCAAAATTTTCCTTCCTACAATTGCAAGAAGGTCACAAAAAAAGCCCTCGAATTACCGAGGGCTTTCAAAGTTTTTCTTTGTTTAGACCGCTTACTCTTCAGTCGGAACTGAAGCGTTCAGCGATTGAAGAACATCATTTGTGATATCAAAAGCTGCATCTGCAAAAAGAATCAAGTTGCCTTCGTTGTTGATCGCAAGGTCGGCACCTCTTTCCTTACAAACTTGCTTAACCGCGTCTTTGATCTCTTCGAGGTGAAGTTTCATGATGTTATTACGACGCTCAGCTAGAGTGCGCTCCACACGTTGGCGCATTTGGTTAAAATCTGCTTCCAACTGACGGTATTCATCAACTTTCTCTTGAAGCTGACCACGAATTTCTTCGAGTTTTTCCTCGGTTAGAGCGGGGTTTTGACCTTGTTGCTGGAGTTCATTGATGCCTTCTGCAGCGGTCTGCAATTTTTGCCCTTCTACTTCCAACTCCTCACGTGCTGTAGCAACGGAAGCTTCGAACTTAACAGTGGCTTCCTGCAAACGCTCATAACCTGCGAGCGCTTTCTGCATGTCAACAGTCACCAGATTTGGGGCTTTTTGGGCAAATGCAATGGTCGTTAGACCAGTGAGCATCAATCCGAATAGAACTTTTTGTATCTTCATTTGTTGTTTCTTCTAGAATCTTGTACCGAATGTGAAGTGGAATTGTCCACCATCATCATTAAATTCATCTGTAGTCAATGGGATACCATAATCCAAACGCATGGGAGCGCCCATCACCATGATGCGAATGCCTAACCCAACGTTGTCATTGTATTGCTCCATTGAAAAATCGAAATCCGACTCGTTTACGAATCCCCAATCATAAAAAGTAACAAACTGAAATTGAGGAGAGATGAGGAACCCATACTGCATGCTCACCATACCGTAGGATTGCCCACCAATGGTTGCACCACCGTCATTTTTTGGACCCACTCGACGATAATCGAATCCTCTCAGATCATCAGGTCCCCCGAGATACCTTAACTCAGCAGGCCTCACCCGTTGGTCACTCTTAAGAGAAGTAACACTACCTGCTCTCAGCAAAACCGAGAAGCTTTGGTCAAATAAATCAAAGGTTGGAATCCACTTGCCCACACGAACTTCGGTGCTCCAGGTATCCACGTCACCTCCAAAAACACCTCCCGAAACTTGGTTATACCAACTGACACGATCACCTGAATTGGTGAAATTAAGGCGATTACGCGTATCTCTCAGAAGTAGAAAACCTACACTAGATGAAGTGTAAGGATCGAACGCACTTTCACCGTAGGTTTGTAAAAGTGAGGGACTGACATTCGTCAGTTCAATTTTCTGCAAACGATAGGAAACAGTTCCTTCCACAAGCTCGAAAAGATGCTTTCTTAGTGAAATACTAAAACCCTGAGCCATTTGGTCGTATTCACTGATGAGACTATCGGTTTCTTCACGGAACAATTGCACACTTAAGCCAAGGCGTTTTTCAAACAGCCAGGGTTCCTGGAATTCGATCACCGTCTCATTTCTGCGAGAACCCACTGAAAGACGAACGCGGAACTTCTGCCCATCCCCCTGGAAGAAACTTCTCCAGTTAAAGATGTCAAAGTTACCCATCGTGATTTCAGTAAAGAAAGACGCTTGCTCCAGAGAACTGAACCCCGCACCAAAGGTGAAGTTACCTGTTCGCCCTTCTTCAACGATTACTCGCATGTTTTTACGACCTGGGATATTAGTTTCCTCGGGTGCTACATTGACGGTTTCAAAATACCTACTGTTTTCCAAACGGAGGCGGCTGTTCTCCATCGCGATTTCGTTGAACACGTCCCCTGGCGCAAGTACCAACTCACGCAAAATGACGATCGTCTTGGTAGTGGTATTACCCTGGATATTTACGTTTTCAACGTAAACCTTCTCAGATTCTTGAATTGAAAATTCTACGTCAATCCGGCCAGTTTCAATATTTGGAATACGATCCGCTTGAACATAACTATCAAGATAACCCTGCGAACGGTAGTATTTCTGAATCGTCTCACCAGCTTCATCTACTTTTTCCGGAGAAAACACCATCCCAGGAATCAAGTAAACCATGCGAAGAAGTTCGGCTTCGGTGAAAATGGTATTTCCTTTGGTTGAGAGTCGACCAAGGCGATACTGACGACCCTCATCTAGTGGGATCGTGATGACTAAATTTTTCCCTTTACGGTAGTCGAGATCGATATTCTCTTCATCAACGGAGACATCCAGGTAACCCTCGTTTTGGTAATATTCAACGATTTGATCAAGACTGTCGCGAAATTCATCCTGGTCATATTTACCGTTTCCAGTGAGCCATGAGATCCAACTCCACTGCTTGGTATCCATTTTGCCTCGGATTTTGCGGGTTTTGACCTCTTCATTTCCTTCAAAGCGGATCTTCTTTACCTTAATCTTCCGCCCCTCATCAATGTAGTAAGTCACGATTCCGATGCCATTTGCCAAATCTCTTTCGATCTCAAATTCAACCTTGATGTCGGAATAACCTCTCTTGATGTAATACTCTTCGATCTTGTCCGCGTTTGACTTGATCGCGAATTCATCCATGAACTGACCTCTGCGAATCGTGATTTCCTGCAAAAGTCTGCGATCACTCGCATCGTCATTGCCCTCAAAAAATACATTTTCCACTCTGTATTTAGGCTGGAGGTTAAACACCACAGCAACAGACGTTTCGGACTCTCGTTCGATGTCCACATCGATAAATTCAAATAAACCTGTACGATAAAGCGACTTAACCGAATCGTCTACGATCGGCTGTTCATAAGCATCGCCTACTTTAATCTTAATATTACCGCGAACATATTGCTCACTGATGTTTTTAAATCCCTCATAAACCACATCAACTCTCACGACGGTTGGCGGTTCTTGTTCCTGAGCAAAAGATGTTGCGGGAATCCACACTGCAGTGAGCAGGTATAGGGGAATCAAGAATGGGTGGAGTGGTCTACTCATAATGAATTAAGCCTCTCTCTGGAAAATGCGTATCCTAGCGGCTTAGTAAACAATAATCTTGGTGGTGATGTAATTTAGGACGTTTTCTATAAAGGTTCGTTCAAATGATCCTCAGTGCGGGCAAAATTTTGATATCGCGTGAAACGACGAACAAAATGCAGATCTACCACTCCTACCGGACCATTTCTCTGTTTGGCAATATTCAATTTGATATGTTCAACATCGGCCGGAATCTGTGCATCGCCTGGATCGGCGTCAGGATCATCATCAGTTTTACGAGGTCGACTCAGCATCATGACCACGTCGGCGTCCTGTTCAATCGAACCCGATTCCCGAAGATCCGACAAGCGAGGATCTCGTTTTTCTTTTTCAGACTCACGATTAAGCTGACTGAGCACAAGCACTGGTACCTTGAGTTCCTTTGCCATCGCCTTCACCTGTCGGGAGATGTCCGAGATTTGACTTTCACGAGGCATGCTGGAGTCACCACTGATAAGCTGTAGGTAATCGATCACGATCAACTTGATGTCTTCCTTCTGCGTAAGTCGTCGTGCCTTTGCGCGAAGTTCTAAAACCTTCGAAGATCCTGAATCATCGATCCAAATCGGAGCGTCTTTGAGCTCTTTGGCAGCAATCGCCAATTTCTTTTGTTCTTCACCACTGCAAAATCCATCGCGGATCTTTCTCATGTCGACCTGAGCACGGCAGGTGAGTAGACGCATCGCAAGCTGATCCGCACCCATCTCAAGGCTGAAAACCAACACCCCATGTTTCTTGAAATCGTTCTGAGGAATGCCGCACGCGATGTTCTCTGCTATGTTCATCGCAAGACTGGTCTTTCCTACGGAGGGTCGCGCGGCCAACACGATCATCTCCTGCGGATGAAGACCATAGGTCATCCCATCAAAATCCTTGTAGCCTGTCATGATCCCAGCGTCTGACATCTCACGCTTGATCATTTTGTGGATGAGTGACGACGCCTCTTCTACCGGCTGTGCCACGTGAACAGTCGTATTAGTAATCAGGTCATTGCCGATTTTGAAAATCCGTTCCTCAACGCTGCCCATGAACTCAGCAATCGCCGGGGGGGAATCGTAAATCTCGTGGATGATGCTCTCCGAAGTCCTTTTCAGCGACCGTAGCAGGAATTTCTCACGAACGATGTCCATCCAGAAACGCGCATGAACCGGCGTCTCAATGCGAGAGGTTAATTGATTCACGTAAGGAATGCCCCCAACGTTATCGAGTTGCTTGGTCGTCCGCAGGTGTTCAACCAGGACGATCATGTCAGGCGGTTTGCCTTCATCAAAAATCTTACAAATCGCCCGAAACAAAATCTTGTGCGCTGGGCTATAAAAAGAGTCTTCTGAGATCCCCCTGCTGAAGCATTCCGCGAGCACTTCGTTGCTTCCATCAATCAGACAACTCGCGATCAGACCTTGTTCCGCATCCAGATTATGCGGATCCTGCAATGCGGGGTCGGAAGGGATGGTCTCTTGTAGTTCCGAATTTCTTGAACGTCTGTATCGATTTTCCTCTGCCATGTGTTTCTCAAAAAGGAGATGTGTAAAGAAGCAGAGTGTTGGTATAGAGATATTCCCCCTGTGAAACCAACTAAAATTATCCCCAAACTTTTCACAGCGCACGCCGACGGGGTTTAAAAATAAATTGAGATCCCGTACCTAGCTCGATTCAGTGGATTCATGAAGTTTTTTAAGTATCACGCCCTAGGAAACGATTATCTTGTGCTCGATCCATCGGAACTGAATGGCAAACTAGATGGGGCTTCCATCGTCAAGATATGTCACCGCAATTACGGTTTGGGTTCCGACGGCATTCTTCTAGGACCGCTCGAAAGTAAAACTGCTGACTTCAGACTACGCATTTATAATCCTGACGCCAGCGAAGCAGAAAAAAGTGGGAATGGCTTGAGGATTTTTTGTCGCTATCTTTTTGACCAAGGAAAAGTAGAGGAGGAACAAACCTTCTCGGTCGAAACTCTCGGCGGAATTGTGGAAGCTGTTGTGTTTGAGGGAGGGAAACGTATCAGGGTCGGGATGGGAAAAGCTATTTTTGTGGCGAAAGATATTCCAGTCGCTACAGATAATCCCGATGAAGAAGTGATCCGATCTTCTCTCAAAATCAATGACGGAAGTTACGAAATCAATTGTGTGAGCGTCGGAAACCCTCACTGCGTGATTCCTCTTGAATCGGTGTCATCAGAACTGGCTCACCAACTGGGTCCGATCGTGGAAAATCATGACATGTTTCCCAACCGCATTAACATGCAGTTGCTGAAGGTGCTGGATCGCAACAACATTCAAATCGAAATCTGGGAACGCGGTGCTGGTTACACTCTCGCGTCTGGAACCAGCAGTTGCGCAGCATCGGTCATCGCCCATAAGTTGGGATTTTGCGACAACGAAATCACTGTTCATTCGCCAGGCGGAAAAATCTCCATCGAAATCGGGGACAATTATCAACTGACCATGACTGGACCCACCACCCGAGTTGGTGAATTTGAGCTTTCCAACGAGGCGATCCTGCAGGAATTGCCTTAGATTCTCCCAATCTTGAAAATGACAGATTTTTGGCAACATTCACACCATGTTGCCAGCACCCGAAAATATCCGCTACGTTCAAGCTGATCAACTGAGCGAAAACTCAGTTTTAATCGATGTCCGCTCACCTGATGCATTTGAAAGAAGTCACATAGGTGGAGCTATTAACTTCTGTGTCTACGAAATCGCCTTCATTGACAAGGTGAAAGAATACATCGCCCAGCTCGATCAAACGATCGTAGTCTATGGAGAAAGTAAAGCATTCAGAGGAGCTGATTACGCGTTCCAAAAATTAACAGATGCGGGATACACCGATATTTCGGTGCTTGAAGGCGGCCTAGCCAATCACCAAAAATCGTCTTTCACTTCTGATATTGAGTCCGGCACTTTCAAGATTGATCGAATGAAAAGTTCTATTCGATGGTTTGGGCGTAACCTTTCCAACGGACATGAGGGGACAATCGGAATAAAGGAGGGTTCGATCGACATCAACGGATCTGGAGAGCTCTCGAACGGAATGGTCGTTGCAGATATGAACGCGATCGATTGCTCAGATTTAACTGAAGAGTCCGGCAAAAATGGACTCATCGCACATCTTGCCAGTAGTGACTTCTTTGAAGTCTCAAAATATCCAATTTCTAAATTTGAGCTCAAGGAGGTCAACAAAGTTGCCTCATCTAACGAAGGGAGTCCCAACCTCTCCATCAAAGGAGATTTTAAAATCAGAGGAAAAACACTTCCATTTGAATTTCAGGCTCAATTCTATCCGATTGAAAACGGTTACGGACTTCAGGCGCAGTTTGACTTAAATCGCGTAAAATGGGGAGTGCTTTACGGCTCAGGGTCGGTATTTGAAAGCCTGGGAATGCATCTGGTCTGCGATCTCGTAAGCCTCCACCTGCAGCTCTATTTCAACAAACCTTGAATCAAGTCTGATCAATCAGGCTCTTAAGGCTCACTTCCGTATTGATATCCATGTCAAGGCGATCACGCCTCCAGCCAGCCATTTCATAGATCGAAGCTAGGGTGGCGTCTTCCATCGTCTCCTGCTCTCCGATCTGGTCATCCTGAACAATTTGATCGTAGGACTCCATTGCCTTCGGCTTCATTTCGAGTTTCTCGTAACAGAGGCCAATCTGGTAGAGCACTGGCCAACGCCATTCCGGGTTGTTGCTCAAGTCTACCATCGCTTTGTAAATAGTAAGCGCATCCAAGAAGTTTGAAGTGTGGTAAAATTGATTCGCGAGCTGGTTCCCGGTGCGTTTCTTCCAGTAAAGCCAGGCTTCCGGATTTTTATTAATCTTATCAGCCTCCGCACTGAGCAAAGTCAACGTTTCACGCAGAGCTGCCTTTGGATCGTTTAACTGAGTGTAAGAGTCGGACAAAAGGTATCTCGCTTCACCCGTGTAGTCACTATTCTCAAATTCGTTTACAAACGTCCCGAGACTTATAATCGCGTCGGTGAAGTTACGAGAGAGATACAAGGTGTAAGCGTATTTGAACATCACCATCTCACGATCTTCGTCCACCAACTCTACTCGCAGCAACCGCTTAAAAAATTTCGCTGCTTTCTCATACGAACCAGAGGCAAAAAAAGTCTCCGCAATTTCTAGCTGAGCTCTGTGTGACACCTCCTGGTAGTCCTTGAGTTCATCAATCGGCACGTTGAGAGCCACGTTTAATACATTGTAGAACTTTGCAAGAGCCGTATTCGTAGCACCAGCCTCCCGATACATGTGACCCAATCGTAAAAAGATTTTCGGGATTTCTTTGTCCCTGGGAAATTCCATTATGAACTTCTCATACAAGGCAATAAGCAGGGCCGGGCTGTCTCTTTCCTCGTAGATCTCTCCCAGCGTCAACAGCACCCGTCGTTTGAATGAATCACCAATGTTCATGTCGACGAACTTGATCAACTCAGGCTCGTTTTTTGTCTCGAGTGCATTAACCAATCGAGCCTTCAGACGCTCGTCGTCCTCAAGGATGGAGCGCTCCACCTCCACATCCAGATTAGTATCGAGTGAGATCTGTCCAACGATCTGATCGCTAGGCGCCGAAAAATGGTGTTCGAACTCGTCCCGGATCCCCTGAGCCATGAACTCACTGTTTGCGGGGTTGTGGGAATCTCCATGACTGTCGTCAGCAGCAAAAAGATCCATGCTCGCGAACAAAGATACTACAAATGTGGATGCGACGATTTTTTTCACGGTTCTACTTAATCGATGATTAAATCAATTGGCCAATTTAACTGATCGGACACAATCGGCTGAAGTTGACTATTTTCTGCTAGAGAGAATTAGTTTTTGCGAATTTCAAACCTCGCTCTACTTCCATCGCGGAGAGTCGGAGGGTTGCTACCTTTCGGAACTCTAAAAGAAATCATTCCGTCAGTCTCTCCAAAATCACGTGTGGGAGTTGCAAAAACAGGCCTGCTGAAAAGATCCATCAATTGCTCACGAGACTTGGCTTCGTCATCAATTTTCATCGATTCGTTATCAATCACGTCTTTATCGATTTCAATTTTTTCGACCTCAACCGGAGTGTCTTCGGTATCGACAACCTCTTTTTTGATTTCAACCGTAGGCTTTTTGATGGTTTCCTTCTTTATCTCAATCCTTGGTTCCGGTTCATTCGAAATCTGAGGTTTTTGTCCCATAATTAAATTCCATATGTCCTGAGGGAGTGGAGCAGGCTTGCGAACCTCTTCTTGTTTCACAAAAAGCTGAGAGGGTCCTTTTTCACTGAGGTAGCCCAGCCAACCCTGCGGAACTTCTACTGGCTCCTCAATTACTTCCGCCCGTTCTTCAAAGAACTCATCCTTTTGAGAATTCTCGATCTGATATCCGCTATTAACGTTTTCTGTTTCACCAAAAACCGCCACTTTGCTCTGATCATCGGTCAATGGGTCTTTGTCCGCGTTTTCCTTTTGTTGATGCAAGCTCAAACTTCTCATTTTCCGTACATCAACCTCTCTCACCAACGACTGTTCGCGACTACCAATGAGTCCAAATACGTTGGATGACGCCCCGAGGAAGAGCAGCGAGACCATCCATAATCCGAGTTTTCGGAGTGTAGGTCTCATCAAATTAATCTGTTCTGAAATGTCCCCCATGCTAAACCTATTCTGCTGTGATGCTTCAATTATCGGAGATCATGCAAGTTTCGTTAGGGTTTTTTAACAAGGACGCAAAGTTTGATCTATTTTTTAAAATTGGTCTGCCATGTTTGGGAACTCCAATTGGAATACCCGGTCTCCCCTATTTGGTGAGCGGAAATCAAATCTTCAAGTGTGTGCACGTCTGGTTCTCTAACTCCAGAATCCTCAAACTGCTCGGCGGTGATATTCCAAGGGTCTTCATAATTTGCGAGGCAACTACTGGTTTGCGCCCAAGCAGCAAAGGGTACCGATAAACTCTCCCCAAGGCTGTTCTTAGCTGCCAATTGAACCGCACGATCGATCACACCTTTTTCGCATCGCGGAAAGTTAATGTTGTAGTTCACGTGAACATCGCAAGGAAAACGATTCACAATATGCTGAAAAACAGGAATTGAAGGAACTTCGTCTCCAGCAAGATCATCTGGTCTCTTTAAAATGTGGACCTTCAGGTCGTCCACTTGTCTCGCGATTAGCTCGCTTTCGGTCGAAAGCACCACTTCATCCACACTGTCACACTCTAGGAGCTTTAAGATCCCGAGACGAACAAGTGGCACTCCGTTAAACGGCAAAATGTTTTTAAATGGAAGCCTCTTGCTACCCAATCTCGCGATCACTGAACCCACTACCTTCATCGACTAGCTCTGGGGATAATCATACAAAGTGGGATCCTTTTCGGGTGCCCGATTGCGCTTCCACAAATTCCTCAATTTTGTGGAACCATCACCCCCATTTTCACCAAAGTCCTCCATCTCATCACTCAAAAGCTCCCCAAACTCTTCTTCGAGTCTTTCTGGGTCAACCCCTTCTTCAAGCCGTCGGACCAGTTCTTCCATTTCTCCCCCCATACGCTCTCCGGTCATTTCCGACATTTTCCGCAGGAGCGATCCCATTTGTTTCGGATCGGGATTTTCTTCGTCAATCCCACCCATTTCCTTTTCGAGTTCCTCCATCGCTGCCTGCATCCTTACATCATCGACCGCCTCCTGATCTCCTGCATCAAGATTTTTGGTGATTGCGAATTTGGAGATCATGCGCTCCATCCGGAAGCCTGAATCATCGGGGCAAGGAGGAATCTGATCCATCTGCTCACGATTTCGAGCGAGGAAAGTGTAAACCTTGTGGCTATCGGGGCTGTAAAACTCTAAAATCGGCACAATGGGTCGGATATTGGTGTCAGATTTTTGTCCTGAGAGCATGATTTTCAACGCTTTTTTTTCGCTTGATCACCCTAGCGGTCCAAAATATGCCTTGGGTATGATAAAGTTTTTGCACACGCGAATTCGCGTAAGTGATCTAGAACGCTCCGTGGACTTCTACTGCAACCTTTTCGGGTTCATGGTTTACAAAAGAAACGACGTCTCCCCGCAAGGTAACCAAATTGTGCATCTGAGGCTTCCGGGCAACGAACACATGCTTGAGCTGACTCACTCTCCTGACTACAAAGTCGAATTTCCTGAAGATCTGATGCACACCGCTGTCGGAGTTCCTAATTTGAGTAGCTTCTGCGAGAGAATTGAGGAAAAAGGAGTAGAAGTTTGGCCGGAAGATTGGAAAGAAAAATTCGAAAATCCCGACAAACGAATGGCATTCGTTACCGATCCGGATGGCTACGAAGTCGAAATTCTTGAGAGAAAATAGAGATTTTTGATAAGGCACTTCTTCGAAGTTGACTTATCCTAGACGGCGATGACTCCCGAACTTACTCGAAACCTTCAAGTCATTGCTCAACGCTTTCCTTCCTTCTTTGAAGAACTAAAAAGTCACACCGTGTCACGTCCTGATCGTGATGCGCACTTACGATTTCTTGAGGAAATTTATCCTCCTGAGAACAGCTCGCAAGTTCTGGACGCATGGCTTACAGATGCTCCAATCGACAAACGTCGCATCATCGTAACGAGCGGGTTCGGAGATGGCCGGCATCTTGAAAAACTCCTCCAATCATTACCAACGACTTCGAGAATAGCGGTAGTTGAGGCAGATCTAGGAATCTTTCTGGCCACTATTGAACACAATGATAAATCCGAACTTCTTAAAAACCGACGAATCATCCTCCTAAGCCCTTTCAGCTATCGCGAGACGATCAAAAACCTCAATGAAGAGCTGATCGGAATTCAATCTTCGGTCACCCACGTTTTCGGTCCCATTTTCAACCGCTCGGATCGCCTGTATCAACAGGTCCTCACCACCGTCAATCGCGAATTAAGCAACCGATGGAATCAACTGACAACCGATGTCGACAATGCGGAGATCAATTTCCAAAACACGCTTGAAAATCTCTCGTTGTTCGGATTCGGCTCCCAGATCGGTTCGCTCTACATGTCATTTAAGGACAAGCCACTTATCCTCGTTGCCGCAGGTCCCTCGCTTGATGAATCCTTTGATTTTCTAAGAAACGTGAAAGGGAAAGCCGCAATTGCGGTGGTCAACTCCGCCTATCGGGCTGTGGTCAACAATGGGATCATTCCTGACTTCACCGTTGCCGTAGATCCGAAAGAAGGAACCTTTCGTGGTTATGAAGGGACAAACACAAACGAAACCGCACTGGTCTGTTCTTACATCGTTTACCCCGAGGTCTCGAAAACATTTGAGGGAAGAATCTTTCCTCTGAGCAGTCACAACGTGCTGATCTCCCGATTGTTCCAGGTTCTGAATCTCAAAGTGGATCCAGGAATAATTGGCGACGGAACCGTTTCGTCGACCGTAGTCAATCTCGCCGCTTTCATGGGTTGTTCAGAGATCTATCTTCTCGGACAAGACATGGCTGTTCGCCCTGACGGCCAAACGCATACTAAGGACAGTTTTTACACCGACGACGGAAAGAATCGGATTGATACCAAAAAATGTCGTTGGGTAGAGAGTAATTGTGGGGAATCAGTTCCTGTTGAGGAGAAACTTTACGCCTATCTTCGAATATTCGAAAACCAAGTCAGTAACCTCCACAAAATCAAATTCTACAATCTTTCGAAGTTGGGAGCTCGCATCCATGGAGCAAATTATTTGCCGATGGAGGAGGCCTTAATTAAACTAACTGAACTACCGGACGAGGACTACGCCGCCATCATTCTTGACAAATTGAAAGCCGGTATAGTGCCGGATGAGGTGATGAAAGGAGCTTCTCTGTTTTTTAGAAGGTATGCAGACTTTCTAAAAAACTGTTTGAAACACCTCATGAAGTTCGCAGTGACAGCCGAGATCAAAACAGAGCTCCACGAACTTCCTTTGGTTAAACTGACAAAAGAACCGTTCTTTCAGGCGTACCACTCTTTCATGGAGCTCATCAATGAGAATACGCTGTTCGCTACACTTCTGGTGGAAGGTCGCGGCAAGTGGGAATATCGCGAGTTCATTCAGCAGGAAGAGGAGTGGAGTCATCTCTACGAAGAAGAAAGCAAGATCCGCACATTACTCCCGGAAGCTTGGGCGATCGTGGAGAGTATCGTATTTCAGCTCGAAGTAATTGATCGTTACTTTCCAGAGCAGTAATTTCTCCACAGATCTCGGATTTTTGCTTCGAATTTTCTGGAAAAACGCTTCGAGTCGGTGAGTCCACTCTTAAAGAGTAATTCTCTGGCTTGCTGCCTAAAAACTAATCGATCTTCTGCATCGTCGATGAGCCGTAGCACTGATGATTTGTATTCCTTCGCGGACTCCGTGATCCAATCCCTCCGACCAAGTGTTCTTAAAATCGAGCTACCCACACGAGAAGCATGGGGTTCTCCTGTCTGAGTGACAACCGGGACTCCCATCCACAACGCTTCGAACGTAGTGGTGGTTCCGTTGTAGGGAAAAGTATCGAGTGCAATATCCACACGTCGATACTCCTTCAGGTGATCCATCGTGCTTGGAGAACGTTCGAGTAGCTCAATGCGACCTGGATCAATTCCATTGCTCTCAAAGATCCCAATGACTTTCTCTCGCTCTTCCAGATCTACAAAAACAATACTTTTTAACAAAAGCTTGGTCTTCGGCCTTTCCTCCAAAATCTCCGCCCACAGTTCTAAAAGAGCTACCGTAATTTTCGCTCGATTGTTAAAACACCCTAAAGTTACCCAATCCCGGGAAGCTTCTGCGTAGTCCCTAAGAGGCAATTCTTCTGGTGCGACAGGGGGATGATAAACGTGCACCCCACCGTCAAGACTCACCACCCTCTCCTTCAATCCGAACGGCTTCGAATCCAATGAATTGTCAGAGTCGGTCATCCAGTAGTCCATCTGCGGATTACCCGTTACGGTTGGATAACCCAACCAAGAAAGCTGAATTGGGGCACATCTGAGAGCAAATGCTTGTTGCCTGTGCCGGGCGGTATGACCCGACAAGTCGATCAAGACGTCAATTCTCGATCGCAAAGCTGTTTTTTGAAAATCCAGATCGGTTTTGCTCTGAGTTTCCACCCAACCGTCACAAAAGGACCGGAGAATATCGGTCATTTCATCGGATTTTTCGTTTTCACAAAAAACGGTTACCTCAAGTTTTTGACGATCAAAATGTTCCAACAAACCAAGAAGAAAAAACGCAACTGAATGCCACCGAAGATCGCCCGATACAAGCCCAACATGGATTCTTTTGTCAGGTACTGGAGAATTTCTGAGTTTTGGATTTCCAGGCGGCACGATTCCGGAGTTTCCCCAGTCAACGTGGACCCGAACAATTTCCTCTAACGAACAGGCTGGATTGTAATTGAGCGTCATCAAACGGTTGCTCTCGATCCAGCCTAATTCGGGTGCAGCAGCATACGCTTTCCGATAATATCGATCCGCAACTTCGGGTTCGCCTCGATCACGATGAAGCGTCCCCAGAGAACTCAATAAAAGAGGGTGATCTGGATGTGCAGAAAGCAAGCGTTCGAACTCCACCTTAGCGGACGAAAGCTTGCCCGAATTCAGAAGTTCCAACGCTGAGTCCAATTCGGTTTTCATGAATTCGATACTCTTCTAAAACCAGTCCCCCAT
>JAKSBQ010000347.1 GCA_022361075.1 Opitutales bacterium | reverse complement strand
TTCCCGGCCAACCCCAGAAACAGCTTCTCCAGCATTCGCTGCCCTTTCTCAGCCATCTCGAGGCTAAAACTTTCGTTTGGTGCATGCATGCCGTCCTCAGGCAAATAGAGTCCGATCAGCAGAGAATCCAGTCCAAGGATATCCCGGATGTCGCAAATGATCGGTATGCTTCCACCCTCACGAAGATAAGCCGCAGGTTTGCCAAACTCCGATTCGCTGAGCTGATCCGTTAACTCAAAAGCCTTCGCCAGCACGGGATTTTGATCGTTGGGCGTGTTCGGTCTCCCAGGAGGCACGACAAGATACGGCTTGCCGCTGTGGTCACGGATGAATTCCAGCTTCACACCACTCGGAGCACGTTCCTGAATCGTCTCGATCACCTTGTTCTGGATGTCGATTGGGTCTTGATTTGCCACCAGTCGACAACTGATCTTCACAGATGCCTCGCGTGGAATCACGGTCTTCGAGCCTTCACCCTGGTAACCTCCCCAGAAGCCGTTGTATTCCAAAGTCGGAGCGAAACGAGTCGCTTCGAAAGGATTCATATCCGGCTGACGGAAAAAGTCCGGCAAATTGAGAAAGGCTTTCAGGTTCTCTTCCTTCAGATTGAGCTTCGCCAGCTCCTCACGCTCCCAATCTTCCACCGCATTCACCTCATCGTAGAATCCCGGCACATTCACGCGTCCATCCTCAGTGTGCAGGGAGTGGCAAATATCGATCAAAGCTTTGAGAGGATTCAATATAGCCCCACCGTAAACTCCACTGTGCAGGTCACTGTTTGGTCCCGTCGCCTTCACTTCCAGGCAGGTGATGCCACGAAGCCCCGCCGTTACAACGATCTGATCGCTCTGAAGGCTTCCGGAATCAATCGCTAAGAGGAAATCGCCCTGGAGTCTCTCCTTGTAAGCCTCAAGCACTGCAGGGAAGCTCGGACTGCCGATCTCTTCCTCCCCTTCAAACATGAATACCAAATTCAGCGGCAGATCTGCGTCAGCCTCCAACAACTTCGAAATCGTCGCTAACAGCACTGCCACGGGTCCTTTGTTGTCCGCCGCACCTCGTCCATAAATGCGATCACCCTTAATCACTGGTTCAAAAGGCTCCGTCTCCCATTCGTCCAGTGGATCCGGTGGCTGCACATCATAGTGCCCGTAGATGACCACCGTTGGCTTGCCTGGATGTTTCCTTCGCTCACCCAGCAAAATTGGATTTCCCGGAGTCTGGATCTCCTCCACTTCGAAACTCAATTCCTTCAACTTTCCAACTAAATAATCCTTCGCAGCGGCCACTCCATCCGCAAAAGCCGA
>JAKSBQ010000372.1 GCA_022361075.1 Opitutales bacterium | reverse complement strand
TGCAAAATAGGCTGTTTGATGTTTAGCCTTATCACCTCGCATATAACCTATCGAGTAAAAGGAAGTTATCAGCCATAAGAGAGATGCAAGGGCGGCAAAGATCATACCCATACTGTCGACCCGCAGGTGTAGAGAAATCCCTGCCACAATATTCAGAGGTTTGATTTCCAATACTTGTCCCAAGAGAACAGCAGGCAGCATGGAATAAACAAGAAGAATCTTCCCTATGGCAGCACTAATGGTCCATGTTTCTCGCAGGTTTGGATACCTGCCGCTGAGCATAATCAATCCAGCAGCAAAAAGCGAGATCAGTACTGCCCACAAAGGCCTGTAGTCCAATACAAACTCCATTTATAAACCTCCTCCCGGAACTGAAAATTGCAAGATATTTGTCACAATCTGACTGTTCATAATTCCAATAACTAGAATTCCTATGCCAAGAATAACAATTGGTATCAGCATGGTAACAGGGAGTTCCAGGCCCTTTCGAGGAGCAGCAATCCCTTTCTCAACTCCCTCGTCTGAACGCTTTCTCAAGAAGAAGTTTTCAATTACTCTAAAGAAGTAGACGGCATTTAAAAGACTGCTGATGATAATGACTACCACATACGGCCACATGTTGACTTCCAGGGCACCAAGTACCAGATACCACTTGCTAAAAAAGCCGGCAGTAGGAGGTAATCCAACCATAGACAGGGCAACAATCAGGAAAGCTCCCATGGTAAGCGGCATTTTGCCGCTGAGTTCAGCAATCTTTGTAATGTCATGCTCACCGGTACGCCATTTAACACCACCTGCAGCCAGGAATAAACAGGTTTTCATAACAGCGTGATTTAAAATATGCAGTAAGGCTCCAATAAGTGCGAAAACATTACCTATAGCAATTCCCAAGATAATATAGCCGATTTGCGCAACACTTGAATAGGCCAGCATTCGTCTCAAGTCCTTTTGAGCAATCGCCAGTACCGAACCCATGATTATTCCAACGGCAGCAATCCAGCCCATTACAGCCAGCGCAGCACCAACAGCTTCATTTGCTCCTCCCAGTACAAAGAAGGAAACTCGAAATAATACATATGCACTGACCTTAGTCATCACTCCGGCAATAAAAGCAGTTACTTGAGGAGGAGCATAGGTGTATGCGTCAGGCAGCCAGCCGTGCATGGGGAAAACAGCCGCTTTCAGTCCAAGACCTACTACAATCAGGGCAATCCCTATCAAAACAGCCTGAGAATCCATTAGTTCTTGAATTCTGATGGCCATATCCGCCATATTCAATGTTCCTGTCACAGCGTAAAGGTAGCCTA
>JAKSBQ010000080.1 GCA_022361075.1 Opitutales bacterium | reverse complement strand
TCAGCATCATGAAGCCTTCTTGCGACTGTGATTCCTGAGGAGGCCAAATGATACTGAATGACAAATACAGCACGACTGCATGTAGGAGATAAATGCTATAACTGATTTCGCTGAGAAACACAGATCCCCTTGTTTTGAGGGCTCCGAAAAGGTCTGCCCCGAGCACGACGAAGAAGAAAAAGGATCCGATCATTATGCTGTGAAAGAAGTCCAATGTGTTGGGATAGGCGAGGGTGGCGACAGCAATAAGCAAGGCCAGGAATGAACCGATTTTTCGTGAGCAAAATTCTCCAATGCGTTCATACCGTTGTTCCAACCAGGCAGCAATGCCTCCAACTGCGAATAGAAAGAAATATTTGGTGTGAAGAAAGTAGTGGAAGTGTTTGAAAAACACCCCGCGATTGAGTTCCACTTTGAGGAGTGCCCAATCTTCGAAACCACCGAAAAGGGCAATTGTGGTGGGGAAGATGTAAAGTAAAATGCAGATGGCTACTGCGATCATACAGGCCTTTCTTCCCATCTGGATGATCACGCTAAGTATGGGTAGAGAAAAGTAGAAGATCCATTCGTATCGAAGGGTCCATTCGACTCCCGCGATGATCATGATTGACATCCAGCTGTCTCCGAGCGGACCACCTATGAACAGGAGCCATCTTGAAAGTTGTCCTGCGGTTTTGATCGGATCGTTCAGCAGACTGGGCAGGTTTTCGTACGCAGAAATACCGAGAACGAGTAAGACTGCAAAAAAATACAGGGGCACAATACGGAAGAAGCGTGAAGCATAGAGCGCCTTCCAGTTTACCTTTTCTGAAAAAGCAATCTTTCGAATAAACAGGAAGCCGCTAATCATGAAAAACACAGCCACACCGAATCGACCGGCATTATTTGCAAACACTTCGCTGACTTCGCCCCAGTTTCCTCCGGTTTTCCAGAACCAGGTAAGGATGAAATGGTGCATGAGTACACCCAGTGCCAAGTAACCTCTGATTCCATCGAGCGTGTTGACTCGCTTTTCTCTCTGGTCAAGAGATTTGAACTGTGGAAATCGGGCTAAAAGGGAGGCAATGAACCAACAAGAAAGAACTGTGGTGACTCCTGCCGTTACGTGGAGTAGCTCAGAATGCATTAATTATTAAGAGGGGCAATGACTGCTATTAGATTGTTTATTCGTAGTCAGTCAAGAGGCCAGAGAAGTGTTTCCACAGTTGCATACTCTAGCATGATTTTATGATTGATACTGCGCGTTGGCTTTACTCCCAAATTTCAGAGAGAATGTGATGCGTCCGCTGAACAAAGTTTTGGTTCTCTGGTAGGGTAGGCAGACCGCTTGCTTTGCTCCCGTAGAGGTAACTAGTGACACCGACTCTTTGGCAATGCTCGTGAGTTGCCATTGCGTAACGAGGGTGGTGGGTTTGATCATCTTCACCTGAACGAGTGTACAAGATGATCGGAGCTTCGTCTTTTTCGATGTTATCAAGGACTCGTTGTAGCGCCCAAGGTTGCTGGATGGCGATGCAGGCAGATGCGTTGAAATCTTTTTCGTAAGTTAGAAAGCCCGAGATGAGGGCTCCTGCAGAATTGCCTGCAAACACGAGGCGGGACAGGTCCAGGTTGTAGGATGCGGAATTTTGTTGGATATGTTCCACTGCAGACGCTGTGTAGGTAAGGATTTTTTCGTAGTCGTTGGTTCCAATTTCATCATCCTTACCCGTATCCCCAAGTAGGGGATAGCCGACACTGATAATAGCGACGCCCTTTTTCACAAGACTTAGGAAATCCTTTTTGAAAGTGATGTGTGTTTTATCACCCTTTTTGAACCCACCTCCGTGAAAATAAACAATCACAGAAGTAGCTCCGTTACTGTCAGGTAGCCAGATATCCATTTTGCAGCGTTCAAAGTCTTCCGAATACACAACGTTCTGATAAGTAGGCGTATTCGCTAAGGTGGTGGTGATGAGAACGAGGAATGCAAAGTGGGCTGCTGGAAATTTCATATGGTGGGAAGGGTTGGCACTTTTTCTTAGCAATGAGTTATTTTTGTGAAAGGATTTCGAGGTGTCGTTTGAGGATTCTAGTGGCTTCAAATTCTCCGTTTACCTCATCGATCCAGCTTCGGCAGGCTTTTTCGTGTTTAAAGGTCCGGATGTAGAATTGGTCCTTCTGAAAGCGTTTATCGATGTGCGAGGAATCGATAGGAGACCATTTACTTGGCAGCCCGAACCAAGTGAATTCGACTAAATACCAATTACCTTTACGGCTGGTGCTTTGTCCGTGGAGGAATCCGGGGTTTCTGTTGAGGAAATCAGGAATCGAGTCGTGATACTGTAGAATTTCAAAGGAAGGAGGTTGGTTTAAGAAATAAGCGGAAATCGGGGCGGAGGGATGGTCCAAGTGATAGCGGAAAAAGTCCAGCGGATCGATTCCCAGAAAATTGATTCCGTTCCAGGAACCGTGAAGATTAGGTGTCTTGTAATCCTGTTTGGCATACCACCTGTCGAAATAACTGTTCAGACGAAACCCGATCTCAAGATGCAGGTGTGCTCGGGATTCTGGAATTTCGATATTGGAGGAAGTGTTGCCCATAACTCCGAGAACCTGACCGGCCTTAATCCGTGTGCCTTTCCGGATATTGCCTTGAATACTCCGGAGATGGGCGTAGAGGGAGCACCACTCAAGGCCGCCGGACTGGTGCTGGACGACAACATATTTCCCAAAGTTGCTGTCTGCCGTTTTTGCAGAAATGTGCGTGACGATTCCGTCTGCAATGCAGAATATCTTATCAACCGCGATGCCCTTGGCATTTCTATGGACGGCTTTCAAATCGATTCCTTCGTGGAATTTGTTTCCACTGTTGCGGGTGCAACCATAGGCTCCGGATTCTACTCGACCCGAAACGGTTGGCTGAAGATAAGTGCGAGCAGGTTTGCCTTGTAGAAAAGCGTCGTTTGGGGTGGGCCATGCAAGCTCGGTGCCGATCTTTGCTGCATGTGTCGCGCATGAAAGGAACAGCCCCAGAGCGATCCATGACGTTTTGTAAGCAAAAGTGAGTATTTGGGCAAGTAGCAGACGATGATTCAGCATGGGGTAAATGCTAGGACGTGATTTGGGGTAGTTTATTGACGTGATTCATGTGTTCCTTAGAAGCCGCGCTATTCATTCAAAGCCTCCTGGGGTGACGGATCTCCCTCAAGGATGTTTAAGTTTTTCTCGATATGCCCCATGTTTTCAGGGGTCATTTCAATGGACTCCACCAGGAAATCTTTCTCCATCTTTGGATGACGGAAATTGAGGAAATTCTGGGGAATGCCACTTTTCTTGATGACTTTTAAAACCTTCTTTCGCTCGAGAAAGAGGGCCAGGATGTAGACCATGCATTTGGTGGAGTTCGATCGTATTTCGACATCTGTGGATTCCACCATAGAGACAAATAAATCCTCCACCGACTGAACTTCTTGCTTTTTGTCCTGTGTGTTCTGGCTTTCAGGAGGTTTGATTACCCGATTCCAGCGGCCGACGATCTCCCCTTCGAGTTGGAGTTCCTCCTCCTTGTCCTTGCGGATATCAACCCGTCCGAGTTCGCCCGAAAGGTTGTCCACCAACAAGCAGATGACTTGATCTCCGGGTTCGAAACTCTCCCCGCTGACCGCGCATTTCCGGGAGAATGATTGTATCTGCCAATCCTTGATCATCGACACTCCACTAAAGAAAAATCTGACAGACGGATCAACTCTTATCAGAGTCTAATTCGAAGAGTTCACCCTGGGTCTGCCCCGATACGGTGAGCTCGGAGCTGCCATCGGCAAACTGCGCTTCTACTTTCATGCCGGGCTTGAGCGCCTTTGCCTGCGAAATGATCTTTTGCTGCTTTGCGTCTCTTACGATTGAGAATCCTCTTTTGAGAACCTGTTCGACTCCGAGAGATTTAAGTCGTTTGGCAGCTATTTCGAGGTGGTTTTCTTTGTTGTGTTGTTGGTGTTGAAGTTCTTTAGTCAGTGCGGACTCCAGTCGATCCAGGTTTTTTTGATGTTCCAGAAGCATTTTATCCGGGCGCAGAAGCTGGAGTCTCTGGGCAAGTTGTTCTGTTTTTAATCGGCTGCGTTCGGAGTTTTGTGTAAAGAGTCCTTTCAGGCGGTCCGAAAGGTCATCAAGACGAAGGGTTTTGTATTCGAGAACCCGATTCGGAGAGTGCGCAATCAGGAGTGATTGCATTCGGCCAATCTGCTGTTG
Organism: Opitutales bacterium; assembly: GCA_022361075.1. GTDB lineage: Bacteria > Verrucomicrobiota > Verrucomicrobiia > Opitutales > JAFGAQ01 > JAKSBQ01. The sequence goes on along the minus strand of JAKSBQ010000080.1, from coordinate 22,334 downwards.
AAATTGATCGAATCTTAAGGTGGCTGACTTTGTCAGTGAGATCTGGGAGTTTTCTATCCGCTGCTTCGCATCGATGTAGCCGCTCGAGATGAGTTCGGCAGCTGCACTGGGTGTTTCTGCTCGGAAGTCTGCTGCAAAATCGGTGAGCACGAAGTCGATCTCATGCCCGACAGCAGAGATGGTAGGTATTTCGCAATCTGCTATTGCACGAACAACGCTTTCCTCGTTGAAGTTCCAAAGATCTTCGAGGCTACCACCGCCACGAGTCAGAACCAAAAGGTCAAGGTTTGCGAATTCCTTCGCCTGTCGAATTTTCTCCTCAATGTCTGGAGCTCCTTCTTTCCCCTGGACAACGGTTGGGAAAAGGAAAACTTCGCCGTTCCACTCGCGACGCTTCAGAATGCTTAGAAAATCTCGGATCGCCGCTCCAGTAGGAGAGGTGATCACACCGACTTTGCGCGGTAGTGTGGGGATCTCCTTCTTGCGTTCGGAATCAAACAAACCCTCCGCTTCGAGGCTTCGCTTAAGCCTTTCGAATTCAGCCTGAAGGCGACCTGCTCCGGCATCGATGCATGAGCGAACAATGAGTTGGTAGGTGCCTCTGGGTTCGTAGACACTGATGTTTCCAAAAGCGACGACTTCCTGCCCGTCCCGCAGGGGGGCTTCCAGCTGGGCAGCATTTCCCCGAAACATGACTGCGCTAATCTGTGCCCCGGCGTCTTTGAGGGAAAAATAGATGTGACCGCTGGATTGGTAGCGAATGTTCGAGATTTCTCCTTTCACCCAAATCGCTGGAAAGGAGTCTTCTAGGAGTCTTTTAAGATGCGAAGTGAGGTCCGCAACGGAAAGTATTTGTTGCTCTTCAGGAAGGGGTCTCATGACGAATGATCTATGTGGAGGCATCCGCAGGAGTTTCTTCTTCCGAAACTTTGTTTCTGGAACGAATCCAGTTTACGATCACACCAAAAATCACAAGAAGGCACAGCGCCATGATTGCCAGACCTGCTTTACCTTCGAATATAGCACCGCCGCCTACCACAAATCCAGTGGTGTAAAAGGCCTGAATGCCCATACTGATCAGAAGATATTTTCCGAAAGGAACTCTCGAAACGCCAAGGAAGTAGTTTTGCAGGAAAAAAGGAAAGCCCGGTGTGATGCGTACGATCAATGCAACCTTCGATTTGTGTGTGTCTGGGATTTCAGGGAATTTTCCTGAGAAAGTTTCCAGCAGTTTTTCGAACAGATTGCGCATCGGGTAGGCTGACACAAAATAAGTCCAGATCATGTTGAGCACCATGGCCGAATAACAGAGCAATAGCGCAGGCAAAAGACCGTATTGATTGGTGAAAAGCACCGCGACCACAATAATCACCGGACTCAGCGGGATCGGAAGTCCACCCGTTAGCAACAGTGCAAGGTAGGCAAGAGCGGGATAGGCTGAGATGATGTCCAACCATCGTTGCAATTCGGCTTTTGCGGTTTCGATAGTGTAGCCGCTTTGAAGAAACCAAATCACTGCGGCGATCCCCAGAATCGTACATAAAGCTGCTAAAATGAGGAACCTGGGTGATTTGATGATGCGCAAGAGATTGTCTTTCATTCAATAGTCCGTTTGCAGTCAGGTTCTTTTCCAAACACTAACGTGGCAGACTGTCCATTGAAATTTTCGTTCATGCTCCCGAATCAGCATGGGAGTGTCGTCTTCCTTGAGAAGAGTGAAGTTGGGGTTGAGAACTTCTTTGATCGTGTCAAAAGGTGCACATCCCTCAGTTCCACCCAACCAACATTCAGTTTCGGTGAATGCTTCGAGGTAGGAGTAGGGTGTGGAGAGGACGAAAACTCCTCCGGAGCTCACAAGATCTTTCAGTTCTCCCATGAATTTGCCTGGATCAGGAAGTCGACAGATGAGATTCGATGCGAGGACGATGTCGAATTTTCCGAGTTCGTCGAGAGGTAGATTCATCGCATCTGCTTGATCGAATGTTACCTTTGAGGGGTCGCAGTCAGCGGGTACTGATGCGATGGTTTCTTGGCGGCGATTCCCCTGAATCTTGTAGGAGTAGGAGCGTTTGCTTTCAGTTTGCAGGCTCTTTGCTGCATCGATAAACGCTTGCGAATAGTCCAGTCCGATGACTTTGTCCGCGTAATGAGTAAGTTCAAAACTGGAGCGTCCGACCGAGCAACCGATGTCCAATGCCCGGAGTTGGCCCTCATCTCCTTTTTGGGGGTAGTGTTCTTTAAAGAAATGTGCGATGCGTTTCGGAAACTGAGTCGATTCCTTCGGGCCGAAATCCCACCGAAAAATCTCCTCATCACTTCCGTAGTGAAAGAGCAGGTATTCGGACAAGATATTGGGATCCTCGTAAAACGGTTCCATCAGGAGAGGCCTCCCATTTTCAGAATGATTTCATAATGAGCTTCACTCACTGGCTGAATCGAAAGCCTCGCGCCTCTTCGCGTCACCATAAGCCCCTCGAGTTCGGGGTTTTCTTTCATTTGTTTCAATGAAACCATCTGAGGAAGGTCTTTCTCGTATCTGACGTCCACCATGAGCCAGGTGGGGGCAGATTCTTTCGATTTTTTATCGTAGTAGTCGGATTTTGGGTCCCAAGCGGTGTAGTCCGGATAGGCTTCACTAGTGACCTCTGCGATGCCCACAACTCCTGGAGGCTCACAGCGGGAGTGATAAAATAGAACGGTGTCCCCGACCTTGATTTCGTCGCGAATGAGGTTTCTCGCCTGGTAGTTGCGAATGCCGTCCCAAGTAGTGGTCTGATCCGGCGAGTTTTTGAGATCCTCCAGAGAGAATTTGAAGGGTTCGGATTTGAATAACCAAATTGCCATGCTGCATCTTGTGAAGAAGCTGTTCCGAAATCAAATCAGCTTCGAATAAATTAGCTAAGGTTGTAACAGTTTTGCTGAGGATTTGCAGAATTTATTAAAATATGAACTTGTGTTCACTTGTAGGTGATTTAGGCTCCTTTTCATGCAACGCAAGATCATCCACATCGACATGGACTGCTTCTATGCGGCTGTGGAGTTAAGAGATCGACCGGAGCTTAGAGGGAAGCCAGTCGCGGTGGGTGGGGCCAAGCGCAGGGGAGTGTTGACGACTTGTAATTACGAAGCGAGGAAGTTTGGTTGTCGTTCCGGGATGCCGGGATTCAAGGCGTTGGAGTTGTGTCCGGATCTAATTCTGCTTCCGGTGAATCTCGAGAAATACACCTTCGAGTCGCAACGGATTCGCGAGATCTTTCTGGATTACACGAATGTGATTGAACCCCTTTCACTAGACGAAGCTTATCTCGATGTGAGCGAGCACAAAGAAAGATTCGCGTGGGACATTGCGAAAGAGATTAGGACGCGGATTTTCGAAACGACTGAGCTCACCGCCTCAGCTGGAGTGGCTCCGAATAAGATGCTCGCGAAGATTGCCAGTGATTGGCGCAAACCTAACGGGCAGTTTGCTGTGCTGCCTGACGACGTTGAAGATTTCATGAAACTCTTGTCTGTTGGTAAAATTTCTGGGGTTGGTAAAAAGACCCGGGAACGCCTTGCGGTTGCTGGAATTCATACCTGTGGAGATTTGCAGCAGTTTTCTGAAGAAGAACTGAATCAGAAGTTCGGAAAGTTCGGATCGAATCTATACCTCATGTCGAGAGGAATTGATAGTCGGCCCGTGGCGCCGCATCGCGTTCGCAAGTCGATGAGCACCGAACGGACTTACCCGGAGGACCTGACTGCGATTGAGCAAGCACTAGCTGAGTCTGCCATGATGATTGATGAACTACGTAATAATTTCCAGCAAAGCAGGCACAAAGATCGCACAATTGCGAAGATATTCGTGAAGTTGAAATTTTCGGACTTTAAATCGACGACGAAAGAGTGCCTGCATGATGAAATCGATACCTCCAGATACGATCTTCTGATTCGGGAGGCCTGGCTTAGGGGAAACGAAGCGGTGCGGCTGATCGGGGTAGGTATTCGCTTCGCGACGGAAGAAGAAAAAGCGACCGAACAGATGTCGTTCGAGATGATTGAGGCAGACGTGTGAGTTTTATGTCTCTAGCTGTCTTAGCAGATTTGCAAAATACTCTTCAGCTTTAATATCTGATCGTTTTTTTGCAATTTCCAGACCGAGCCTTGTCGTTTCGACGGCTTTCTTGCTTCTGCCAGAATCGAGGTAACACTTGATCAAATTGGTTCGCGCGCCGATGTGGGTTTTATCGATTTTTAATGCCTGGATGTAGTTTCGTTCGGCTTCAGAAGTGTTTTGTGCGGTCAACGCTTGGTTGCCCCTCTGCACAAAGAAAAAGAACATGACCTCTTGTTCAAAATCAGCTGGAGTTGGGGTAACCGCTTGCAGTTCTTCCACTACGGGTTCAGCTTTTCGGAGATCCGCGATGGACAGGTAATACTTTGCGAGGATCATGCGTGACTCGCTGTCGGTGACTTTGAGAGCACGCGATTTTTCGAGGTAGGGAAGTGCCGTTTTAGGTTTTTCCTGCGAAAAATAGAACTTTCCGATGAGAAGGTTAGATCTCTGGTCGTCCGGATCCACGCGCAGCGCTTTCAGATACTGGAGCTCTGCATTGGGGTAGTCTTTGAGTCCTTCGTAAACAATTCCTGCAGATTGAAAAATGTCGACGTTGTTGGGGATGGATTTGAGCGCGTCCTGAACAACTTGATTCGCTTCCTTCCAAAGCTTCTTCTCCGACAGAACGGTGATAAGGGCAGTGTAACCATCAGGATTAGTTGGCTCGATCGAGATGGATTTACGGACAAGCGGAATTCCTTCCTCGTCCTGATTCATTTCAAAATATGCAAAGGCCAGGTCTCTCATTGTCTGAGCATCATCGGGTGCGACCGACAGCGAGTGTTTGAGAATTTGAATGGCTTTTTCGGGATATCCGGCGAGGAAGTATTTGTCGGCTGTGACCTGGAGTTTGTAGAGGTCAAAACAGTGTTGATTGAGTTCGTCGAGCCACGGATCTTCGGGCTCCAGAAACCGACCTGTTGTTTGTGCTCGTGAAAGTGCTTTTTCAGCGCTTGAGAGATCTCCTGTACTCTCGTAAGTGGATGCGAGAAGGGAGTGAGCTGTTGAGAGGTTTGGATTGATCTTAATTGCCTTTTCTAACGAATCGATGGCTTGATCCAGCTTGTTTTCGTCGATTTGAATCCTCGCAATACCCAGAAGTGCATGGGCGCTTGTCAATGGGGCTTCAGAAGCTTGTTTGTAGTGTTTGAGTGCTTCCTCGATCACGCCAGTTTTATAAAGAACGTCCGCTATTCGAAGGTGAGCGAATGCATTTGAAGGATCGATCTGGAGGACCGATTGTAAGTGCTTTAAGGTCCCGGAGGTGTCGCCATAGTCTTGGCGAATGCGTGCGAGTAGATAGTGCCATTTCTCGTTCTCAGGCTGTTGGATGATTAGTTCCTCGTAAGCGGTGCTAGCCTGAATGTAAAGGTCGTTGGCATGTAGAAATTGAGCGGTGAGCGCCAGTGATTCCAGGTTACGGTCAGATGAGAGTATTGAGTAATAATCAGTCCAAGCTTTTGCGACCGTAGGAGACAGAGCCTCAAGGTTGATTTTCGAAAAATTGAGTGCTTCGACGTTGATTTTTGAAGATTTCGAGCAATTGGAACCAAAACCAACCAGCAGTAAGACACTTAGGATTTTTGTAAGATAATAACAGCGCCTCATTTTCTCTTATTGCGTGTCCCAAAGAGTGATCCTTGCGAACTCATGATCAAAAGGTGGATAGGCGTGAAACGAACCGGTCACCAGCTCGATTTGCCCGTCATCGTCCATGTCGGCTGCCTTGAGCACGATCAGGTGGGTGGGGTGGTGAGCAAGTGTGCGAGGCAGAAACCGCTCATTTCCCATGTTTTCATAGCAGATGAGCGATACAGCGGAGGGATTTTCCCAATGGTTGAATCCACTGACGGCAAGGATATCCATGTCAGCGTCACCGTCGATGTCGCACGCGACCGGACTATAGGCGCCGGGAAAATCTCCGAGACGATGAAACTCAAAAAAGCCCCGGCCTTTGTTTTCGAGCCATTGTACTCCATGCCATGGGCGAGGACCGGGGCGAGCGTAGTCGAATGCGTCGCCGTTTGTGAACAGAATGTCCAGATCGGTGTCGCGATCCACATCGTAGAGGCTGATTCCGCTACTGCCGTAATCCTCGTTCGTCGAGCCGTAGATTACTTTTTTGCGAAAACGTGTGCCATCGCCCTCGTAGAGATGAATTTCCTCCCACTCTTGCGAAACTAAAATGGTGATGTCGAGATGCCCGTCGCCGTTTAGATCAGCAATCGGGCTGTGGATGGCTCCGGAAAGATTAGTGAGGATCTCACTCTCGAACTCAAAGTTCCCCAGGTTTTTCATCCAGCGCGCCTCTCCCTGAACGTAGCCAAATTGCGCAACGGCAAGATCTTTGAGCCCATCGCCGTTAAAATCGGCTGCTCTCACATCGGTCACTCTGGCCACTTTATCCAGAACGATGTGGTTTACCCAGATCCCGGGTTCCGTTTGTTCCATGATAACCACTGCACCGATTTTTTCGTTGTTCGGAAAAATGACTCCCATCGATGCCACAAGCAGGTCTAAATCACCGTCGTCTTCAAAGTCACAGACTTCTACATGTGCCGGACCCTGGACCGGATCGCCAATTGCTTGTTCTTCGTAGACATTGAGAGCGGTTTGTCGAATCCAGCGAACTTCATTGGCTTTTCCATCACAAATGATGACGTCTTTCAGACCGTCTTGATCGAGATCCGCGATTGTAAGGTCGGATATCCATGGTTTTCCAACAACCGGGTCACCAATGTGTTTGGGCTTGAGAAAACCTTTTTTGATTTTGGATTCGACCACAGGAGGCGATGTATCTGTTTGGGACTCAGTTTCAGAGGGTGCTTCGGGCTTGGGGGTACAAGCAACTAGCAAAATAACTAGAAAATGGGGCAGGAAGCGGATGGTCTTCATGGTAAAGACATGATCGCCATTCAATGGCTGAGTTTGCGAGAGTTTTTTAACCGCGGATTTAAGGATTAGCCAGATTTCATGGTAATCTTTGCTTTTTGGGGAGGAATTAAGAGGGATCGAATTGCGAGTTTCGTCTTTTCGGGCCAAAAACAGGTGTTAGAAGGAAACGGAACCAGAAATGCGATAGCCCATTCCTGGATCGGCATAACCAATATGTCTCTCGTCTTTGTCGTTTAGGATGTTGGAGAGAAGCAGTTTGAAGTGAAACTGCTCCCTGAACGAGAAATCAAAGCCGAAGTTTAGGTTCGCGTAGGAGTCCATCTGCCGATTGCCGGTCGGGATGCTCGAATCCCATCTGCTTCCTGTGTAATTGTATTGCAGATAGATCCTGTAGCCTTCGGTTGAGTGGTAAGTAAGCCGCGAATTCCAAATGTTTTCGGGACGATTGCGGAGCACTTCCCCTTCTTCACCTGTTTCAATATCCAGATGCGTGAAACTTGTTTCCAAAACGAGGTTTTCAGCAAGTTTACCGGCAGCAATCACTTCGAGGCCTTTGGAATTCACTTTACTGAGGTTGATGAGGCGTTGTTCAGTTTCGGACATGTCGATGAGGTTTCGATACTTTTGGTAAAACAGATTGGCTCGGAATTCCAAAGCGTCGTCGAGGAATTGATCGGACCAATTTAACTCCCAGGATCGGACTTTTTCGGGAAGTAGTTCGGGGTTGCCAACGATCGGATTAAACAGTGCGAACATGCCCGGAACTTTGAATCCTTCGCTGTAACGTGCTTTGAGTGAATAACCTGCATGGTTAGGGTTGAAAGACCATTGAATGGAGGGTGTCCACTGCGCACTAAAACCACTTGCTTTGTCCACTCTTTGAGCAAATTGGATGGAGTGTTTTTCAAAAGCGACTTCGGTTTCAAAAAATCCTGAGCTCGTGCTTCGTTCCTCTTCGTAGTTGCTGGGTATGTTCCCGAAGGGGAAGTAAATGACTCCTTTGCTTTCTCCAGTTTCTTTGGTGTGCGAGAAACCGAGCACAACATCGAGCCCGTTTGCGGACGCGAAAGAGTGCCGAATGAAGGACTCGATTTGGCGTTTTTTGTATTTATTGTCGAAGTTGTTGGCGGGCACACCAAAAGGGCTCCGCGGTCCGGGTGCGATGGCTGCGGAGTCTAGGTCACTTTCGCTGAGGTAATAGGCGAGTTTGCTCTCCAAATAGAGTTTCGCTCCGAAAGATTTGCGATGGATCAAGCTAATCCCCATGGAATCGAATTCCTTTCGGTCCATTTCCTTCAAAACTGCGTAAAGCGGCCCGCCACTATCGTCCGGTAAAGCGATTTTCTCTGTGTGGTTTTCCCAAGCTGACCAAGTGAAGTCACCAATCCGAGCAGTATCAACGGACACCTTAACAAAGTAAGTTTCTGATTCGAATGATGTGTCGGGGTAGAGTTCGTTTTCTATTTGATCATTCCAGCCGGCACTGAAGGAAAGATTCTTATGCGGAATCCCGGCTTTGATGGTTCTGGATTCATAACCGCCGTTGCCCAGTTGATAGTCGCTCCGGAAATTAGAATGCAAATTTGAGGATGAATCGAACGTCAGGGAAAGGGTTCCTCCCATCGCATCAGATCCGTGTTGTGCGGAGTAGGGACCAGTGAGGAGAGTGACGGCGCCCACTAAACCGTTGCCGAAACGCGTGAACTCGAAACCGTTGCCAGTTGGGTCCGTGGGGTCGTTCACTTCGATCCCCTCAACGTAGATTTTTGTGAAATTTGGTTCTGCACCGCGGACAATCAGTTCGTTTCTTCCCGAAAGACCTGCGATTTGATTAAGCCAGACCGACGGTTGAAAATCGAAGACGGCGGTGGATGGTTCTTCAATGTTTTCAAACAATGCGTTTCCCAAACGATCAGGTCGAATGACCATCGGATCCAACTCGATGATTGGTACTTCCTCGGAGAATAGACAGGTCAAATAAAAGGCGGTGCTCAGGAAAAGAAACGTTTTCATGAAGGGAGCATTACGTGAGTTTTTGAAGAACTATGCAAAATCTTTGAGTTTATTTAGGAAGTTTTGCGAATTGTGCTTTAAAGCAGTTTGAGGAGTGCTTTATGTTCTTTGGGATGAAGCGGTTTTATCTAACTACTGCAATTGACTATGCGAACGGGGCTCCCCACATCGGCCATGCCTACGAAAAGGTTTTGTCTGACGTGATGGCGAGATATCGCCGTGCACGTGGGGATGAAGTTCATTTTCTTACAGGACTTGATGAGCATGGTCAAAAGGTGCAAAAGTCTGCGATTGCCAATGGCGTCGCACCACAGACGTTTTGTGATCAGATGGCAGAGAAATATAAAAAGCTTTGCGAGGATCTTGAGATCTCAAATGACGACTATATTCGCACGACCGAAGAGCGCCACAAAAAGGTGGTGAGGCAGTTGCTTCAGAAGCTTTTTGACGAAGGTGAAATCTACCTCGATGAATACACTGGATTCTACAGCCAGCGTGCGGAGCAGTTTCTCCAGGAAAAGGATCGTGTAGACGGAGAGTGGCCGGCGGACTTTGGTGAAGTGGTGGAGATCACCGAGCAAAATTACTTCTTTAAACTTAAAAAATACCAACCATGGTTGATCCAGTTTCTTGAAGATAACCCTGATTTCATCGTGCCTTCGTTCCGCCAGAAGCAGGTGATGGAGTTTCTGAAGGAGGATCTGAACGATCTCAGTATCTCTCGCCCGAAAGAGCGACTGGAGTGGGGGATTCCACTACCGTTTGATGTGAATTACGTGACTTACGTCTGGTTTGACGCTTTGATCAACTATATCTCAGCAGTTGGTTTTGGTGAGGATGGTTTTGAGGAGTTCTGGCCAGTGGATTATCATGTGATCGGAAAGGATATTTTGGTTCCGGCTCACGCGATTTATTGGCTAATCATGTTGAAAGCCTGTGATATTCCGTTACCGAAGCACATCTTGGTGCACGGATTTTGGACGAGCTCCGGCGCAAAGGTATCCAAGAGTGTGGGTAATGTAATCAACCCATTGGATTACGTGAAAGATTTCGGAAAGGACTCTTTCCGTTATTTTGTAACCCGTGAGATGAAAGTTGGGCAAGATGCTGAATTTTCGCATGAAAGGTTTTTGAGCCGTTACAGTGGCGAGCTTGCGAATGACCTCGGGAATCTTCTGAGCCGGGTACTAAACATGGTGGGTCGCTACACTGACGGAGTAATCCCTGCGCCAGCAGGAGCCGACGAACTGGACAAACAACTCGTAAAGGAGTTTGAAACGGCGGCAAAACAGGCCGTGGCGAACTTCGACGATCTTGAATTTAGTGTTGGACTTGAGAGCGTGATGGATTTTGTGAAATCGATCAATAAATACGCGGAGACACGTGCACCATGGAAGCTTGCGAAGTCCGAATCCGCTGAGGATCAGGATTTGTTGAAAACGACGCTTGCTCACATGGCCGAGGCGTTGCGGTTGGTTTCGCCATTGTTGAATCCAGTAATTCCTTCATCGATTGGAAAACTTCAGGAACACTTGGGCGTTCCCGTGGAACTGAGAAATGAGCAGATTCTGAATCGACCCGTGTGGGAGTTTAAGCTGACTGGTTTGCCAGTTGGAGAAAAAGTGATTTTGTTTCCGCGGCCCGAAAAGAGTTAATGGAGACCATTTCGCTTCAGGATTTTGGTGGCCCTCGTAAAGAGGGTCTCTTTCAATTTCTTCAATACTGCCAGGGGAAAGCGGTTGAGCAAGATCATGCGATCCTCGCGAGTATTTCTCTCGAGACGGATTTTCTTGATCCGCTTGCGGTGCTGCAGACGGTGAACGACACCTCGCAGGAGCATTATTATTTTGAAAAGCGTTCAAAACATACGGCAGTTTCAGCAGCTGAGCCGGTGTTGAAGTTTGAAAGCCGTGGTACGAATCGATTTTCGGATTTGAGGAAATTCGCTGACGAATGGCTGGAGCATTGTGTGGTGATCGGTAACACGAAAAACTCTTGGAGTGGTCCGCATTTTTTTACGAGCTTTTCGTTTGAGGAGGTTTTGGAAAACGAAGATTTTCTTCCACCAGTTTTTGCAATGTTGCCAAGATGGCAAGTAGGAATGAAGGGCAACTCCTTTAGTGCGACTGCAAATCTAGTTGTTGGCATAGAAACTGAAATCTCGAAGCTCATCGAACCGATTTGGCGGGCTCACGAGCGTTTTCAGTCTTTTGATTTTGATTCAGATCAGGTGGAGGAGGCTGGATCCAAGTCTCCTCTGGAGTCGACAGAGATCTTGAACCAGCTCGATTCGGAATCGGGATTCAAAAATGCAGTAAGAAGTGCACTGGAATCAATACGATCTGGAGAAGCTGAAAAAATTGTGGTTTCAAGAGATTTGCTTCTCAGATCGGAAGAGGGGTTCCAACCCCTTGAGGCATTGAGTGAGCTGAGGCGAAAATATCCGGAGTGTTGTGCGTTTTCGGTACAGAACGCAAAAGGCGCAACTCTGACAGGAGCAAGCCCGGAGCGATTGATAGCGGTGAAGGATGGAGTTTTCGAAACTGAGGCTTTGGCGGGCTCAATAGAGCGTGGAGACAATGCCCGAAAAGATGCTCATTTCTCCAAACAACTCCTGGCGAGCGAAAAAGACCGTGCAGAGAACAGTTATGTGTTGGATTACCTTCAGCAGGAGCTGCAGCAGTTGGGGTTGAATGTGGATTTTGCGTCTGTTCCTGAGATCATGCGTCTTTCCAATATCCAGCATTTGAGAGTTCCTCTGGAAGGAAAATTGAAGCAGGGAATGCATATTTTGGATGTTGCCGAAAGACTTCATCCGACCCCCGCACTCGGCGGTTTTCCCAAAAAGCAAGCTTTAGAGAGAATCGCTGAAATCGAAAAAAGGGAGCGAGGCCCGTATGCCGGGCTAACAGGTTGGTTTGACTGCGAAGGGAATGGAGAAATGATCGTAAATATTCGTTGCGCAAAAGTTTCGGGTAACGAGGCTGTCTTGTATTCGGGAGCAGGGATTGTTGGCGAGTCACAAGTTGAAAAAGAATTGCAGGAAACTGAACTCAAGCTTATTGGTATGCTCTCGAGTTTTGTCGATTTGTAGCTCCTCTGATGAAGAATTTTGACTACCCTGTGAATGAAATGACGGGCCTTGTGGTGGCCGAAACGTTGATTCGGATGGGAGTCAAACGGGTTGTAATTTCACCAGGATCGAGGTCTACACCGCTCACCTGCGCCTTTGCCTCTCACGGTGGTTTCAAGAATTATGTCGTTTTAGATGAACGTTCGGCCGCATTTTTTGCACTAGGTATGGCGAAGCAGAGCGATGAAGTTATCGGGCTGGTCTGTACTTCAGGTTCTGCTGTTGCGAATTATCTTCCAGCCATTGTGGAGGCGCGCTACAGCCATGTGCCCCTACTTGTGATGACCGCGGACAGACCAGAACGACTACAGAATTGTCATGCAGGGCAAACGATTGAACAGCAAGGCATCTTTGAGAATTTTATAAACTGGGAGTGGCAGATGGAGGAACCTGCTCCGGATCTTGGCTATTTTCACGGACTGCAGAAAATAGTGAGGGAAGGGGTCGAAGAGTGTAGGATTCCGATGAACGGTGTGGTTCACCTGAATTTCCCATTTGATTTACCTCTGACTCCGTCGATGAAGGCACAGGAACGGACGACTTTTATAGAGGAGGTTTTTAAAGATTGGGCTCCTTCAGATAAAATGGTGCCGCAAGAGACCGATCCACATGAAGAACTCAAGACGCTCATACTTTCGAGCTATCAGAAGATTTTAATCGTAGCGGGGCCCAGCTACGAGAAAAAGATCAAGGCAATAAAGGTTTTGGCTTTTGCGGAGAAATTTGGGGCAACAGTTTTGGTAGATGCCTTAAATCCGTTGCGTAATATCGAGCACAGATTCGAATGCCTGGTCAGCAATTATCACTGGATTTTGGGTTCTGAAAAATGTCGTGCTGAACTCAAGCCGGATCTTGTGATTCAAATAGGAGATCTCCCAGCGAGCACCACGCTAAGGTCTGCTTTGGAAGAATGGAAGGTGGATCGTTGTGTGGTTGCAAAGGGTGGCGATAAAAGAGACCCTACCTTTTCACATTTGGTGGCCGAATATGAGAGCCTTGAGGAACTCGAGGAGCAAGCGGGAGCTTTCGATTCCGAATCCGCGACCGATTTTTATAAAGTTTGGCGCGAAAAAGAAGAAAAAATCGAAGAGCTACTGGATCGAGAGATCACACCACAGCTGCAGGGCGCTATTGAAAGTGAAGTTCATCTTTGTCGAAGGTTTGATCAGTTGATGTCTGCTGACTGTAGCCTATTTGTTTCAAGCAGTATGATTGTTCGTGACATGGAGATGCACTGGAAAGGCTCCCCGAATGTTGATCAAATCATTAGTAACCGGGGAGCAAACGGAATCGATGGTAACCTTTCGACCGCTTTTGGAGTGTCCGAGAGAAAAGGTGGTTTGGCAGTTTGTTTGATTGGCGATCTTGCATTTTGCCATGACCTGAGTGCATCATTTTTGACTTCTCAGTTAAACGAAAACTCCTGTTTGATTTTTTTGGTGCTCGATAACGATGGAGGAGGGATTTTTGAGCATCTGGAAATCGCAAAGCAGGACCCTCCGTTTGAAGAGTATTTTGCCACTCCTCAGGTTGTCGATGTTGCAAAGCATTGCGAGGCGTTTGGAGTGAATTACGTACAACCCAAAACATGGGAGGATTTAAGGAGGGTGTTCGAGAGTGGGATTGATGGGGAGTCAGTCAAATCTATATGCATCCACTTGAAGTTTTGCAGAAAAGAAAGTTACGGTATTAGAGTTGCGTTGAGAAAGAAGGTAGCAGAGCTTTTGTCCTGATTTAAGATTATGAAATGGAATTCGATTAAGACCTACGAAGACATCCTATTTGAACAACTCGATGGTGAAGGGATCGTTAAAATAACGATCAATCGTCCTCATAAGCGCAACGCGTTCCGGCCCAAGACTGTTTTTGAGATGATTGATGCATTTAATATCGCCAGGGAAGATGAAAAAGTCGGTGCGATATTGTTGACAGGAGCAGGGCCGCACACTGACGGGAAATACGCTTTTTGTTCCGGTGGGGATCAGAGTATTCGGGGTGAAGCTGGATACGTGGATGAAGGAGGTGTTCCGAGGTTGAACGTTTTGGATCTTCAAAAAATCATTCGTTCGATTCCAAAGGTGGTGATCGCACTCGTATCCGGTTATGCGATTGGTGGAGGGCATGTGCTGCATGTGATTTGTGATATGAGTATTGCTGCGGATAATGCGGTATTTGGACAGACGGGTCCGCTAGTGGGAAGCTTCGATGGTGGATTTGGTGCGAGCTATCTGGCAAGAATTGTCGGCCAAAAGAAGGCGAGAGAGATCTGGTATACCTGTCGTCAATATGATGCTGCTCAGGCATTGGATATGGGTTTGGTTAACCACGTTGTTCCTGTCGAGGAACTTGAAGGTGAGGGTGTCGAGTGGGCTCGATCTGTAATGGAGAAAAGCCCTTTGGCGATTCGTTGTTTGAAGTCAGCGTTTAACGCGGAGCTCGATGGGCAGAGTGGAATCCAGGAGCTTTCGGGTAACGCGACATTGCTCTATTATCTCACGGAAGAAGGGAGCGAGGGTAAAAGATCGTTTCTCGAGAAGCGAAAACCGGCGTTTGAGAGATATCCTTGGCTTCCGTAACAGGTGCTTAACTATTACAGAATACGATGTTCAGAATTAGCCATATTGTAAAAAACTGTAGGACTGTTGACAAATGTGGAATCCTGCCGCATGTGAAGCGATCTCTCTTAGTTGTTGCCGAAAGATAGGTTGTCAGTGGATGGATAATCGTTCTTGAAGTGACTCACGTGGAGTTTGAAATCCAACTAGAATAGGTATTTGAACGCTCCAAGCATCAGGAACCCTCATTTTATCGCAGTTCTGATTTTATATCTGACCTGCGCTGCCGGACTTTTGGCTTTTCCCAAAAAAGACTTCAATGAAAGTGAAGCTTTAGCACTTTTGGATGAAACAGAAGGTTTAGCCAGGGTTGCTGTGTTAATTGATTTGGCGGATTATTACGCATACATCAAGGATCATTGGAAAACCGATGGTATGCTGGAAGAGGCTACCAATTGGCTTGAGGGATACCAAAATTTAAAGACTGATAGTTATGCGTGTGCACTGTACGCTCAGGCTCAATCTCTGTTGTTAAATGATGATGAAGCCCTGGAGTGGGGGGGGAGGGCACGTTTTCTGGCCGAGCAACAAGAAAAAGTTGAGGTTGAACTAATGTCTTTAAAAACTCTAGGTGACACCTTGTTGCGCAGTCAGAATTATGAAAAATCGATTAGTTATTACCTTCGAGGAATCGAGCTTTGCGATCAACTGGGACTTGATCGTGACAAGGCTCTGATGTTTAACAATCTTTCCATCTGTTACATGCAACTTCGGGAATGGAAAAAAGCGGAGATCTATGTTGCGGATGCGTTGGAGTTGGTCGGTAAGGATGATGATCTCTATTGGCCTTTGGAAATCAATTACTGCTCCTCCATCATTCGACTGAGGGAGTATGAAGAGGCTGAAGAACGTTTGCTCAAGGGAAAGCGTTATTTTGAAAAAAAGGAGATGCATCACTTCTATGCACTGACCTTAAGCGTGCTTGCAGGCATGGAACGCGCGAGAGGAAATCCGGAAAAATCACTTGAATATGCAAAAGAGGTGTTCGAACGTGGAGAACTGCTCCATCGGAAGTATTTGGTGAGCCGGACCTATCGTTATGAAGCTGAAGTGCTTGAACAACTAAACCGCTCTGAGGAGGCGAAGAAAAGCTTTCATAAAGCGCTCGAGATAGCCAAGAGGAACAATCTGAATGTCGAAGAGGTTGCTGCTTACAGAGCTCTTATCGATTTCTATAAAGAGCAGGGAGATTTTGAGAATACCTATTTTTATCAGTCAGGTCTTATGACTTTAGAGAGAGCCGTGTTTGATAGGAAAGTTAAGGCACAGCGGATTTTGTATGACCTCCAGTTTGAAATGGAAGAAATGGCTCGAGAGATCGAGTTGCTGAATAAAGAAAAAGAAATCTCGGAGATTAAATTGATTCAGCAAGAGCTGAGAGCTCAGCGAAGTGAGCATGAGTTGTTGGTTTCACGAAAACAAAATCAGGTAAAAGCGTATCAAAGAAACTTCGTGATCCTTGCTTTTATTTTAACCTCCTTACTTGGGGTGGTTATCTACAAACGATATCGCGATATTGGTAAGGTCAATCGCCAAATTCTCGAACAAAAACAGGAAATTGCTGATAATCACGAAAAGCTGAAAAAACTTCTCAAAGAAAAAGATGAGATATTAGGGATTGTTGCACACGACTTGAAAAATCCGCTGATGAATTTGATCGGCATTGGAGATCTTCTGATCGAGGGATGGAAAGATTACGATGAAAACCAGTTGAAAGATCTACTGGATTCATCGGTCGAATCTTCCCTTCAAATGCGGGAGATCATCACCAACTTACTGGACCTAAATCGTATCGAGGTGGGTGAGGTTGCTCCAAAAATAGAGGCTGTGGACGTTAAGGAGTTGATTGAAAACATAATCGATGGCCAACGGTTTAGATTGAAGGAAAAGAAACAATCGATTCGAACCGATTTTGATCATTATTCCAGCATTTTAAGTTCAGATCGGTTCATTTGCCGTCAGATTTTTGAAAATCTGATCAGCAATGCCCTGAAGTTCTCGCCTGTCGGTGGAATCATAACGGTGTATATTCAAACAGAAAAAGAAGTGTTAAGGATCTGTGTCGAAGATCAGGGGCCTGGTATTTCAGAAGACGAGCAAAAGAAGCTTTTTCAGAAGTATTCTCGGTTAAGCGCGAAACCTACAGGTGGCGAACCCACGGTGGGCCTGGGGCTCTCAATTGTGAAAAAACTAACCGAAATATTGGGTGGTAAGGTGTGGTGTGAAAGCGAATTAGGGAAAGGAAGTCGATTTTACGTTGAACTTTCCTCATCTGTATGAATCCAATGAACTAAGTTGCCGCCAAGATTTTAAAGAATTGCGATGTGCGGCATTTGTAACTTGCGCATCGTGAATCCGGCACTTACGTTTTGAAAAATTTTGAAGATGCATCGATTGATTCCTTTATCTGAAATGAAATTTCCCACACCCCTCGTAGCCCTAATTGCAAGTGCGTTGTCACTGAGTGGTGCCACTATTTCACTCGAAACTATTGGGTTTGATCCCGTAAGTGAGGGACCCCAGATTAATCCAGACTACAGATTGTTAGCCGCTTCTTTTTCGGATTCGGCATTTAATGCATCGAATGCAGGAGAATATGCCGTTATCAGGAATCTGGTATTCGCTGAATTGGACGATAACGATACAGAAGATCTCGAAGATGACGATACCAATGTCTATTCGTGTAACTATGTAGGAATTGAGGCACAAAACCAGACTGAGATTGATAAGGGGAGGCTTCTGATTGTGGCTCCGTCTGAAGATCAGAATCTCGCTCGTTCAGGTGCTGTGGGTTTTATCAGGAGATCTGGTGGTTGGAATAAAACGGGAGAGAGTCTCAACAATACAATTGCTGGGATGGCTGGCACTGGAACTTACACGAATTTAAAAAGAGTGCGTGAATTTTCGATTTCTCTCCAAGGCAATAAAGATGGAGCTCCATTGGTTTTGAATACTGAGACGGAGTCTACTGTCATTTCGACTGACAATGTCTTGGTCGACACCTGGGTCGCAGATGGTGCCGGCTCTACTATCGAATATGTTTTCAGTAATCTACTGTTGGAGAGAGAAAACAACATTTACGAAGGACTTTTGACCCGAACTGACGAGTTAGACCCGGATCAATGGGAGTCAAAATACGCATTTATTCGAGTTGTAGACAATAATGACTCTGACGGAGATGGCATTCCTGATCTGTCCGATCTTGGGGCCGACGTGATCAGTAGTATCCTTCAGCCAATGAGTATTTCAACGGGTGATAATAGTTTTTGGTCACCTGACTTAAATACTACGGTCACCGTCAAACCTGAAGATCTCTGGCACTATGGGGAAAACCTGGGCTGGTTTTACTTACCCGATCAAAACGATCCCACTCAGATCAAAATCTTTATTCCAGATGAACGTTTAGGTTGGTTGCTGACTAATGCCGAGACAAGTCCGTATTACATTCGCGAAAGTGATGCTGCAGTTATTTATTTCCAACTGATTGATGAGCAGATCTGGTTCTACGATTTTTCATCTGAAACTTGGTATTCTTTGTAATTAATGAAGTCCTGGGGTCTCCCAAAATTATCTATTTAGAATTTACATGAAATTTGGACTAAAACATATGTTCTTGGGAAGTTTGAGCTTCTTGCTGGTCAGTTTTTTGACCGCGCAGATTGAAGTAAACTTTGAGGAATCTGGGCAGACGGTGGATGAGTCTGGATCGATCATTGTAATCGTGAGCTTGAGTGAAGCTTCAGCTTTAGAGATTTCTGTTCCTTATGTTGTAAATGGGGCTTCAACTGCTCAAAACGAGTCAGATTATGAGATTCCCGAGGATAACGCTGATAATAATTTCTTCAACGAAAGTCCCATGGTTTTTGCCCCGGGGGAAACGGTCAAGACCATCCGAATCAACATTGTAAACGATCTAATCGAAGAGGACGACGAGCTCCTCATCCTAGAACTGGTTCAGGATGGATTGGTCGAAGCTCAAATAGGGGAACGCAACCTGCACACGATAAGGATTATCGATAACGATCCCACTCTTGTGCATTTCGATACTCAAGAGGAAGATTTCTACGAGAACGCTAATATTGTGATACCTGTTCGTTTGAATGCTCCTCTAGAAGAAGATCTTAATGTGAGTTTTTCGATCACCCCTGTGACTGCAAACGACGCGGATTACGAGGCGAATCATGACGGAACGGCGACAAGCGAGAGTCCAATCACGATTTTGGCCGGAAGCACTTTAGGGCAAATCACAATCGATGTTAAAAATGATTCCGTAACCGATCGGAATGACGGAGGGGCAGATAGAGAAACACTCGAAGTCAGATTGACTTCCGCCTCTCTGGATGAAAGTGGGACTGTCGTAGACGTAGATGGAACACCCTACACAGCCACAATTATCGACAATGATCCGTTAACGGTTGAAATCGATTTCGAGCCCTTCGACGATGAGGTTCAGCCTTATGAAATTGAGGAATACGAGATCGGAAGGCTTACAATCAATTTAGTGGATCCTGAAGGAAATTTATCTAGTGCCGGCGATGAGATTGAGATTCCGATTAGCTTTTCAGGTGGTGCTGTGAGAGGAGACGGGGACAACGACGATTATGATTCCGAAGATGGTCCGATCGAAATCACAGCTGGACAATCTACTTTTACATACAGCATTGCAGTGAACAACGATGATGCTGTGGAGGAAGATGAAATTGTCACCGTGACCCTGGGAAATCCTGCTTACCAGGATGGAGGGGATGTCCTACTTGATCCAGAAAACAGTATTTCATTCCTTATCAAGGACAACGATCCGATCACTTTGAATTTTGGAGCGATCTTCTCGCGTGATGATGAAGAAGCATCTGAAAATGACGATGTGGAAAACGTGATTTTTGTAGATTCAGCTGGTTCACTCGTTGCTGAAGGTCAACAGTCAGTTCAAATACCATATTATTTGTCTTCCATTTCAGCGAACGACGTCGAATTTGATCTCGAAATTGTATCAAGCGGAACCACAGCAACCATTTTTGATAGTAGTTTGGAAGATCAGGATTGGGATTATTTAATTTCCCAATCTTCTTTGACTAAGGTTGATGAAAAACAACGAGTCACGATGAGGGGTGGTTTTCGTAATGGCGTGATCACTGTGTTGTTGAATGATGATGACGAAACTCCAATCGTTTTAGGTGAAAGCCCAGCAGCTGATGTGGAGCCAGATGAGACGGTTCAATTCAGAATTACGAATCTTAACACATCAGACAGTAAGGTGAATCTCGGGATTTCAGACTATACTCTGACTATTCAGGAAAAACCGGATATTGATGTCACTCACTTGTTTACTGGCACCTCGCCGGATTCGTCTCAATTTGTAGGAGGTTTTCCAAAATTTGATGATCGAACGGGTTTAATCGAGTTGCATTATTTGCTCACTCCCACAACGACATTCAATTCGGCTGATTTTGCGGGTTACAACAGCTTGAAAGCGACCTTCCGCACAAGTAATTACGATGGAGCGAACCGTGACAGTGAGACCAACGATCCTGTAATATCGAATCCTATTAATCCACAGGACGGCGAATCTTATCAGTTAGTTGTGGACTCACCGTTTCAGCTTAGGTATGCCTCTGGAATCGACCTAATCACCTTGTCAGAGGGTGTGGAGCCGGAAAACGATAGCACCTTTATTGATGCAAATGCTGATGTTGTAGAATTCGCTCAGTTTATTTTGAAGCCGCTCAATCTCCCTCGATTGAACGATTTTGAAGCAATCGTAGACGATGGCTACGATATTAATGAACCGTCGGATTGGACTGTAGATTTAGCATCTCGAGCATTTTTCCGAATTCCGCTTGACCGGATTGACCCGGCAATTAATCCGCATCGCTTCAAATTGTATCTCACGACTGATGCAACTCAGGTGTTAGCTGGAAATACTGGAAATGTCCTTCAAATCAGCAACTTTGAACCACAACCGGATGGTTCCATGCTCTTGATGATCACTACCGGGGGATCAAATTCTCTACAAATTCAGTATCTTGACGCAGGAGAAGAGTGGAAAGTTGTTCAACCCACTTCCATTTCAACTGGAGGCGCTTCAAGGCTTTATTGGCTAGACCGTGGGCCACCTCAGACTCGGAGTCATCCATCAGAGGAGTCTTTCCGTCTTTATCGAGTAATTCAAAACTAGAGAACTCTAATGAATCGAAGTATGTATCGAATTCTTTCAATTTTATTACTCACAGGCTTAACAGTTAGCCAATTGTGGTCCCAGTTTGAATACCGAAGTTCTTGGATTCTTGCTCAAGAAGGACGGAAGCAAAAAGCTTTTGCAGGAGTCAAAGTTTTAGCTGGAGTTGATGTATCTTTCAATAATTTGGGTGTAATGCCTTATATTGAAAACGAAAACGTAACCTATCCTTTTAACGATGGCGATTTCCTTCATGTTCCGTATCCCGATGGCGATTTTACCACTCAGTTCCAGTTTCAGTTTGCAAATGCTACCGAAGGGGCAGATGGCAATGTAGAAACAGTTACGATGTCACGATTTCGAGCAGGTGGAGATGGTGAAGATTACAAAAGTAATCTTGATTTTTCCGTCGGATGGGAATTGGGTTCTCACTACGATGTCTGGCGTTTGAGTAACAAGCTCAGTATGGGTTTTACAGTTGCTGGTGGTTTTACCCCCTTAAACGCAGATTATGAAACCACGATTAGCGGCGAATTATATCGGCAAACTGTTACAGTGCCATTAAACGGACCGGGAATCCCGTATCAGGATTCAGGTGTTTATAACGGAAGTCCTCTGGGCGGCCCTTATATACTGTTGGACGACATTTTGTTCGATCCTAATACAGAAGAGCGGGTCACTCAGGTATTGGCCGATGGAACAGTTTCATTGGTAGATTCTGAAGTGGAAGGCATTTACACACTCAACGGTGGAATGGGAACCTTTCGGGTTGGAACCTATTTTGAATATTATTTGACTGAGAAACTTTTGATCCACTTAGGCCTTGGATTGTCTGCATCTTATGTGTCATTCGAGTTTGAAGTAGACCAATCGTTGATTTCATCAACATTATCATCTGTCTACCAAGTCACTTCTACAATTAACGAGGGAGAATGGTTACTGGGTGCGTATGCGGAGCTTAATCTAGTCTATCGCATGAATCAGAAAACTTCGATTTATGCGGGTGCTCAAAGTCATTTCATTGAAGACTTTAAGGCTAGAAAGGTTAATGAGACCGTTTTTGACGTTCGTATGGGCTCACCAACCCAGTTTCAGACCGGGTTTGAGTTGGAGTTTTAATTTCCGAGCGAGCAATTTGTAATCACGCATACTGCGGCTAAAATTCCAAGCATGGGTAAGCGATTTGATTCGATCTCTGAAAGCCATCGTGCGTTTATTGAAGAGCAAAAAATGTTCTTCGTAGGGACTGCGGATCGATTCGGAACGATAAATGTATCCCCAAAGGGTTTGGATTCTTTCCGAGTGTTGAGTCCGACACAGGTGGCTTGGCTGAACTTAACGGGTAGTGGAAACGAATCAGCTGCTCACGTTTTCAATCATGATCGGATGACGATTATGTTTTGTTCG
>JAKSBQ010000411.1 GCA_022361075.1 Opitutales bacterium | reverse complement strand
TCAACTTCTACACGAAGGACTTTGTGAAACGCCGTGGACTTGATTCCACTCGTGCCAAACAAATTGCCTCTGAAACCGTGGCTAGATTCCCAGCATGGTCAGGCAATTCATAGTAAATTTCACACACAACACTAATCAAAGCTCATGAACTTAGAAAAACTACAAAGTATCCGCCCACTACTGCTCATCCTAGCCATTCTTGGATTTCTAGGAGTCAATGGCAGCTTCCTATACTTCTCAATCATAGACAAAGCCACCTATAACGCAGCCATGAGCAACGGTCTGGCGCTTGTTTTTATTGCGGAAGCGTTTCTATTGATGTTCTTCTTCGCATTTTTGATGGCAAAACTCGGACTGAAGAATCCGGGTTGGATCTTCTTCATCGCCATGTCGATCATCGGGAGCATGGCCTTCAGTGTGCCCCTGCAACTCTACCTCTGGAGCAAACCGAAGGCGAATTGAGCGCTAACCTCGCTAGATCGAGATGTAATCCTCAAATACTAACGGATTACGTCCCGGTGTACCGTCGGGTTGTTTCTCAAGCGTAATTTGCATCAGAATCGGGTTGAGGAACCAACACGGTGAATCCGGTGTCATGATTCGCGGACACGACTGCTGGAGCAATGGATAGGTCGCAAGGAAGACACCATACTTCTTATAAGCCTCAAAATAGCTTCGTAGGTAATGGTCTGGATACCAGTTACGCGTGGAAAAGAGATCCGCAAGTTCCTGTGGAAGCACGCGATTTGAGTTCGCGTGGGTGTACCAATCATACATTTTCCACCACCCTGGGTGGCCGTATTTCTTTAAAAAGTCTCTCCCAGCTTTGTTAATCGCGATAGGTTCCTCGATTTTTTCCAAATAAAGCCGATGAAGTGAAAACTCAGGGATGATGAACGGCTTCTCAGTCACATATTTGCGGGCGAACTCAAAGGAATCCTCGATCTGGCTCATTCGACTGATGTGCAAATGAATCGCGAGGCCAGCGATGCGAGAATCGTTCTCCACCAGCTCCATCATACCGATCACGCCAGGATTTTTTTGCTCTTCCTCCATGAACAAACGAGGAAAGGACCCCACATAGACATCCGGACGTTTCAGTTCTGGATGATTCGCATAATACTTCTCCACAACGTGAGTCAATTGGCGTTCCGTAAATCGCACGAGAGGTATGACTCCACTTTCATCAGGTTGTTGGTCTTCACGATGCGTCTCGAGGTTGGGTTCGTTGCCAAGCTTAAACAGATCGACGTGTGGACCTACGATTTCCAAAATACGATATTCGAGATCAAAAAGTGCCTTCTCCTCGGCGCTACCCGGAGTAGGTATTCGCATCTTGTGCATTTTAAAATCCCACCGAAAACCAAAAGCAACTTGGTATCCCCTTTCACCTGCCTCCACGATTTTGGCCAAACCGGGATCGTCCTCCAACTGAAGTTTTCCGTTCAAATAGTCGATGATCCTGGGGGTCGCCCTCACCCACTCGACTTCGGCGATTTCCAGAAGATCGAAGTCGATGATTTCGGGATTGTGATTGAAGTTAGCCCCAAGTTGTTGAGCAAGCAAGGAAGCCCAACTCAGGGGTAGAAGAAGCAGGAAGGCTTTTAATTTTTTCATGAGCATTTTGGAATCATTAATAAAGAAAAAGGCCGAGACACCATCCCCCTATGGTTACCCGGCCTTTGTTACTTAGTTGATCTACTTTAGATGCATTTCCACTAGAAATTCATTCGAATCGTGACCATGTAGCGACGGGGTGGGTGGTATTTCGCACGCCAAAGCTGTCCGTCAGGATCTCCACGTAGTACCCGGTATTCGATATCCTGTAAGAGGTTTTGTGCATTGAGTTGGAACACCAGGTCTTTCGGTCCACC
>JAKSBQ010000418.1 GCA_022361075.1 Opitutales bacterium | reverse complement strand
GGTGAGAATGATGGGTGGTGAAATGAGCGTCGAATCTGAGGAGGGTACCGGATCCTTATTCATTTTCAATCTTGTGATACCTAAACCTAAACCTCATGAAATCTCGACAGATTGCGAGGCGGCAGAGAAAATGCGCAAAGTCGAATCGAAAGATTGCAGGGCTTTGGTAGTGGATGACAGCTCCACAAATTTAATTGTAGCTGCGCGTCTCCTTGAAAAAATTGGACTGATCGTCCTCACTGCCCGTGATCCTCAAATGGCGATTCGTCTGATGAGCGATCAGCATATTGACATCATTTTCATGGATTTGCAGATGCCTGAAATAGATGGTTTTGAAGCGACGCGAATGATCAAGAGCGGCGAATTTCCTCTGCAAAATCCGGATGCGCCGGTCATCGCTCTGACCGCTCACGCCATGAAGGGTGACAGAGAAAAGTGTTTAGCTGCTGGGATGGCGGATTACATTTCGAAGCCGATTAATCTGCAGAAGCTTAAGCAGATTGTTGGTAAATACTTCAAAATGAGGGCTTAATTTTCTGAAGAATTATTATAGAGAGTGAAACTATTGAGCTTTTTCCGGCGTCATTCTCCTGCATATTCTGAAACTTCAGAACACGATGAACCGATCTATTTCCCAACCTTTCGTAGTAGCATTTGTATTCATGTTCGTCTTCAGCTCCCTTTTTGCTGAGGAAGTTCCTTTCTGGGAATTGTCTGATCCACCTTTTCCGGATTTGCGACTGCAAATCACTAATAGACTGGAGGAGCTAGGTGAAAGTTCTGAAAACACAGTTCATTATGCGGTGGAGTTGAGAAGCAAAAAGGAATTCAAACAGTGGGTCGTGAGATTCGAAACGGTGGCGCCGCCAGAAGACTTCAGACGTGAACAGATTGCTCATACGGTGCTCTATGCGTCTTCCGGGGACAAAATTGAGTTCTCCAGTACAACTGAATTCTTAAATATCAGCACTCTCGGTCCCTACGTGGTAAAACTGAAATCTAACAAGGGAAAATGGAAGGAGAATGAGATTTTGTCACATCGAACCAGGGTTCCCAAAGACTATTTGAGGTTGGGCTTTGATAAATTGGGTGAACTCTCCATAAAAATTCAAAATGAGAATGAAGGTGCGCCTTCGTTTTCGATATCCGCAGCCGGAGAGCCTTACCCAGAGGATATCGTAGAGGAAACTCAGCGAGAGCTCAGGGAGCGAGAGATCACCAAGGAACACCTAGCCCCGATTTTTGGGTTTGCCCCAGCTATTCAGTCCTTTTTCGGAATAATCCAGTCCACCCCTGGAATTTCCGATATTTTGAGGGATATAGTGGATAGACCTTCGGTTTTCTCTCTAATTACCAATGGTGTAGCGCTAGGATTTCAGAGCAAGGGAGGTGAAGTTACGCCTGAGGATCCGGAGAAATGGAGTTTGGAACTTGGTACGCCGTGTTATCGCATTCCAGTGGTCATGCTTTTGAACGATAAACCTGCGTTAGAGTTTCTTCTCATTGTCACTTCGCCGTCCGGAGGATTGGAAATATGCGCCGGAGTTGTTGGTGTAATCGTACATACTCCGAAAAATAGAGACAAAACAATGATGGTTCGAATCATTCGTTAAATCGTTGTTTTTAAGTAGCTTAGTATCCTTTTGAGCTTAGCTTTAATTTTCTTGACTTAAACCATATAGTATATATAAAAAAACCATATGGCAGAAAAGTCTAGAAGAGGACGCAAAATTCCAGAAGGAGAAAACAGAGGACCACGAGATCGACTTGTAGGAGTCTACTTTTCGCAGAGCGAAGTGGATCTTTTAGAGACAAAGAGACTTGAATTGGGATACCGATCGAAGTCCGCATTGATTACGGATCTGTTGGCCGGGCCAATCGAGGCTGGTTTTACAAGTCTGTCGTTTATCAAACTCGGCAAACGGATTTCGGAAAGAAACCAGTAGAGAGCACACTCCGGCGCAGGAGAGCGCTCCCTGTGGGTATTAACTCATACTGTGAAGTCCGATCACGTTGCCTTCGGTGTCTTCAAAGATGGCAATGAATCCGTGAGGAGGAATCGCAAAACGATCGCGAACGACCTTACCTCCAGCATCTGCAATCCGTGAAATGACATCCTGCATCTCACCTTCAACGTTCAGATAAACGAGTGTGCCACCGGGTCCGGGTTTACATTCTTCCATGTACATGATAGCTCCGGTAATGCAGGTTTCCTCTTCAACAGGAAACATCGCCATAGGGTGTTCTGTTCCCTCGAGCGGAACTAATTTTGTATTTAAAATCGTTTCGTAGAATTTTTGAGACCGATCAAAGTCGGTGACGTAGATTTCAAACCAGTTGATAGAGTTCTTTTTCATGATGATTTTATTCGGGTTAGGTTCGGAATGCGTAGTAAGGGCATTACGAACAGGTTACCCGAGTAGAATATCAACTCCCACTGACAACCCTATGTCAGTGCATGAAAAAATCATGAATTTTTGTATTGTTTTGAGATATCTTGAGCGATCTCACGAATTTTCCATGCAAGTTCTTGAGGGGAGACTACCTTTACGGCGGTTCCGTAACTGATCAGCCAATAGGCCGTCCAATCCACCGAAAATCCCTGAAGAGTGAGTTCAGTGTGACCAGAGGGCAGCTCTTTTTCTTCGAGGGGAGGCACCATCAGATCACGTTTTAGTCTTGCTAACTGCACCGGAGAAACTTCCACCCTTATTTCAAACAGGGAATCGTCGTGTCCGAAGTTCTCTAGGAAAGTTTCCACTGAAAAATCGTGGTGCCCCGTGTAGGTCTCATCCATGACATACCACGATTTCATTCGGTCCATCCTGAAGTCGCGATAATCGTTTCTCAGGCGGCAGAATGCGATCAGATGCCAATGCCCAGTGTAGTAGAGCACGCCCAGTGGCTCCACGATCCGTTCACTGATTTTTCCAAGGCTTCTTTTATTATATTGAAGTTTTAAGCAACGGCGCTCGATGACCGCGCGATGGAGGGGGATTAGCGTTTCGGTGTGACCCGCATTGTGAGATTCGTTGAGCCAGATACCCATGGATTTCTTGAAACTCTCCAATTGATTTTGTTGTGTTTCAGGGAGGACGGATCGGATTTTCAAAAGTGCGGTACTCAAAGACTCCTTGAGCGAGATATCCGCGAATTTCTCCGCAAGTTCGGCACTCATGAAGAGAGAGAGGGCTTCGGCTTCTGAGAGCATGATTGGGCGCATTTCATAACCTCCCATGAGGCGATAACCTATTTCCGGTTCAAAAACGATCGGCACCCCAGCTTCACTCAAAGCGGCGAGGTCTCTGTAAACCGTGCGTTCGCTGATTTCCCAGTGGATAGCGATATCAGTTGCATTGAGGCTATGCCTGGTTTGGAGGAGAAGTAGAGTTCCGGTTAGGCGGTCGATACGATTCATTTTTGGGGAGATCTCTGTGTGTGCGTCTGTCGTTATACAGGTGAACCGATGCGTTTGATGACGTCTTCTTTTAGCTTCTTAACGTATCGTAGCGAATTTGGTTTTTTCAAAACATTCTCGACAAACTCATGCCGAACGGAATCACTGGCAAAATCGAATCCAATTAACGCTCTTCCGACCCGCTCACCTGTGTAACCGTAGTTGAAGTAGATGATGCTTGCCTCCCGGCAGTAACCGCGGAGGAAGTCCGTCAAAGCGCCTGGTCTTTCGTGGAATTCGATGCGCAAAAACAACGGTCTTTGAAAGAGCGCAGCATTGTAGTGGATGATGCGAAATTCCACATCTTCATCGTTGGTTGCGTCCTGGAAGGAAATTTTCAGTCGATTTAGCTGATCCTCAAGGAAGGCCATTTCCATTGCGGTGGCGTCGATTCCGATGACGGGCTCAACCTTTACGTTTGAAGTGAGTCCGTGCTGAAATTCCACTATGTTAACATTCTCAGGAAAATGGCTGAGCAAGTTCAGAAGAGTGCCGGGGCGTTCTTCTAAAGAAAATCGATAAAACTTTCTTCTGGCAGAACCGATTCCGGCATGTTTGACAACCCATGAGAGTTGACCGAAATCCATGTTCGCGCCACAAATGACTGCTAGGGCCTTTTTGCCGAGATTGTGTTTGCGTTCCTTTCTCCATCCAGCAACCCCCATCGCACCCGCTGGTTCGGGAATGGTACGCTGGGCTTCCCACAGAGTTTGTATCGCGGAGCAAACTTCGTCGTTGGTTACGGTGATGAAGCGATCAATCAGCTGTTTGCAAAAATGGTGAGTAAGGTCGCCGGCCATACGAACTGCCGTACCGTCGCAAAAAACGTCCAGGTAGGGAATATTGGAGGGACTTCCGCTCCGAACTGCATGCGCCATAGAGGCTTGGTCCACACCTTCAACGCCTACGATCTCGATATTTGGGTAGTAATGCTTGAGCCAGCAAGCAACTCCAGCCGCCATACCGCCACCACCAATCTGCAGGTAAGCGATGTCAAATTCACCGGTTCCTGCCATCACCACCTCGTCTGCGAGCGTTCCTTGGCCAGCGATTACATGTAAGTCGTTATAAGCGTGAACGAAAACCCGGTCTTCAGTTTCAGCGCATTTTGAAGCGAGGGCAAAAGCGTCGTCGTATGAGTTGCCCTCTATGTGGATGGTGATCGCGTCACCACCGATTCGCTCCACCGACGAAATCTTCATTTGTGGCGTGGATCGGGGCATGTAAATCGATGCATGGGTGTTCAGCTTTTGGGCTGCGAGCGCGACTCCCTGAGCGTGGTTACCTGCGGAAGCGCAAACGACTCCCTTATTCCTTTCCTCCCGGGATAGCAGACACATACGGTTGTATGAACCTCTCCATTTGTAAGCATGGATCGGAGACAGATCTTCCCTTTTAAGGTAGAGTTGAGTGTCTTCCTTCTCGAGCTCCATTCGTTCCAGTGGTGTTGAGGTTGCTACTTCGTAGACACGTTTACGTGCATCTAGAATGGCTTTGATCAGATCATCGGTCGTGGGGAAGCTCATGGGTCCTAGATTATGAGTCTGGAATCGAATGGCAAATTTACTCTGTTTTCAACCACTGTATAACCCTATCCGCTATGCTCTCTGGAGTGTTTTTGATCGAAATTTCGAATGCTTCAGGCTCGGGTTCCAAAGTTGAAAACTGATTCTCGAGCAAAGATGTTGGCATGAAAT
>JAKSBQ010000429.1 GCA_022361075.1 Opitutales bacterium | reverse complement strand
TCGGAGACATCTATCTGGTGGACGAATCAGTTCATCAGGTGCTCAGTCTGCTTGGGGAGCTTACGGGGCGAAAAATTATCAGTTCAGGTGGTCTTCCGGGAGTGTTTTTGAACTTTGACAGTCAGGGTCCGATGACCAGGACTGAAGCGATCGATGCATTGGAGTCTTTACTGAGCCTAAACGGAGTGGCAGTTGCCGAAATGGGAGAATCCTTTCTTCGGGTGATTTCCAATGCCGAAATTAAGCATAAATCGCCAGATCACCTGTATCACTCCAGCGCACTAATGGCCCCGAGTGAGAAAATCTACTCCAAGCTTTTCAAAGTGAAATACATGAAATGGGAGGAAGGAATCGCGCTGGTAAACTCTAACCTCACTCCGTCCATGGGATCATCAGAGCTTTTTCCATCCTCCAAGTCCATTTTGGTAAAAGATTCCTTGGTCAATATCCAGCAGCTCGAATCTTTATTTGCCCAGTTGGATGTTCCTTCAAAGCAGGAAATCATTGTTAAAAACCTCCAGTTTATAGCTTCGGAGGAATTAAAAACACTTCTGGAACAGCAACTTGCTGAAGGTTTGGAGTCTTTCGTGGAGGGCAAGATCTCAATCACGGCAGACGTGCGTTCCAACCAGATCATCATCGTATCCGACGCAAAGAATAAAGCGCTGCTGGAGAGACTCATTCGAACCTACGACGTGGACACCAAACCAGCGACAACGAGCCGAGTGGTGCACATCAAGCATGCCGAGGCGACTGAGATGGTGAGTGTGCTGAATTCGATTGTTCAGAGTCAGCAAAACGATCGTAGGAATGAAGACGCAAACACCGTCATTCGACCCAACGAGGAAGCTCCGCCAGTCAACCCGACTCCTGAGCTCGTAAAACGTCTGCAGTTCAGCGAATACCTTTCGATCGTCTCCGACGAACGTAGCAACTCCATCGTGATCTATGGCACTCCGGAAGACATCGAAGGTGTGGAGAGCTTAATAGCGGAGTTGGATGTGATCCTCTCACAAGTTCGAATCGATGTGATTATCGTCGAAGTCACCTTAACGAACGAGAATAGCCGCGGTATCGAGAAATTTGGGGTTTCCTACGATGAGAACGATGAAATCTTGTTCGGTGTAAACGAAGATTCGGGTTTGCCATGGAGCGTGTCAGGCTCGATCACTGACCTCTTTTTGCGTTCCTGGACAATCACGGATTTCACCCTGGGAACGGTACTTGATGTGGCCAAAAAAGACTCGGATGTGACGGTCCTCTCTGCTCCGACACTCGTGACCACCCATAATCGAGAGGCCTTCATCAATGCTGGAGAGTCGCGCCCGGTCATTACCGCGACTGATCGGGACTCCACGGGCCTGAATTCTCGGAGTCAGGTGCAGTTCAAGGACATCGGGATTCAACTGAAGGTGAAACCGTTGATCGGAAGTAACGGAATCGTGCAGCTCGAAATCGAACAGACCGTCGAAAGTGTGGTGGACGAGGTATTGATAGATGGAAATAGCCAACCTGTCATCGGAAAACGTGAAGCAACCTCTTACATCACCGTGGGAGATGGTGCAATGGTAGTGCTGGGTGGACTACAGGAGAAGACGATACGTGAAGTCGGTGGTCGAATGGCATTTTTAGGGGATATTCCGCTGTTGGGAGACTGGATGTTTTCCAGCGAACGGGACCGTACGACCAATCGAGAGTTGATCATCTTTCTAAAGCCGACAGTTTTCCATACTTTGGACACGTATGAAACTCACTCGAAAGTGCACTCTGAACGAGCACTTGAAAACCAACCGGAACTTAAAGAGTTTTTAAATGAAAAACCGACAGAGGAAGTGCCCGAAGCCTTAGATGCTAAGGAAGAAGGTGAAGCCGAGAAACCGAGGCTTTCTGGTAATTTGAAAAGACGATACCTGAGATGAATGTGTGTCGATCTTCTACCTCATTGTTCGGAGCTGGGTGTCTGTTGATTGGCATTCAGGCTTCGGAGCCTAGTTTGA
Organism: Opitutales bacterium; assembly: GCA_022361075.1. Taxonomy (GTDB): domain Bacteria; phylum Verrucomicrobiota; class Verrucomicrobiia; order Opitutales; family JAFGAQ01; genus JAKSBQ01. The sequence continues at coordinate 7,388 of JAKSBQ010000429.1, read as the reverse complement.
TCACACGAAATCCGTTTGTGGCTGCTGTTGTGGAGCAAGTTGAGGACGATCCAGATCTGATAATCGAGCCCATCGACGATCTTTCTGAGACTCTTGAACTCGTTAGTACTTTTGAGATGGGAGGTGATCGAAAGTTCAGCATCAGATTGGCCAAAGAAAATGCTCAACAGAGATGGTACACGATAGGAGAAAACGTTGGTGGATTTACATTGCTCGCTTACGACCTGGAGGAGAAGGCTCTTCTCGTTGAACGGGATGAAAAAAAAGATTTTCTCTTTATCCGCGAAAGAACACGTCTTGCCTCTAAAAGAAGTTCACGAATCGGAAATTCACCGCGAATTAGTCCTCGCCGGCGACCGTCAGAAAAAGCTCCACCTTCAACTATTCCTTCGGCTCCCCGATTCCCGAAAAACCTTTTGCCACCGCAGAGAAAAAAGCCGCAAAAAGCGTGATTTTTCGGGTTTCTCGCTTAGTTCACTGTTAGAGTGATTGAGGCCGAAGTGCTTATCTTGCGGTCGTTGTCCCGAGCCCTGGCACTTATGGAGTAGGTTCCAGTTTGTGGTGGGGTGTAGGATACGCGGTAAGGTGCGGAGTGGAGATCGTTGCCGACCTGAATTCCGTCTACGAGTATCTGTACCCGATCAATCATTCCATCCTCGTCAGAGGCTACAGCCTCAATGCTGATCGTTTGCCCTAATGTGATGATGGATTTGTTGAGAGGTGACACAATCCGGACCTCAGGTGCTTTGCTTGAACTCTCATCGGTACCTGTTTCGTTTACGGTAATCGTGATTTCTTTGGCCTCAGTGACATTTTCATCATCGTCCACCGCTCTTGCGCCGATCTTGTAGGATCCGTTGACCGGGGGGATGAATGAGAAGTTGTAAGGAGGTGTTTGTTTGGCGTCTCCTACCTGAATTCCGTCAACCAGAAGAGCTACCGATTCCACAAAACCATCGCTGTCCGAAGCTTTGATTTCGACATCCACCCATGTATCGATTTTGAAGATGGCCTTGTTGAGAGGTTCATGCACCCGAACTTCAGGTGGTAGTTGATTTGCGACATCGTTTTCGACTACGACTGTTGCTGACTGAACGGTGTTACCGTCATTGTCAGTGGCCGTTGCGTTGATATTATAAACTTCCTCGTCCGTGGTTGTGAAAAAGACGTGGTGTGGCGCTGCCTCCGAAATTTCGACCAAGCGACCATTTACAAAAATGCGAACTTGCATGATTTCTCCGTCTTTATCGAACGCATCTACGAGAATAAGAAATTTCTGCCCTTCATCCACCCTTGAGCCTTCAATTGGTGACAGGATATTGATTTCGGGTAGTTCGCCCTGGTCACTGGTGATTCCGGAATTGCTATCCACATAACGGTTGCCTCGTGAGTCGTAGAACTCTTGGTCACCTTCTTTTTCAAGAGGAGAGGTTGCGTTGCTTTGCGGGGGCTTGGAGCGTTCTGGGCGAAAGCTGAATCCGCTGGTAGAGGCGGTTAAAATGGAGCCGTCTGAACGGACAAATTTACGCTCGGTTTCAGATTCTTCGTTGTAGGTGAGCCATTCTTCAAGGTCGAGCGAGTAGAAAGTGGGGTAGAGTTCTTCGGAAGTCATCCACCAGCCAAGCGATTCACTCCAGAGCTTGATATCGGAAGAATCCTGCGCTTCGACCCACATCCAGCCATGATCATGGTGATAGATCCACGGAAAGTAGTTGTCTGTGAGATAGCCAAACCATGTGACATGTTTCCAGCCCGACTCAGTGGAGGTCGCTTCTGGCCAAAGGTAGTTATCGAGGTAGTTGGTAGCGACTAGATCAATGTCGTAGCCAAATTGAGAAGAACCATTGTTATCAACTGTGGAGATGATGGAGCTCTCTTTCAGTATTCCTACTCCTTTTGCGAGCCAGAAAGTCGAATACTCAGTGGAAGAAGACGTGATCTCTTTAAGCTTCTCGTCTGAAGCGAGTTTGGTGCGCTTCTCCTGATTAATTCTTAACACTTCGAAGGTTCCGTTTGGAATGTGGAGCTCTTCCATCCCCTCGATGACGGTGTGATAGGAAATAACGCCAAACAATCCTGAATCGGGATCGAGGGTAGTTTTGTATTTGTAGGATTTTCCGAATTCGACTTGTTTGGGTAACACGCGAGCCGAACGCTTGTAGTCGAGTACCCGGTTGTTTCCCTCTTCCCTGAAAATGTTCCACCCGTTTCCAGAGGTTTGGTAGACTTTTTTCTTGAGCACATCTACTGAATCTTGGTTGATTTCTCTTGTCGGAAATACCTCCTGACTCATTCGGTAAGACCGGTGATCGTCAACGAAGAGCGTGGAGTCTAGGCTGTCCCGGAGGTTTAAGCGGGTGGATAAGTCGTCTGAATCAAAATCACCCACGTAACTCCAGTAGTTCTTGTTTTCGAGCGGGAGATATTCAGAGATGTCGATGGCATTTTCTGCTTTCAGGCAGAAAGCAGAAAGGGCGATCATCGAAATGAAGGCGATGCGGAATGGGAGTTTCCTAAATATAGAGGAATGATTATTCATGGGGACTCTATTAACCAATAACTTGTGTAAGAGAAATTATTAGGGGTATACAATTCAAAAATCGGTAATATGCCTTACCTTCTTTCTTGAAATACGGATTTAAGACCGAGATGTCCGTTCTTTGTTTCAAGAAGATTTCCTAATAAATTGATTAGAAATATAATTGACGCTTATCAATTCGTCTGTCTTCTAATAAACTCCTAATTTTTTCCTAGTTTTAACCCCAACCTGAAAATTCTCCGATGAATCTCCGTCGATGTTTCTATTGTTTATCTGTTTTAGCGACTGCCATTTGTGCAAATTTTTCTCATGCCGATATCACGTCAGACTTGAGATTTCATGTAAGTTTCGACGGAGCCAATCCGCTCAGTGATTTGTCTTCTTATAACCACGGGGTACTTGAACAAATAGGAGCGACTCAGGTAACAGGCGGTGGGCCTGACGGTTCGGACTGCTATCAATTGGATGGCGTGGATGATTATGTCCGATGGGAAAAGGACTACTTCAGAGGAGGCGCGAATCCGAGAACGATCGCCGCTTGGTTTAAGTGTGAAGATATGCCAAACGCCTGGGCTGGCTTTTTTGGATACGGTTCGGAGGCGAATAATAATCAGAATTGGGATTTTAAGTTGGGGCTTTATTCGGATCCATCCAACCCTGAGTATCGGGTGTGTATCATTCATGAGTCAGGAACGGTTTGGTCGGAGCCAAATGCATTCAATTATGGTGAATGGAACCATTTGGCAGCAACTTACGATGGAACTGAAGTCGTTTTGTATCTCAATGGGGTTGAAGTAGCACGTGACGCGAGATCCCTGAACACTTACACCTGGCATGTGAACATAGGTAGGGTTAAGGATCTCTCAACCCACTATTTTAAAGGACAAGTCGATGATGTCAGACATTACGGAAGAGCGTTATCGACATCGGATATTCAGGAGCTTTATGAGCTCTTAGCTCCTGTTGAGAATGGAACCCAAATTTGGATCTCAGGACTGAGTCCTCTGTTGGGTCTACTCGGAGTGTTGATGCTGGCAGGGGTTTTGAGGTCTTTTGTCAGAGGTAAGTTGTTTTCCCAATTTCTATTGGTTTTCACTTTAGTTGGTTTGTTGGGAGTTAGAGATCTTTCGGCGGATATTGTTTCGGACTTGAGACTGCATATTGATTTTGACCACACGAACCCGTTGGCAGATTCCAGTATATACAATAATCATGGTACAGCTCACAACGGAGCATCCCTGATTACAGGTGGAGGTCCTGACGGTTCTGACTGTTACTCATTAGATGGGGTAGACGATTACATCAGCACAGGGCATTCCGGGTTTGTAAGTGGAAATGGGGCGAGAACTTTGGCTGCCTGGGTGAAGCTCGACAGCATTCCTTCTCCTTTTAACAAAGGAATATTCGGATATGGACCGTTTCAAAACGATAGCGGGCATGAATTTATTATCTGCGCTACCGTTAACGGAGAGTATCGGGTGTCTGCCGCGAGTGGACCGGTCGCAGCTTCACCGACGGGAACGATTGTTCCAGGGGAGTGGGCTCATGTTGTAGCGACTCACGATGGGACCACGATGAAGATATATGTGAACGGCGAACTCGAGGGTTCGGTTCAAACCACGTTGGATACAACTTTATCTATAGTTAAGGCGGGTGCTTTCAACAACACTGTGATGATCTACCTCGATTGTGACATTGATGAACTCCGATGCTACGCCAGAGCTCTCACAGCCCAAGACGTGAGGGAACTATATGAACTCGTTGTTCCCAGCGATATTTCTTCGGACTTAGTGTTGCATGCAGATTTTGAAAGCCCAGATCCGTTGGTTGATACTTCTTCGAGTGGCAACAATGGAACTCTTTACGGACCATCCTACGTTGCTAATGGGGGTTACAACGGTACGGGCGGTTATCAGTTGGACGGAATAAACGACTACATTTCATTTGGTAATACTGATGTTCCAATTGGGGCGAGTCCTCGAACAGTGTCGGCTTGGTTCAACCTCACTAGTTTCCCTTCTGGAGTGGGGTTTGGCAGCACTCTATTCGGATATGGGTCCGATGGATCCCCAGGATTTAAGGATTTTAAGCTTGCTGTCAGTGCAGCTGGGCATCCAGCGCTTCGTTATTTTGGAGGGGATTTAGTTGGGAGCGGCTCCAATGTTCAAAACGGTGTATGGAACCACATGGCAGCTTCTTATGAGGGAACAACAGTGAAACTTTTCCTAAACGGTGCGGAGTTTGCAACCGAAGTAACAACGTTAGATACTTACAACACTTATGTTACGGCTGGCCGAATCCATGATGCTTCTTACGGCCACTTTAACGGATTTCTCGACGAGCTTCGTATTTATTCCAGAGCTCTAACATCAGTTGAGATATCTGCCCTTTACGCAAGTTTGCCTGTGAACCCGGATGCCGACTCGGATGGTCTCCTTGACGAATGGGAACTCCAATACTTTGGTAACATTGAGTCTCAAGACGAAACAGGTGATCCCGATGCGGATGGTTTGACTAATCTCGAGGAACAGGAGCACCAGACCGATCCGATGAGTGTTGATACCGATGGCGACGGACTCACGGATGACTATGAAATCTCAAAGGGTCTGGATCCGACTGAGGCGGATCCTGTAGCTAAGATCAACTACTTAGGTTCTGGAATCTACGGGTATCAGACCGATTTTGAAGCTCCGCATGGTTTCAGTGTGGGAGCGTTGGATGGACAATCTAAATGGAATGCCATTGGGGCTTCCGATATTTCTGTTGAACCAGGACCCGATTTTGTCAGCTCGCAGACGGTTCAGCTTTCCAATGTGGTATCGGGAACAGATGACACGAATGCCAATGTCCTGATTTCTGCGGGGAACTATAACGATCTTTGGTTGGCGTTTGATGCGAAGCTGGTTGCCGGAAAACCCAAGCCACTTCCCAACAACGGTGACGGGTTGAGTGCGGTATTTCAGATCAACGAGAATGGCGAGGTCGTCTACTACGATGCGGCGACAGATTCTTGGGTCGTGACGTCGACTGTAGTCGGGGACCAGACATGGGCAAATTACATTTGTCACATGAATTATGTCCTCAAGCAATGGGATTTATACGTCAACGGAAACCTGTTGGCTTATTCCATTCCCTTTGTTGACGACTCAGTTGATGCAATGAAGCAATTCGTGGCCTGGCGGTTTTTTAGTGAAGAGTCTACATCTGCTCATCTGGACAATTTTGCGATAACCATTACGAGGCCCGCTAATGTCGTGTTAGATTCCGACACCGACGGTTTGGAAGATGATCTAGAGCGGACGTTAGGAACTTCTTTGCTGTCTTTGGATACCGATGGTGACGGTTTGTCTGATGGCTATGAGTATATCAATGGCTTAGATCCTTTGGTGGATGAAGGAGTGACTGATGACCGTGATACTGAATTGTTTACTGTCGGTGCGTCTATGTTTGTGGATCGAACCCAGGCGGATCCGATTCTTTTGCCTGGTGTGGTCAATATTCCTTCAGGAACCGAACTCACTGAAGAGGATCTCAATTTCACCTGGGAGGTGATGAGGAAACCCACGGGTGCGGCGGATCCGGTGATTGTGGATGTGACTGACCCAGACTCTCAGATCACATTTACAGAAAATGGCGCTTACAAGCTGAAGCTCACCCTTAACGAAACAGGTTATTCCCCAAGTGATGAACTGATGATCTTTGTCTCGGATCAGCCCGCTGAAGATTACAATTATCTGATTGGTTGGTGGAACTTCAATGAAGGTTCCGGAAACGTGGCGGAGGACCGATCTCAATGGGATAACGATGGCGTTATCACAGAGGCGTCGTACGTTGATGGTTGGGACGGAAAGTGTCTTGATTTTGCAGGAGATGATTTAAACGACAAAGTTGTGATTCCGGGAGGGGAGGATCTTCTCAACGGACTCGATGCATTGACCTTCAGCCTATGGCTTTATGGCGACGAGGCTAGCAACACAGACGACGGATTCTTTACGGGTTATCCACCCGCTGGAGGCGACATCCATTTTAACATTCGTTACGACGCGCACGGATGGAAAAGTGGGGGAGCGAATACAATAACCTCATTTTTGCAGACCACTAAGGGAGGCTTTCGGTACGAAAGTATTCCGAATCAGTGTATCGCTGGTAGCTGGTTTCATATCACGATCGTTTGGGATAACGTAGAGGGTTATCGCCTGTTTAAAAATGGGGAAGATATTCCTGCCGCTTATTTAGATAATAGTGCCACTGGTGGACTGATCGATACGCTTACGACCTTCATCATCGGTCAGAGTGAAGTGTCCGGGAAATCCTGGAATGGAAAAATCGACGAGGTGCGTATGTTTGCCCGTTCGTTTACGGACGAGGAAGTGATGGATCTGTTCCTGGACGGAGATGGGGACGGTCTCCCGGACACTTTCGAGAGAGCGATCATCGACGCTGATAATTCGGATGCTTTTGAGGATTTTACTGATGTGAAGCCAGGAGATGATTTTGATGGAGATGGATTTACAAACCTGGAGGAGCACGAGCTTGGTTACAGTCCGACCTCAAAGGATGTAAAGCTGATCACCGGAACCTTGAACGAGATCAAGGACACTGATTGGACCAAAGTTGAGCTCCCGCTCGACTTTGAAAATCCAGTTGTATTGGCGACACCGCAATATTCGAACACCGAGCAACCTGCTGTTGTGAGGCTTCGAAATGTAGAGGCTGGCTCATTCGAGCTCAAGGCCGAGAGCCCTGCTCAGGATCTTTACGAGATTCCATTTGACGATGGAAACGCATGGTACGACTTTGATGGCAACGGTGATGATGCAGTTGGCAGTGGAACTACCTTCACCAATAC
>JAKSBQ010000447.1 GCA_022361075.1 Opitutales bacterium | reverse complement strand
TCAGGCTGTGGGGATAGAGGTCGGTGACCGGGCCGCCGGCATAATCGTTGAACAGCCGCCAGCGGAAGAAGCGGTCGACCGAAAAGTCGCGTTGGGGCGCGTCGCCGAGGAACGCTTCCCAGTTCAGGTCCGAGCCGGGCTTGGCGTTGGCGTCGGGGATCGGCATGCCCCGTTCGCCCCAATCGCCGGTACGGAAGAAGCCGGTTTCGCCGAAGAGCGGCTTGCCGATGGCGCCATCCTGGACGAGTTTTTTCATCTGATGCCAGGCGCTGTCCGACATCGCTTGGGTGCCCAACTGGAAGACGCAGTCTGACTTCGCCACGGTTTCGGCCAGGCGTTTGGTCACATCGAACTGCCGCCAGTGCGTGACGGGTTTTTCGCAATAGACATGCTTGCCGGCCTTGATCGCGTCGATCGCTTGTGGGCCGTGATGGTGGTCGGGGCTGGCGATGCAGACCACGTCGACCTCGGGGTCGGCGAGCAACGCGCGGTGGTCCATGTAACCTTTCATGTTGTAGCCCGCGGCCGCTTGTTGCAGGCGTGGCCGATAGACGTCAGATACCGCGACGAGATCGATCGGCTCGTTGGCCTGTTCCTTCATCCAGTCCAGCAGGCGGAGGTGGCTCAGGCCGCGTCCGCCGGCGCCGATTAATCCGATTCCCAGGCGATCATTCGCGCCTCGCGCTGTCCGCGGCAACGTACCCAGGGCGACGACCGCGGATGTGGTTGCAGCGGTTTGCATAAAGCGGCGGCGGGATATATTCGCTGATGTTGAGGAGGGAGATTGCTCACTCATCGCTGATGCTCCTTCATGAGAGCTCTTTGGACCTGTTTACAAAGCGGTGAACGCGGTGGTTTTATAGCAGGTTCCTGAGGTGCTGGATGCTACGTTCAGCTTGGTCGATGGTGCCGCATTCGACGCTCAGGACAATGTCACGTGGGCACTTCTCGCGAATGATCTCGATCGTTCGTTTCCAATCGATGACGCCTTCGCCGCAGGCGCAGCCCACCGGCGTGCCGGTCACTTTGCCACGCTCGCTATCCGATTGTTCGACCGAAATGTCCTTGGCATGCAGGTGCACCAAGCGGTCGCAGCAGCGCTCCAGCCACGTGTAAGGATCGTGGCCACAGAGATAGCTGTTGCCCATATCGAAGTTAATTCCCATGGCCGGCGAATCGACCAGATTGAAGATCCGATCCAAGCCATCGGGATGCTTCGAATACTGCTGATGGGGTTCGATTCCCAGCATGATGCTGCGCGGGGCGGCGACTGCGGCCGCTTCGAACAGTACATAACGCATCAGGACGTGGTCTTCATCCGCGGTGGTCCAGGCCGGCTTGGGGCCTTCGTCAGTATTGACGACCGGGGCGCCGGCCTCG
>JAKSBQ010000114.1 GCA_022361075.1 Opitutales bacterium | reverse complement strand
TCATCATTGGCATCATTTTTGGAGCTTTGCCAGGATTGTCAGCGACTCTCGGAATTGCCCTGCTGACGACGGTCACCTACAGCCTCAATCTATCAACTGAAGCGAGCATGGTCGCGCTCGTGGGAATCTACGTCGGTGCGATCTACGGAGGTTCCCACCCGGCAATCCTGTTGAATATCCCTGGGACAGGTGCCGGAGCTGCGACTGCGGTGGAAGGTTATCCGCTCAATCTGCAAGGCAGGGGTGGAGAGACTATTGGCACGGCGACAGTGATGTCGTTCATCGGCACCGTGTTTGGTGTGCTTGCGATGTTGCTCTTCATTCCCATTCTCACCAAAACGGCTCTGCTGTTTCAATCGGTCCAGTATTTCCTGCTCGCACTGTTTGGGGTCATGATATGCGGATCACTGACCTCTCCGGATACACCGATCAAAGGTTGGATCATGGGATTACTTGGTCTGCTACTGGCCTGTGTGGGGATGGACCCTATGCACGGGCATCAGCGTTTCACTTTTGGCATACCTGAGCTCATCGGCGGCATTACGCCCATTCCAGTGATACTTGGAGGATTTGCGATTCCTCAGATCATTCAAACCATCGCTAAAAGAAAAAAGGCATCTGACGACAAAAGCCCCACTCAAAAGGTCACAAAAGTTTGGCCTAATCTCCGCGTCATTCGACGAAAATTTACGATGGCAGTCCGTTCGGGCCTAATCGGAATCGGTGTAGGTTCCATCCCGGGAGTCGGAGAAGACATCGCCGCCTGGTTGTCTTACGATATCTCTAAAAAAACCAGCAAGGAGAAGGATCAATACGGAAAAGGCTCCCTCGAAGGGGTGATCGCCGCTGAAACGGCCAACAATGCCTGCATCGGAGGTGCACTCATTCCTCTATTGACGCTCGGTATACCAGGGTCCCCCCCAGCGATGATGTTACTGGGTGCGATCATGCTTAACGGAATCGTGCCGGGACCGAGATTACCGGTGGAGTATCCTCAATTCATACCTCAAATGTCAGCCATCCTCATGTGGGCTTCCTTTGCGATGTTGATCTGTGGGTTTGTCATGAGTCGCGTCTCGATCCATGTCCTGCGGATTCCTGTCGCAATACTGATGCCAGTGGTCGCCCTTTTTGCAGTAATTGGGTCCTACTCTTTCGATTTCACACTTTTTAATGTCTA
>JAKSBQ010000340.1 GCA_022361075.1 Opitutales bacterium | reverse complement strand
CCACGCCTCCGTCTCACCCCCCCCTCTGCAGCCCGACAATGAGGTCGAGATAGCAAAGCACCAGATAGCGCAAAAGTCGCTCGACACAAAGCGCGCACAACTGGAATTCGGCCAATCGTTCGACAATCTCCCCGAGTACACATTCGCGCAAGTGGCCCAGCTGTCCTCTGCAGGGAGGCACCTGGTCGTCATCGATGGATACGTCCACGATGTCGCACACTTTGTGGCCACGCATCCCGGCGGCCGCCTCGCGCTGCTCAACCAGGTCGGCAAGACCAGCGCAGAGAGCACGGCAGCCTTCAACGCAGCACACGCCCACTCTGCAGTGGCGCTGGAGTGGATGCGAGCAATGCGCGTCGGCCGCTTGAAGGAGTAAAAGGGCCCGTTTTCGAGGCGCACAGCGCCCGACTCCACCGGCACACCACCGTGCAGCCAGCCTCCTCGCCACCACCCACGAGCGCGAGCCCGTGCGCGTGTTGTTTTGTTTTTGCGTTGTTTATACTTACATGCTTGTTTGCTCGCGCGCCTCACGCGGCTAGTTGCCTGCCGTTTGGCTTTCTTCTGCTGCTTTTTCGGTTGCGCGCTCGCTCGCCCTTTCTCTTGCCCATTCGATCAGCTGCGCCTCCATCCACCGCAGCCGGTCCTCTAGCCTCTTGCGCCGCCTGGCGTAGCGTTTGTTGATCTTTTCTATACCGGCTGCGAGCTGATTGTCAAGATTGTTTACCAACGCCTCCAGCTCCTCAACCGAAAACGCCGACCACTGCCGCGCCCCGCCGCAAGTGTCAGCAACGCGCCTGCAGCACGGCACGCACGTTGTCAAAGACTATCACGTCCTTTCCTCCTGGCTCGTTGTACTTCTTGATGTGGTCCAGAAAGCCCGCCTTTTTCTCCTCGTGCCTGGCATTGAGGTCCTCGCCCCCAACCACAATAGTCCCGTCGCTGGCGCCCGTGCCGCTGTTGACCACTGTGCCCGAATTCACCACCGTGCCGCTGTTCACGT
>JAKSBQ010000412.1 GCA_022361075.1 Opitutales bacterium | reverse complement strand
CTGAAACTCCTTTATGTTGCTCCCGAACGTTTTCGAGCGCGATCGTTTATCGAGGCTTTGAGGAGTGTTGAAATTTCACTTTTTGCAGTAGACGAGGCTCATTGTATTTCTCAGTGGGGTCATGATTTTCGACCGGACTATCTCCGTATGGGCGAGGCCCTCCAGCAACTTGGAAATCCGCTTTGTGCTGCTTTTACAGCGACGGCGACGCCAGTCGTGCAGGATGACATCGTCCGAGCACTTGGTTTGAAAAATCCGAAACGATTTGTTTCGGGGTTTGCCCGGAAAAACCTCACCTTTTCGATCCGACAGACCAAATCCAAGCTTGATAAGTTCACTCGAATCAAAGACCTGATCGAACGTCATCAGACTGGAATCGTCTACTGCGCCACCCGCAAGAGCGTGGAGGAGGTTTCCGAGTGGCTAAACGAAGCATACATCGATCACGCTACCTATCACGGGGGGATGAGTGATAGTGAGCGTGTGGAAGAGCAGGAGCGGTTTATTCGAGGAGACGTTGGAATAGCCGTTGCAACCAATGCTTTCGGAATGGGAATCGACAGGGCTGACATTCGCCTTGTTTGCCATTACGAGATGCCGGGAAGCGTTGAGGCCTACTACCAGGAAGCCGGGAGAGCGGGTCGTGACGGATTGCCCGGCTACTGTGAATTGCTGTTCAACTACGCAGATAAGCGTGTGCAGGACTTTTTCATCGAAGGGGCCAATCCGGGTGCTCGATTGATTCGTTCCGTTTACTCCCATTTGTTTTCAGAGAAGAACGAGCAACATGAAGTGATCCTACCAATCGATGAATTGACTCGCAAAGTGGGAAAAGGAAATAACGGCATGGCGGTGAGTTCGGCGTTGGGCATTTTGAGAAGACTCAGCTTGATCGAGCGTTTCGACGTTCCCGGCAGTCGCATACGAGGCAGCCGACTGATCAAGCCTGAAATCGGACCCGATTCACTCGAACTTGACGACGAGTCGTTACGCGAAAAACGAAAAAGAGACGAAGACAAGCTCCAGCAAGTCATTCGGTGGGTCTATGCCAGGAACTGCCGGCAGCAGTGGATTTTGCGCTATTTCGGCGAAATGAATAGTCAGCCTTGTGGTCGATGTGATGCTTGTCTTGCCGAGCAATCCTACCAACCTCGCGTCCTCGGAGATGAGGAGCTGGTCGTTGTGCAAAAGGCGTTGAGCGGAGTTGCGCGGATGTCGCATCGTTTAACCGAACATCGTTGGCAACCGAAATTTGGCAAAGACCGAATCATTAAATGCCTGGTGGGAAGTAAGGCGAAAGGTATCGTGGATGCAGGTTTGCACGAGCTAACCACCTGGGGGGCGCTCAAAGCTGAGGGAGCCGAGTTTGTTCAATCGCTTTTCAGCGCGATGGAAAGGGAAGGTTTGGTGGAATTTACGGAAGGAGATTATCCCCTTGTCCAACTGACGGAATATGGCTCACAAGTGATGTTTGGTGCGATTTCTCCTCAACTTCAATGGCCGGTTTTGGAGAGGACGAGTGACTCGATGATTGATGAAGGTCTCGTCGATGACGATCTTTACAAAACCATGATTCGAAAGCGCAATGAGCTTGCGAGAGTCCGCAATAACGCTCCTGCCTATACGATATTTCCCAACACCGTGTTGCAAAAACTGGCTGCAATGAAGCCCAAAACTGCTGACGAAGCCATGCAAATCAAGGGAATCGGCCCCGCAAAGGCGAAATCGATTTTACCCACTTTTTTGAAATTGATCGCGGATCATGGCGGGCAAAGTTGAGGTCTTAAAAACATCTGAATTCTGGAACGACTTGAATTGAAATCAGTCTGATGTTTACTGAGGCGTAATGAATTAAGGGAAGCTTTCTTCCTTTGTTTGAAGATCAACGGTAACACCCCTATGAAATTGAAAACAGTATTTTGGTTTGGTTCAGCATTTCTTTGTCTGCTCGGCACTAGCCTCGCGAAGACGATCGGTGGCAATGTGTCACCGTTTGATGTCAACCTGACGACTGCTCAGAAGAAAGCATACCTTGAGAGGCACGATCACGCTTTCCAGGCATTAGCAGAGAGGATTCGTGATCCTTTTGTGACCCTCGGACCCGACGGATACTATTATGTCACTGGAACTACCGCTGGAAGTCACTGGGGTGAGCAAATCGGGATACGAGTGTGGCGAAGTGAAAATCTCGCGGAATGGGAAGACCTTGGTTTTGTCTGGGATCTTCACAAAGACGGAAAGGCACAGGGAAGCTGGCATTTTGAACAGCCGATCCGGAATCCTCAGTTCAAGAACCCTTATGCGGTTTGGGCACCGGAAATTCATTACCTCAATGGCACTTGGTGGATTCCCCATTGTCTGAACGTTGGAGGGCATGGCCTGCTGAAGTCGACTTCAGGAAGGCCCGAAGGGCCTTACATTGCCCTCGATCCCATCCAGCGGACCAAGATCGATTCGCATTTGTTCCAAGAAGCAGACGGAACGACTTACTACTGTTACCAGGCAGACTACATCGCAAAAATGGATGAGGATATGGAAAAGATTGTGGAGGATTTCCATAAGCTGGAACACGATGGAAATCACCCGCTTGGCTACGAAGGTGTTTTGATTCTCAAAATCGACGATTTTTACCTGCACATCGCTTCGGGTCGTTATGGCTATGAGCCGACTAATACTTATGACCTGTTTTATGCGGTATCTAAAGAACTCTATGGCCCCTACGGCGAGCGTCGGAAAATGATCAAACGTGCGGGGCATGGAAATCTGTTTCAAGACAAACAAGGGCGTTGGTGGTCGACGGCGTTTGACCATCAAATGACAGATGAATGGAGTCTTTGGCTAGTCCCCATCGAAATCGAAGTCACTGATGATGACGTCCTCGTTCATGTGAAAGACGAGCGATTCCGTCCAGATGCTGAGGATGAAGAAGTCGTGAAAAAGCTTTCGAAATCCGGCATCCCGGAAAAGTGGAAGAACCAGGTCCCCTGGTGGCGCCCGGAGTGACGCTTGTCAATGAGATTTGAAGAGGGGAGTATGCTGGACGTTCTACTCCCTTTTGAAAGTTCTTGAATTTCAGTCGGATTTGAGGTTGTATGGCAACCTCTTCGATTTACAAAATTTTTACGCCAAAATGATCGCGCGTAAGAATCCCTCACCCCTCAGCTGTACAAATTTGAATTTTATCTGACAGAATTAAACAAAACCTTTCGATAGATTCTGACACAATTTCTGGAGGGCAATGCTCCGTCATTGCCGCATGGACTCCCAGGTAACGGCAATGACGGAGCATTGCCCTCCTAAACTATCAGTATTTGTAAAAACTTTTTCTGGTTCGGTTGTAACATCGAATCTCACCTTTCTCACCTCAACCTCCTCATGAAAAGAACTATCCTTCTCCTTCTCTCCGTATTCACGTGTGCCACCTTTGCCAGTGGGCAGATTGTCACTTGGAATTTTGAAAACACAACCGATGCTACTTCTGTCGCTGATGGAATTTACGCGAGCTCAGTAAATATCTCGTCCGGCTCTTTCAGATTTCAATCGGGTGAAGGCGGAATGATCGGATATGGTTCTCACTGGTCTCAGTCGAGTGATTTAGACAAATATTTGGAATTCAGTATATCCGCAGATGCAGGTTATTCCTTCGACATCAGTAGCTTTTCGTTGCAGCTGGGGCGAACCGGTTCGGGCCCTCAACATTTCACTCTTCAGTACAGTTTCGATGGATTTTCCTCAAGCGTATTTACGATTGGTTCGGGTTCGATCACGTCGACCAATTCAAATTCCCTGGACTCGTTCAACTTGAGTGGAAATCTGCCAATTGATTCCGTTACAGGCACCATCACATTCAGACTTTATGGGCATGATGCATCCAGTACCGGAAATCTCAGGGTAAACGATTTTGAGATCTTTGGATCCATCACCAGTCTTTCAGCTATTCCTGAACCTTCAACTTATACGGCGATCATTGGGATTTTTTCACTCGGTTTCCTGTTGTGGCGACGTAGGGTGAAACCCTAGGAGGTCTCACTAATTCCATCATGAAACTGATGGTGTTGGTCGGGTGTTCGCCCGGCGCTTTTTGGTGTGCTGTTTGCTCATTCCTTGACTTGTAGCCTTGTTAGCTGATTTGCTCTCATTTATGGATGGGAAGATGATGGGAAGTCAGGTTATGTTGTTCAGTCTACTGGCGATAGTTTGCGCGTCAGTTTGGTCCTGTCAAAAAGGAGGTTCCGGTAGCGCGGTGAAGTCTGTCAATGGTTCATCGATCCATCTGGAAACTCCTTCCACGCAATGTATCGAATGCCACCAGGAAGTTCATGCGGACTGGGCGAAATCGCACCACGCCAATGCGAATATGTTGTTTGATCCTGAAGACTGGGCAGAGGTATTTGGGAAGCGTCACTACATCCCTCGTCCGGATCACATCGCTGAGAGTTACACCAAAGACGGAAAAGCTATTTTGAAAACGATCGGGATCTCTGGCGAACAGGAAGAGTTCTCGCCAGAGATGGTACTGGCCTACGATCCGATGGTGCAATTCCTTATGCCTGTTGCGGGTGGGCGATGGCAAGTGACCGAGCTTGCGTGGGACATTAACGAAAAAGAGTGGTTTAGCGTCTATGCCGACGAAGCGGAGCCTCGTCAACCCAACGAATGGGGACATTGGACGCGTCGTGGAATGAATTGGAATGCTCAATGTGGGGTTTGTCATACGACGCATTATTCGAAGAATTACGATCCGGAAACTGACTCTTATCAATCGTTCTGGAGAGAGCAGGGAATTTCCTGCATGCAATGTCACGGAGAGATGCCGAATCATTTGGCTGATCCCGAAGCAGAAATCACAGAGGACGAAAAATTTGATGCCGAAACGCAATACCAGGCGTGTTACAGTTGTCACAGTCGTCGCGAGGACATCACCGGCAATTTCCGAATGGGAGACTCTTATCACGACCATCACCGGATTCAGCTTCCTGTAAATGAACGTTTTTATTTCCCTGATGGGCAGATCAAGGACGAAGTTTTTGTCTACGGCTCGTTCATTCAGAGTGAGATGTATCTTAAGGACGTGCGTTGCATGGACTGTCATGACTCCCACTCACTTGAGCTCAAGTTGCCTGTCGAAAACAACGAACTCTGCATGGTCTGTCACCGGGATCCAGGGGTTAACGGAGCAATCGTAATCGATCCGGTGGCACATGGACATCACGCAGAGGGCAGTGAAGGCAATCGATGCGTAGAGTGTCACATGCCCGAGCGCACTTACATGGCAAGAGATCCGAGACGAGATCACGGATTCCACTCTCCGGACCCAATTTTGACGAAGGAGTTAGGTATTCCGAATGCGTGCATGAATTGCCACCAGGAGGAGGGTCTGGATTGGGTTACTACTGCTTTTGAAGAATGGTATGGTGAGAGTGATAATCGTGCTCTAGATCGGCACAAGGCCCGCACGGTGAATGCTGCCTACCATGGGGATGTGTCGATGGTTGATAACCTCATGGAATTGGCCGTGACTGAAGAGAGTCCGTTCTGGCGGGGAGGATATTTGCAATTAATCCTCACTTTGGAGTGGAGCCAGCGCACATTTGAGTTTGTGCAACCTTTCCTGAAAGACGATTCGCCAATGGTTCGTGGCGCGGTTGTCCAGTCATTGAGTAACTACCCAGGATTAGAAGATACCATCCGTCCGATGTTG
>JAKSBQ010000198.1 GCA_022361075.1 Opitutales bacterium | reverse complement strand
TTTCATTTCCTATTCCGCGTTTGATCGTTCCCACTGGTTTACTTTCTGGCTCGTTCTTGCTCAGTTCTGGAAGCTCATAGATTCCTTTGAGACGTGAACCTTCTCCTTTTACAGCCAGAAGAATAGACTCATCTTTAATGCTCAGGAGTCTAGGACGAAGGACGCTAATGCTTTTTGCCTTTTTAATCAAAGGTATGGATTCCACATCAACCGCATTCGAGGATCTACACAAGACCTGGAGTGGGCAAATCATGCAAGTTGGATTCTTTGGGCGACAAACAGTGGCCCCCATCTCCATCATTGCCTGGTTAAAATCTCCAGGTCTCTCCTGAGAAATAACAGCACTAACATACGGTCTCACTTTTTGAATCGCCTGAGGAACACTAGTAAATTCATCTTTGATCCTGAGAACCCGTGTAATCAATCGAATCACATTTCCGTCCACTACAGGGACTGTATCGTTGAAAGTGATACTCGAAATCGCAGCGGCCATGTAGGGCCCCACGCCCGGGTATTCCAGCCAATCCTTATGATCTGAAGGTTTTGTTTCCGCTTCGCACCATCTCTTGGCGGTGGCGTGAAGAAACCTCGCTCTTCGGTAATAACCGAGTCCCTCCCAATGTTTCAAAACAAACTCTTCATCAGCAGCTGCAAGAGTCTCAAAATCCGGAAATTGAGCAAGCCACCGGTCAAAATAGGGCAAAACCGTCGCCACCTGCGTTTGCTGAAGCATGAACTCGGAAACCACCGTTTTGTAGAGGGAAGGGGAGCTTCTCCAAGGCAGATCCCGCTTTTGAGAGTCATACCATTTGAGCAGTGCCTCTCGCACAGCGTGAATTTCTTGCTCACTTACTTCCATAACGATTGAGCGTTTGCGAAATGATGGACTGACAACGCCCCAGATATCCAGCCCCGAAGAGATTCAGATGATTCAAGTAATGGTAGAGATTGTAGATATCTTTGCGTTCGGAGTATGCCGCAGCATCCAGACCAGATACTTCCCAATAAGCGTCATAAAACGAGGAAGGGAAACCGCCAAAAACCTCGGTGAAAGCCAAGTCGGTCTCCGCGTCACCGTAGTAACTTGCTGGATCAAAAAGAACAGGGCGGCCATCTGTAAATGCCGCCGCGTTCCCTCCCCAAAGATCGCCATGAAGGAGAGAAGCAGCAGGGGAATGTGAATCAAGCGCCTTTTCAACGGATGATTCAAGTGCCGTGATCTTCCCGAAAGAGAATCCTTTTTCACCGGCCCACTTGAGTTGAGGAAACAACCTTTGCACCCAAAAGAATTCAGACCACGAGGACATCTCATTATTCAACTGTTTTGTTGCACCGATAAAGTTATCCTCCTTCCAGCCATAAAGATTATCGGAAACAGAATGGAGTTCGGCCAAATCCCGCCCAAGGGTTTCGGCGCTCATCGTATTGAGCCCCACCAGTTCGAGGTGCTCTAAAACTAAAAAAGCACCTGCCTCTGGGTCACACCCATAATAAATAGGTGAAGGACAGCGCACTTTCCCGCTAGCTTTGAGGACTTTCAGCGCGTCAAATTCAGTTCTAAGCATCTCCGCAGCTTCAACGCTGTTTTGCTTCACGAACACTTTTTCTTCTTTTCCAAAATCCCAGCATTCTGCTCGATGAATACAGCCGCCTCCAATTGGAGTCATGGTTGACGGACTGGCCCTGAATCCTATTTTATGACTCAGTTGCTCGACGAATTCTGAATGCTTCATAGTTTTGGAAATCTAAGACGCTAACAACTAAGCACTTTCTATCAACTCGAACAATTTGAAAGATCAAAATCCAGTTTCCTGGTTTGAAGTAAGAAAAGACCCCAGACCCATCCGTTGGATCAAATGGTTATCTGCCGTAGCGATGGCTCTTCTTCTGAACTGGCTCTACTACGAAAGTATTCCAAAGTCTCACGCATGGGTTATTACAGAACCAGTGGAAGAAGAAAGCGAATACTTCGACGTCGAACTCCTCGAACCTGATGAGGAAGAAGAAATGCGGTATGTGGAGGTAAACCCGGAGAACCCGGAGAACGAACCGGATGAAACTCCGAATATCAGCAGCCAGGACCAACAAGCTGCTCAAGAAGATGTGCAAGGCCCTCAAAATAGCACGGTTCCGTTCATCAAAGGAGATGACGAAGAGTCTCCAAAAATCGTTGAAGGACAGATGCCAGTTCAGGAACAGCAAGGGGGTAAGCCCGTTGAACGAGTGGACGGAAGAGGATCTAACAACCAAGGCGACTCGCAAACTCAAGAGAACACTACTCCTTCAGAGAACCAGCCTGAACAAGAATATCCTGAACAGGGACAGGGCGATAGATATCAACCCGCGCAATCTCCCGCGCCAGGGCAAGCTGAAAGTCCGTTGAGCCTTCAGTTGCCTTCCATCCTCACTGAGAAAATTCCAAATGTGGCACCCCCTCCACCAACACCTGATTTCATCGAGGAGGTGGAATCTGACGATGAAGAAGGAGTTGATATAAAAATCATTGAAGAACAGGAGGAAGTGACTGACGACCCCACAATTCAAATCAATGTTCCTCCCAGTATAGCATCAGCTTTGGCGAAAGCCAGAGAGGAACAGGAAGCTCTCAAGGAGCAATTTCCGAGTGCACAACGCAACCAACAGCAGCAATCGGTTCAAAATCAAAGACCACAGCCGCAGCCTCGACCGAGGTTATCACCCAAGGTTCTCCCAGGGCCGCTTTTAAACTCCCAGACGTATGCAGCTCGCATGGGTCCGATCGGTTTTGACGCTAAGTTTTCCCAATTTGGATACTATCTCCAGCGTATGTTCGATTCCATTCAGCTCCAGTGGTATTCGTTGTTAGCGGATGTTACGATTAGTCAAGAAAATAGACCCGCCTATGTAGTCATCGAATACATTCTGGACAAAGAAGGTAGCGTGGTTGAGGCAGAGGTGATCGAAACCAACGCGGGTAGCCTTGGTACAATTCTATGCAAAGATTCGATTGAATCACGTGCGCCTTTCGGTGTTTGGACACGGCAAATGGTCGACCAGCTTGGCGACCAGACCACAATCACTCTAAAATTCATCTATCTGTAAATTGTGGCTTTCGATTTACCATACGACCTGCCTCTCGGAAAAGAGGCGAGTATCATTGCGTATCATCCATCGGGTTTGGTTGCACTCGATAAGCCAGAAGGAGTTCTTTCCGTTCCTAATCAACCCAGTGATCTCAAGAAATCGTTGATCAATTCCAAATTCAGCAAAAAAGAAGAAGCCTATGTTTGGTATTCCAAGGAGAAAGCGAGATGCTACTTCTATATTTGCCACAGGTTGGACTCTCCAACTTCAGGAGTAATAATTGGTGCTTTGAGCGAAAAGGTCGCAACCGAGGTAAAAAAGC
>JAKSBQ010000299.1 GCA_022361075.1 Opitutales bacterium | reverse complement strand
GATCTTATTGGGCCGAGAAACCGAATAAACTTTGGTTTCTTGGTAATACCTGGCAGAAAGTCACTACAATCGCTGCTGCTGTTGTCGTTGGTGTGACATCGTTGATGTTTTTTCAATCGAGTCGTGATGTGCAAACAATAGAGCCGTTTGATTCATCAAAATTACCAACGGTTCAAAAGAGAATCCTTCCCGATGGTTCGTATGTGGAGTTGAACATCGATTCAAGTATTGAAGTGACCTACACGGAGCAGCAAAGACTGGTCAGGTTGTTAAAAGGTGAAGGTCTGTTTGATGTTAACGAAGATCCATTGCGTCCATTCGTTGTTGAGGCTTCAGGTGTAAATGTAAGAGCGATTGGTACTATATTCAATGTGCGCTTATCCGAGGAACAGGTGAATGTGATCGTTACCGAAGGCACGGTTGCACTGTCAGATGAAAGTGTGGAAGATGCTGCACTCGATATTGATGAAAGTGAAAACCTCGTAACTGAATCCCAAAAGGCAGTGATCCATACCGGTTCCGGCTCCATGAAAGTTGAGGTGATTGAGATGGGTGAAAATCAGATTTCGGATGAATTGATTTGGAGGCCCGCATTTTTAGAATTTGATGATATCAGCATCCGAGAGATCGTTCATGAATTCAATCGCAGGAACGCGACAAAGATCTTACTAGCAGATTCGTCTCTGGATGACCTCAAATTGAGTACTGTTTTTTGGTCCGATAACGCGGAAGGTTTCGTGCGGTTGTTAGAGTCGGAGTTTGATATTACCGCCTACATGACGGGCGATGGAAAAATACTATTGAGCAAAGATCAGTAGCGATTTCGCGGCTATTCAACATAGATCCTACCTATATTTTACCCCTGATAACAAAATAACTGTGTCACTTTCATCTAAGAGTTCCAGAATTACGGCTTACTTTCTTATTTTCGTATTAGTGTTCGTTGCCTGCCATAATCAGAACAGAGATCGCAGTAATTTTGATATAGAGAAAGGAAACGCCCTAGTTTCGCTCAAACAATTCGCGTCGCAGGCTAAAGTTGAAATTCGCTTTAACTCAGTTGCGGTAAGTGATGTGAAGACCAGAGCAGTTAAGGGGAACATGAGTAACAAAGAAGCCCTCGAGTTGTTACTTCAAGATACTGATTTGAATTTCAGATATGATCGATCCTCACCAGCCTATATCATCACTCGGAGTGAGCTTTATATAGGACCGTAAATATTGAGAATTAGATTTGACGAAATACCCTACAGTTTCAGCTAGATTATTACCCCAATTGATTGGAATCGTTAGTATACTGGCATTATTCCAAGGGGTTGGTGCTAGCAACTTCAGTCCTAATGAAGAGAATGTAGAGGTTGAAGTATCTATTGGAGCGGCTGACGCATCAAAATCGCTGTTTAGACTAGCGAGGAAGACCCGTTTGAGTCTCGTCTATCGCAAAAGCGATGTGAAGGGCATTTCCACCAATTCCGTTGAAGGAACTTATACGCCTGAGGAAGCATTAATGGCACTACTGGAAGGAACCTTGTTAGGCGTCAAAAAAGATGCTGAAACGGGCGCGTTTGCGATTTATCGAATTGAAGAATCCTCCCCAAAACTTTCACAGGATCAGACAAGCGCCAACTTGGATGATCCGACAAACGAAAACCCGAATCAACACCTAGACACAGTTATGAATACCAAGAAAACTAGACTTAGCAAGCTGTTCGCTGGCTTACTGAGCGCGTTTGCGGTGACGGCATCATCGAATGCCGTGGCGCAGGACGAGAATCAGATAGACGAGGATATCTATGAGCTATCCCCGTTCATAGTCGATACCACGGATGACGTAGGATATCTCGCGAGCAATACGCTGGCAGGAAGCCGACTCAATGCCAGCTTGTCCGATATCGCGAACGCGGTATCGGTTTTTACTCCCGAGTTTATTGGGGACATTGCGGCGATTGATGAACAAGATCTAATGGCTTATTCATCCGCCGCAGTAGTTGAAGCTACAGAGCAAACAGGCGCGGTTTTAGGTGGAAGTTTCGTTGGCACTGGTTTCCAATTTAGGATAAGGGGTATGGCAGCAACCCGCACTCGAGACTATTTTGAGACCTTTACTCCGAGCGACACTTACAATATCGGGCGCGTCGATGAAACCAGAGGACCTAATTCCATCCTATTCGGCATTGGTGGAGCGGGGGGGATACTCAACCGCAGCACCAAAAAAGCCCAGACAGGATCGACCTTCGGTAGTGTAGGTTTGACCGTGGATTTTGGGGAATATGACTCCATTCGTAGCACCATAGATTTTAATAATGCCGTGAATGATAAGTTTGCTTTTCGCGTGAATGGAGTCTGGGAAGACGATCAGAAGTGGCGTTATTATGAATTCAAGGAAAATAAGCGCATCCACCTTGCAGCGACTTACAGAATTTCAGAAAACATGACATTACGTGCTGGTTTTGAAAGCGTTGACTTAAAAAATACACATAGCAGAAACTTTGTTGCCAGAGACCGTCTTTCAACTTGGACCAACAACGGGGAGACCCTCATTACTAATCCAAATTCCGGAGCCCAAAGAGCCAATGGCATCGTGCGTTTTAACAATGGTAGAGAGCGAATCATTTACGTTGGCAATGATGACATGTGGCGAAACACGCGTGGCATGTATGAAACCATCGCAGATCTGGATCTAAATACACTGTTAGATTTCACTTTAGCTCCTCTTGATGCCTATTATCCAGGTCCTGGTAACTATGCGGATTCTAAGTTTGATATTGTCAATGTGGCTCTGGAAATAAAGCCGATTGACAATCTTTTCGTGGAGTTCGCCTTCAATGACGAAACCCAGAACAGTTACATTTACAATCTTGGACAGGAACCTTACGCCGTTCGCGGTGATCCCAGTCCAAATTGGTTTGGTGGAGATGTTAATGAATACCAGGGAGACTTGTTTGTCAGGGCAAATTGGGATCGGAGTATCCAATTGTGGGATGTTACCAATTATCGCATTACTGCTGCATATGAATGGGATACTGAGAATCGTTGGCTTGGACGCCATATGGTTGCCGGGCTATGGACAAGAAGTGAACGGAGTCGATACCGAGTTGGTGCCAAATTCACCGTTGATGATCCAATTGCGGGTGATCCAGAGGCTGGTCGTAATAGGGTATTTGCCAGAAACTATATCCAAAATAGGGGCAATGCTGTTGAATACTATGTGCCCAGCTGGGAGGACATGGAAACAATCGAGCTAGACCGAGATGGCGACGGAACTTTGGAGACGATCGGAACTCGTTGGGCCCCTAATAATCTTTCTGAAGATACCCGAGAGAACATCGGATACCAGTTATCGAGTCAAAGCTTCCTGTTTGACGAACGTGTGATTCTGACGATGGGTTATCGTAAGGAAGATGTCGACGAAAGTGTGAGAGGTGCCCGGGACCCTGTTACTGAGGAAAATCCAAATCCTCCCATCTTGAGGGATCCAAATACGCGCCTTAGAATTTTCTCGGATGAATATAACGAGTTATCGAGAAGTGTGGAAAATTTTTCTTATGGCGTGGTCGGCAAAGTGACAGATTGGTTGCGCGTTCTATACAATAACTCGGAGAATTTTGATATTCCGGGCAACTCACTTGGTCTTATCCCTAACAACGAGCTTCGTCCTATTTTGGAAGGTCTGAGTGAGGACTATGGAGTAATGATCAACCTGTGGGATAACCGTGTGAGCATGAGAGCAGCGTATTTCAAGAACACTTCAGCCAACGATGCACGCGGATTCTCGGTGGTGCCCAATGTGATTGATAGAAATGACCGAATTCTAGACGCAGGAGTTGCTGAAGGACTCCTGACTTCACAACAGGCAGATTCGATGCGTGTCACAGGAAGTACCTGGGATCTTGCAGATAAAGAGTCTGACGGTTGGGAGTTTCAATTGACCGCGAATCCAACAAAAAATTGGCGACTAACGATGAATTTTAGTTCTACCACTACAATTGAATCGAATATGCTTAAACGGACTCGTTCAATTATGGATGAGCTCGTCAGCAATTGGGAAAGCCTAGGGCTAGATCTGGTGGTTCCATCAGGAAATAATTATACCGTAGCCGAAGAGATTGAGAACTTTAATGATTGGTTTCGGGATACAACTGTTGTTGAAGGTAGAGAGAGTTACGGACACCGTGATTTCCAGTTTCGCCTTTTCACCCGTTACGATTTCAGTGATGGATTGCTCAATGGATTCTTCGTAGGCGGCGGATATAGGTATTCTGCAGCTCCTTTTGTGGGTGTTCTTGCGAACGGTGAGGATGTATTTGGCTTTGTTGATCGTGAAGTGGATCTCCTATTTGGTTACAAAACCAGGGTGAAGCTTTGGGGTAGTGGAAGTAAGAAACAACAGCTGAGCATACAGCTGAATATCCGCGATTTATTACAGGAAAACGACTATACCATTATCCGGGTTCAGGAGGAGGGCAATATGCAGCGTGCGCGCGTGGTTCCGCCAACGAAAGTAACCCTATCAGGTAAAATTTCGTTCTAGTAAAGTAAGTTTACCTATTATTGCGAAGAAGATGCAGCATTGCTGCGTCTTCTTCGTCTCATGCTATTCCTACTTTTTTAAAAATAACTATAGCAACTTTAGGCAGCTCAAGTGTCTTAAAAGTAAGAGGGCAATGATCTCTCTAAATTATTGAACTATATGAATCCCATCAACCCCCCTTTAGTCCTGATTGTATTCATCGGACTCCTCACACCCGTTTTAAACGCAGCTGATACAGCTAGACCCAACATCGTCATCATCATGGCGGATGACTGCACCTACAGTGATCTACCTCTCTATGGTGGGGTAAATGTGGAAACGCCACATATTGACCGATTGGCTGAACAGGGCATGACGTTTGATCAGGCCTATGTTTCCATGTCGATGTGTGTGCCTTGTCGAGCTTCGTTGCATACGGGGTTGTATCCACTTCGCAATGGAGCAGCTTGGAACCATTCGCCAGCCAAAGAGGGCATCAAGAGCACTCCTCATTATTTGAGTGAGCTTGGTTATCGTGTGGCTTTGACCGGAAAAACACACCTCAATCCAAAATCAAATTATCCTTTTGAATACATTCGTGGTGCAGAGGAAAACTGTGTGGCGGACACCAGTTATTTTGATGCAGCACCTATTCGCAAGTTCATGGATCGCGATCCTAATCAGCCTTTTGCACTTACAGTTGCACTGACTTCACCCCATGCACCATGGACGGTTGGCGATCCAAGCCATTTTGATGTAGAGACCTTTGAGATGCCCGATCATTTAGCGGACACTCCGATTACCCGACAGGAATTTGCGAAGTATTTGGCAGAAGTTGAAGTGCTGGATGAGCAAGTTGGTCAAACATTGGAAATACTTGATGAACTTGGCATCACGGATAACACATTGGTGATTTTTACCTCCGAGCAAGGTGCACAATTTCCTGGATGTAAATGGACAAATTGGGCTGCAGGAGTAAGGACAGGATTTGTCGTGCGTTGGCCTGGGCATGTCGAGTTCAACACCAGAACAGATGCCATCGTGCAATATTGTGATGTATTACCGACATTGATCGAACTGGCCGGCGGAAATCCTGAGGAAGCTGATTTTGATGGATCGACCTTTCTGGATGTGTTGAAGGGTGAAAAAGAGGAACATCGAGAGTTTGCTTTCTTCATGCACAACAACGTACCCGAAGGTCCTCCTTATCCGATCCGTGGGGTGACGGATGGAAAACATCATTATTTGAGAAACTTGAGTCCGGATCGTATCTACATTGAGAAGCACTTGTTCTCTAAGTTTGAGCATAACGCCTACATTCCATCCTGGTTTTGGACTTCGACTGATACGGAGAGAAGCTATAATCTGATGGAGCGTTTTATCAGGCGTCCTGCGGAGGAGTTATATGAAAATGAAGCGGATCCTTCACAGATGGATAACATTGCCGCGACTGAACCTGAAGTCAGACAGCGTTTGTCGGATGCATTAGATGTTTGGATGGCTCAGCAGGGAGATCCAGGTGCGGAAATGGATGATTTTGATTCACTCAAAAAAGCCAGGAAACAAAAGCACGAATATTAGTCTGTCCTATTATTACAAGCCACAGATTAGCACGGATACATACGGATTTTATTAGTTTAATCAATCTGTGCCTATCTGTAGTAAATCCGTAGCTAAAAAAAGACTTTGTGAGAAAATAATATGTTAAAATACTTATGGTTTATTGGTCTGTTTTTGTTTCAGATCTGTAGCGCTGGTCAGGTTAAGCCTAATATCCTGTACATCATGGCAGATGATTGCACACATCTGGATTTGGGAACTTATGGTGGGCAGGCTTTTACCCCGAATCTGGATCAACTGGCTTCTGAAGGTATGAAGTTTGAGCGCTGTTTTCAGACAGCTCCTATGTGCTCACCTACAAGGCACACGGTTTACACGGGATTGTATCCTGTGAAGAGCGGAGCTTACACCAATCACACTTTTGCCTATGACGATGTGAAGAGCATCGTACACTATTTGAAACCTTTAGGATACAGGGTTGCCCTGAATGGGAAAAGCCATGTCGGGCCGAAGGAGGTTTTTCCCTTTGAGAGAGCGGTAATCAGTGGGGAGGAGCGAAAAACATCATCGATGATCGACATGGTAGCAGCCGAAGAATTTATCCGGGAGTGCACTGAGGATAATCAACCTTTCGCCTTGTTCGCGTGCTCGAATGAACCTCACACCCCTTGGAGCAAAGGAGAAAAATTTCGTTCAAAATACGATCTATCGACTCTCAAACTTAGACCTTACATGGTCGATTCCGAGCTGACGCGAGAGTATTTCCGAAACTATCTTGCAGAGATTAGCTTTTTTGATGAAGAAATCGGAACCTTGCTGGCCATGCTCGAAAAGCATGGAGTATCAGACAATACACTGGTGATGGTGGTTTCCGAGCAAGGGAACAATTTCCCTTTTGCCAAATGGTCTTGTTATGATGCGGGATTGCAATCAGGCATGGTAATTCGTTGGCCTGGGCAAATTACCGCCGGAAGCATAACCGATGCGATGGTGGAATATGTGGATATTTGTCCGACCTTTGTGGAAGCAGCCGGAAGTGAACCACCTTCGGGAATCGATGGAAAAAGCTTCCTGTCGGTTTTGAAAGGCGAATCGCAATCGCATAAGCAGTATGTCTTCGGACTGCAAACCTCCCGGGGTATCTTCAGTGGACCAAAGTCTTACCCAATCCGATCGATCCGAAATGAAAAATATAAGCTGATTTTGAATCTCGACCCTGAAGCAGAGTTTTTCAACTCGATTGAAAGATTGGATGAAGTCTCAGGGAGATCAGGGGCTTGAATCAGAAATGAAAGCATTTGAGCGGATGTATGCGGGAAATTCAGAATACAAAGCATGGGCGG
>JAKSBQ010000451.1 GCA_022361075.1 Opitutales bacterium | reverse complement strand
TCGTGCACTCTTCATCGCTGCTGTGAAAGATGATCGTCGCCACCCCTTCATCGACCTGCCGTTGAATCAAGTGGAAGCCGGCCGTGCGCATGTGCTCCAGGAAAAACTCCTGCACCTGGATCCGCGATGCTTCGCCTTCGAACTCAAAGCGCGCCATCCGCGTACGGCCGCTTTCAAACGCCATGCTGCCCGAGTCAATCGACGAAAAGCCGCGTGGCAGCGGGATATTGACCAGCATGGGGTGCTGAACCGCCCGTGCGGTGCGCATTTCACGATCGGCCGTGCGCTGATTTGACTGACAGCCGGTCAGTGTGAGCAGGGCGCCGACGAGCAGCACCACTGCGTTTCGAACGAGTTGATCATCCATGTTGAGCGGCATGCCGCGACTCCGTCGACGCGTGTTGAAATCCGCTTGCGTTGCACGGTGACGAAGCCAGCCGCAGCATGAAAAGCCTGACAACTCGCGACGCGTAAATGTTCATCGCCTCCTGCGATGAACCCGGCCGCAACGCACGGTAAACTCGGATTGTGGGCCATTCCCGGCAGGCAGTCAAACCACGCCTAAATGTGATGTTTGAGCGCGCTGCGGTCTGGTGTCTATAATGCCGTGCCCCCGATACGCAGGAGTTGATTTGTTATGGCATCTGGACAGCCCCCGGTAGCAGCCCTCAAAGGGCGCCCCATCGGCCGAATTCTGATCAAGATGGGCAAGGTGACCCGCGCCCAGGTCTCCCGCGCCCTGGAACTCCAGAAGTCCAAGAAGAAAGGCCTGCCACTCGGCGAACTCCTGATCGAGATGGGCGACGTCAACAAAGAGGACGTCAATATCGCCCTCGCCGCCCAGGTCGGCTGGGAAGCGATCAAAATCGGCGACATCGACATCGAACGCGAGGTGATCGACCTGATCCCGGCCCAGATGGCCAACAGCATGCGGATCGTTCCGACTGAGTATGACCGCGAATCGAACACCCTCGGCGTCGCCGTCTCAAGCCCCGATAACTTCCAGGCCATCGACACGCTCAAAACCCTGATGGGGTTCAACGTCACGGCCCGTATCACCGAAGATAGCGACCTCGCCCGAGCGCTCGAACAGTACTACCCCGAAGAAGCTACCGAGACGATCAACGACCTGATCTCGGAAATCGGCGAAGACGAGGATCTCGCCAGGTTCCAAGGCCGCGGCGAAAGCATCGACCTCGACTCCCTCGCCGAAGCGGCCGAAAGCGCTCCGGTCAAGAAGCTGATCAACCTGGTGCTTTTGCAGGC
>JAKSBQ010000104.1 GCA_022361075.1 Opitutales bacterium | reverse complement strand
TTTCCTCGATCGCATCGGAGTAGATGCGGACAGAGATCAATATTACTCCCCTCACGAATCTCTGAACATCGGAACCGAATACAGTATTAACTCCACCTTCACCGCCTACCTGAAAATAAACAACCTGACCTCCTCGCATACGACGAACTATCAGGGAATCGAGGAAAGGCCTCTAAGAACCGATCACACAGGGCGTGTCTGGCAACTCGGTCTCAGGATGCGGATTTAAGCTCCAACCACTTCCTCAAAACAGTTTTTAGTTCATCAAGATAGATCGGTTTGCTCAAGAAATCATTCATTCCGGCATCCAAGCATGTTTTTTCATCTTTTTGATAAGCATTTGCCGTGCATGCCACGATGTGGGGTTGCGTGAATCCCGGACTTTTGATTCCCCGGATCTTTGACGTTGTTTCGAGGCCATCCATATCAGGCATTTGGTAGTCCATCAGAATGATATCCCAAGTCTCAGATTTGGCTTTCTCGATCGCTTCGATGCCATTGCAGGCGGTCTCACATGCCATCCCTGTTTTCTCTACCAAAAGCTTCCCTACCTTTCTGCACAAGGCGTCATCATCTACGAGCAACACCTTTCCAAAAACCACATCTGAAGATTCTTCCGGAGAATCGACTTCTTCATAGACAGACTTTTGATGACCATCTCTTGTGTAAAATACGGGACATAGCCTGAATGTCGAACCCTCACCTTCTTCACTGCTCACAGTGATTTCGGTTCCCATCAAATGGGAAAGTTTTTGAGAAATCGCCAGACCAAGACCAGTTCCTCCAAACTTCCGGCTCATCGACGAATCCGCCTGAGAAAACTGGTGAAAGATCCTCTCCATGGCCTCCTCTTGGATTCCGATTCCGGTATCATGAATCTCAATGTTTAACTTAACCTGTGTGGAACCCATGGTCTCAATCGAAGCATGCACAGAGATCTTCCCTTTATCAGTAAATTTAATCGAGTTACTCAGCAAATTACTCAAGATTTGGCGCAGTCGCGTCGGATCTCCAAAAATAATCTCGGGTTCAGCAGACGAGAAACTGACACTGAATTCCAACCCTTTGGCCGCCGCATTTGGGCCCATGAGTTTACCGACGTCATGGATGAGTTCCCTCCAGTTAAAACCGATCACCTCCAGCTCCAATCGACCCACTTCCACTTTCGAGTAATCTAATATTTCGTTCAATATCTTGAGCAAAGCGTTAGCAGATCTATCCATCGTCTGAACGTAATCGACGTGCGTGGGGCTGAGTCTTTCCCCTTTCATCAACTGGATCATACCAATCACTCCGTTCATAGGGGTGCGGATCTCGTGACTCATCGTTGCTAAGAACTGACCCTTGGCATGATTAGCCGACTCCGCCTTTTCCTTCTCCTCTGTCAGTCGGTGAACCAGTTTGTCGTTTTCGATCTGAAGACGAATTTGATCGATCATCGACTTCATGTAGCGATTTGCCGAAACAATGAGAAAGAAGTTGTACACCCCAATCATCAGCACCACCATCCCAACGTTGTACCAACCCACATGTACGGAGTTGATTACGTATTGAGACCCGACGGCCGCAGAAATCAACAGGACGTACCACGTAACATTTCGAATGTTTGAAGCCAGAGCAAAAGACCCTCCCGACGCCACACCCGTCATGCTCAGCATGTAAATGGCCAAGTGAAAATAGGAATCCTGAGGATAAAACAACAATGCCGCCATCGCCCAGCAAGACGAACCTAACTTGACTCCGTCCGAGAACCTCCTCGACCACATTCGAACCGCGCTGAGATCATCTTTGGATACCTTTTCAAATCGATACACCAGTGACACTCTGTAGATTGCCACCACCATCGAAACCACAAACCAAGTCCACATCTCGACCGGATCATTGATGGAATAAAAAAGAGCAAAGAATAGCGAAGCATTGAGAACTGTGGCCACAAACACCGGCTTCGAATAACTGAATGCCCGATGCAGCAATTCTCTCTCGATTCTCAGCTGTTCCTCTTTGGTCGAAGACATTCAACAATAAATCGGAAGATATCGTAGTTCCTTAACACATGAAAAAGGGTCATTGATTCTTAGCAGAGGAGTTGATCTTTTTAGATACAGAACTCACCTCTCGTAATGCAAAATAACATCATTCGAATAGAGACAGCCGAGCAAATCGAGCGATGCTTCGAAGCCTTCAAAGCGCTCCGCCTTCACGTTGAAAAATCCTCTTTCGTGAAGCAAGTGATTCGCCAACAAGAACAGGGATACAGAATCGTAGCAATCGACTCCAATGGGATCATCCCTAGCGCTGCGGGTTATCGATTTGCAGAATTTCTAGCCTGGGGAAAAGTCCTCTACATCGATGACCTCACCACACTACCCGATCATCGGGGCAACGGTTACGCGGGCCAATTGATGGAT
>JAKSBQ010000400.1 GCA_022361075.1 Opitutales bacterium | reverse complement strand
GAAGAGCGTCCCGATCACTCCCCACACCTGCGGCACGGTGATACGAAAGAACTTTTGGTACGGCGTCGCTCCGTCCACCTCGGCGGACTCATACAACGCCGCAGGGATAGCCTGCAAACGAGCCAGGATGAAGAGAAACGCAAACGGAAAGTAGCGCCACGCGTCGAACGCGATGATCGTCGACAGCGCGAGCGGCAAGTTCAGATCGAGCCCGATGAGGCGTACCGAAAACGTACGCTCGCTCAGGAAACCGATCCCTTTTTCTACCACTCCGAACCGCACCAACAGCGCGTTGAGCGTCCCGCTAAAGGGATCGAGGAGAAAGGTCCACGCAAAGGCGACCGAGATGACCGGTGCGACGTACGGAAAGAGCAACAACCCTCGTAAGAGCGATTTGCCGAAGAAGCGCGCGTTTACCAACTGAGCGGAGAGCAATCCGAGGACGATCGCCCCCACCGCGCCCCCGGTCGTATACACGAACGAGGTCAACAGAGCCGGCCAGAAGTCGTTTGCGGCAAGAACGGTGCGATAGTTCTCTCCCGAAAACTGAAGGTTGAAGAGGCGGTTCTCGCTCCGCCCATCGGCAACGGGAAAACTGATATCTCCGGAATCGCGCCAGGGCCCCGCTACAAAGGTTTCGTCGGCGCGAAATCGCAACTCCACGCGCCCGGAAAACCCCGGCTCCCAAAAATCGAACGCACCCAGGACGCGCCCACCCGACACCGAAAATCCGTCCGGTAGGTCGCTCTCTTCGAGACCTTCCGGAAGGATTCCCTCGATACGAACGTCGTTGATCGGCGCTCTCGTACTGGAGTTGCGCAGCTGGTAGACGAGCACCAACTCGTCTCCGGCGCGACGCGGGCGCTCCGTAATCTGTTCACGCACGATCGGCGTCGGAGCACGCAGATCACCGAGGGTGACCGGCTTAAAACTGATCCAAAAGTTGAGCAGCACGGGAAAGAGGATGATCGCAAACACGATCAAAAACGCCGGAATCAACATAAATACCGCCAGGCGCGCCTCGCGTGCCGCCAGGCTGGAATACTGCTTTTTTTTCATGGCATCCTCGGGAAACGGAAGGAAGGACGGCCCGACGAGACGGACCGTCCACACAAACGATCGGCTACCGCCGGACTACTCCGCGAGAGCCTCGGTTTCCGCCTGGATACGCTCGAGCGCCTCGTCCACCGAGATCTCGTCGTCGAT
>JAKSBQ010000222.1 GCA_022361075.1 Opitutales bacterium | reverse complement strand
TCTTTCAATCCCTTCGGCTTGAGAAAGAACTGGAAATCGAAATGCAGCATCACCTCGCATTCTCCAAAAAACATTATGAGCGGGAGGGGATGTCTTCAAATGCCGCCAAAAAAGCCGCACTCAAGGGATTCGGAAACGTGGAATCCTTAAAAGAAGATTGTCGAGACTCCTGGGGAACTCGCATGATCAACGATTTCATCCGGGATTTTCGCTACTCGACCCGACTACTTCTTAAAAACAAAATTTTTTCATGCACAGTGATACTTACCTTGGCCCTCTGCATTGGGGCCAACGCTACCATCTTTTCTCTGCTACATCGGATCGTAATTAGCCCACTTCCGTTTTACGATTCGGACCGAATCGTTCAGGTCTTCAACGTCTTTCAAGGGCAGCGTCAAAAAACCAGTAACACCAGTTGGGTCCAATACTCTCAATTTAAAGATAAGGCAGATCATTTTGAGAACTTTGCGCTTTCTCAGTTGGGTTATAAGGTCGTCAACGGAGAAGAGATCGATTTCTGTAGAGTGGATGCTGAGTTCTTTGAATTCTTTGGAATCCAACCTCTACTGGGACGATTTTTCACAGAAGCAGAACAGGTTCAAGGGTCCGAACATGTAATGGTCCTGACCTACTCCGAATGGAAGAACCATTATCTTTCCGACCCCAACGTTATCGGTAAAAAAGTGGAATTCCTGATTGGGCCCTCCCACACGATCATCGGCGTGGCCCCAAAGCGAATCGAATCCCTTTACCACGGAGTGAGATTCTTTACTTCTCTCAAGCTTAACGCAGTTGCCCTAAACCCATCGACAAGACATCTACCCAATCTGGACTTATGGGCGCGTTTGATGCCAGAAGTCACCAGAGAACAAGCGAGGCTTCAGCTGGAATCTTTGGAAAGCAGCTATATCGAGACCAACAATCCCGGGTATTTTGAAAGATGGAAAAATTACCCCCGTCACTTTGATGTCGGACCACCTCACGCTCTTCAGTTCAGCCTTATTTTTCTCCAGATCGCAACGCTGTTTCTACTTCTGCTCGGTTCGGTCAATGTACTGAATCTCATGTTTGTCAGGTCCATGCAAAGAGCATATGAACTCTCCGTTCGTTACTCCTTTGGTGCGAGAAGAATCACTTTGGCTAGGGTCATGCTGATCGAGAGTGCGATCCTTTCTTCTTTGGCCGCTATCGCAGCATTGGGTATAACCTTCATCAGCCTGGCAGCTTTCAACAATTACCTGATCATCTTATTTCCAAATACCCAACCAGTTTCCCTAACTGGTGCGACCTACCTTTCGATCGCCGGAGTGACCTTTGTTTTGGGAATCTTATTGGGATTACTCCCGCTTAGCGTAATGTGGAAGAGCAAAAAGATACAGCAATACAGCAACACACGAAACGCTTCCACCGATAAAAAAACCAAGCTTTTTACCAACGGCCTCATCACCACCCAAATCGCGATCACTTTTACCCTCCTCGTCGGCGCGCTTCTTCTAATAAAAAGTCTCCAAAATGTCCTCCACGTCGATCCTGGTTTTGATGCGGAGCAAATTGTCCGGGGGAACATTAACATCCGAAGCGTTTATAAAGACCGTAATGAGTGGATCAATATCAGGAAGCAAGTATTAGATAAGATGGAGGAAATACCTGGTGTGCATTCAACTACCTATGAATCATACTCGATGGTCGTCTCGAGCAAAAGTCGAGTGACCGACGATTTCGGAATTCGAGGGGGATCTTTTGAAGATGAGGTTACACCTCCCATTTTTATCAAACTTGTTGGACGAAACTATTTTGAGACCATGGGAATTCGAATGAAGGAGGGCTCGGGTTTCAATCCAAGTGGCGATGCTATTTCATCGGGTTACGTGGTCGATGAAAATTTCGTCGACCGATATCTTCAGGGTCGGAATTCTCTGCAAACTCAGATCTGCCGAGAGGGACTCCAAGGTCCTTGGGGGAAAATTGTAGGAGTGGCTGAACGTGCAAATTTTTTCGGACTCGCAAACCGGGATGGTACGCCGGTCGTATATATCTGTGTGGAAAACAATCCCACATGGAGATTTTCTGCCCTATTGGTCACGAGTAGACCTTTAGATGCTATCACAAACGATATGCGCTTAAAACTGGAAGAGATCAACCCGCGCCTACACCTCACAGATATCGACTCTCTCAAAACTTCCCTCGGCGACTTGCACACGGATCGTAATGCCGTGACCAAAGTAACCAGCGCGTTCGCTATCCTTGCATTGCTACTCTCAGCCGTTGGGATCTTCGGTGTATTGGCTTATGAGGTTAAACGAAAAGAAACCGAAATCGGGATCCGAAAAGCCATTGGCGCAGATCGATCTAAAATCCTCGGACTAATCCTAAGACAAGGAGTCTTAAAAACTCTGACTGGACTCCTTCTAGGGCTAGTCGCCTCTTTTTTGCTCACAGAGTATCTGGAAAACATGCTTTTCGACATCGACACCCTCGACATCGAAAGGACCTATATTGTAACGGGGATATTGCTGCTGCTGATCGCCACCTTGGCATCTGTGCTACCAGCGATCAAAGCAACCCACGTCAATCCGATGGTCTCGCTTAGCTCAGAATGAGCACGAAAGAGGAATACCGTTTAGCCACAAATACTGAATACATCGACAATCGTATTTTGTGAACCTCCCGAATCCATCTATGCGAAATTATGTTCGTCCGTGATCAAAAAATACACCAATAATCATAATTCATATCCTCCCCTTGACGCTTAAGGGGTAAAACATATTTACCCTTAAGCAGAAAGGGTAAATATGGCTAAACACGGATTTCCACAAGGCACTCTGGAGATGATGATCATGAAAGTCATCTCCAGCGGCTCCCATCACGGCTGGGGCATCGCTCAAAAGATTCATCTGCTCTCCAACGAAGCACTCAAAGTCGAAGAAGGTTCGCTCTACCCCACACTCTCCCGCATGCAGCGGCAGGGTTTGATTGAAGGAAAGATGGCGCCATCGGAGAATAACCGTCAGGCCAAATTCTACAAACTCACTCCACTTGGAAAACTTCAGCTAGAGGAAGAATCTAAAAAATGGGAATCCATGGCTGATGCCATTGCACGAGTGATGAGCGCTAGTCCCGAAAGCCAGTTCTGAGTTCATAAAATCTCCCCGATGAAACTCAAATTCTACAGAATTCTTTTTGGTATCCGAGGCTGGTTCACTTCGGCATTGAACCACTTTGGAACTCAAGCAGATCTCGAAGCAGAGATTAGCCACCATCTCGAACAAAACCAACACCATCTCGAATCTTCGGGGCTGTCATCCAAACAAGCAAGAAAGCTCTCACTTCGCGAATTTGGCAATGCCGAACGCCTCAAGGAAGAATGCCGCGACAATTGGGGGATGCAGACGCTCAGTAATATCACACGAGATGCCCGATTCGCATTTCGAAAGATGTCCAAAAACAAAGTCACCACTCTCATCGCGATTACCATTCTCGCGCTTTCCATCGGTGCCGCCACCTCTGTTTTTTCTATCGTCAATACCGTTCTCCTCAACGAACTACCCGTTCCCAACCCCCAGGAACTCCGCATGATTTACTGGAAAGGGTCACAGACCAAAATCCGCTCATGCAGCAACGACTACGTCAAACAAATGGGTCCAACATCCATATCAGACGGACTATCCCACCCTATTTTTTTAGCGCTAAGAGAACGATGCAGAGACTATGCTGAGGTTTTTGCTTTCGACCTTGTAAAGGAATCCACCGCCCAAATCGGAAATCACACATTTGCTACCAAGCTCCTTTTGGTTAGTGACAATTTTCTATCCGGGCTGCATGCTAAACCCGCTATTGGCAGGGGTTTTGAGGCCAGCGATGTCGCTCAATCTGCACCCAATGTGGTGATTTCACACGATGTTTGGGCAAAATACTTCCACAGCAGACCCGATGCAATCGGAAGTACAATACGACTTTCAGGTGACCTATACACCGTCATTGGCGTCGCTCCCAACGGCTTCGAAGGAGTGAACCCTGGTCAAGCAATATCGTTCTACCTTCCGATGACGGAAAACTCCCGATTCTTACATAAGCCATTGTCAACCGACTGGCACTGGGGAACTCGCACGATGCTTCGTCTGAAACCCGGAGCTAAGGACAAACAGGTGAAACAACTTTTGGACGCTGCATTCATCCCCATGATAGCTGACCTCGCACAAGAGCCCGAAATTGTATTGGCAACAGGTCACGCGGGGCAAAGATGCTCTATCCCACCTTCTGGCAGGTTCAGATCAGGGCATCAATTACGACATTTCGCTCGACTTCGAAGTGGTCGCGTTTTGCCTAATCATCACACTCTTTACAACCCTGATTTCAGGGGTATTGCCTGCAATTCGAGCCTCATCCGTAAATCCCATTGACGGGTTGAAAGACAAAAGCGGCAACATCGCTCCTCGACTCCGAACAGGAAAGCTATTGGTGTCCGCTCAGATAGCAGTCACTTTTATCATAGTCTACAGTGCACTTCTGTACATCGGCAGTTTCCAACGAATTGATGAGATCGAACCCGGGATTTCTACGGAAAACCTTTTGGTTTTTCATATAAACTTAGCTGCCTCCGGATACAACCACCGCAACTCTCAACAGCTTTTTGATCGTTTACAGGACAAATTCACCACACTACCTGGTGTGACGTCATCGACCTATTCTCAGCGCGCACTCTTTACTAATTTCTATTCAGCCGGATACTTTCAGTTACTTCCTGCTGCGGAAAATGAGAACCAACCCACTCGTACGTTGCGGCTCTTGGTCAATGAATCCTTCTTCAAAACGATGAAGATAGAAATTATGTCTGGTCGAGGTTTTGAAACTACCGATCATTTTGAGGCGCGTAAGGTAGTGGTCGTAAACAAAACATTCACCAAAAACTACTTACCCGAATCCAATCCACTCAACAGATCGATCCGATTTGGGAGAGACGAATGGGAGATCATCGGCGTGAGCGCAGACACCAAGTATCATGATATTCTTGAGCCCACCGAACCAACCGTTTATTTCCCAATTCGACAAAGGCGCCATGGAGGCATAATTGCATTTTCCATACGATCCACCCTTCCGGAAAAACCACTCACAAGGCTTATTCAAAAAACTGTTCGGGAAACTGATCCATCAATTGCGATCTTTGACATCTCGACACAAGAAGAACTCATTGCAGCAAACGTAGCTCGGGAACGCCTGCTCGCCTTGTCCAGCGGCTGGTTGGGAATCTTAACGTTAGCAATCTCCTGCATCGGCCTCTACGGTTTAATCGCATACAATGTTGCACGTCGCAAAAACGAAATGGCAATCCGCCTCGCACTAGGAGCCAAGACCTCACAAACCATCCAACTCATCCTGCGTGAATCCGCCACTATCGCTGGAACTGGCATCCTGATCGCTTTACCACTATCCCTTTTCGCCGGATACTGGATCCAAAACCAATTGTTCATGACCGAAAGCGTCGACCCACTCACTATCGGAACGCTTGCGTTGCTTTTCCTTATGATCGCATTGATCGCAGCACACTTCCCCTCTCGCAGCATCACCCGTCTCCATCCAGCCCGTGCATTGACAACTGAGTAACCCACCTAGCGTTTTATTGTTAGAATTCGATTCACAAAGAAATCATTCACATTAAGAAATTTTACCCTTGACGAACTAGGGGAAAAGAAATTATTACCCTAGCCGAAACAGGGTAATATGAAAAAAGTTGATTTTCCACAAGGCGCACTGGAGCTGCTTGTTCTCCGCATTCTTTCACATGAGCCAAACCACGGCTTCGCGATTGCTCAAAAAATCCACATTCTCTCCAAAGAAATCCTGACGGTAGAGGAAGGCTCCCTCTACCCTGCCCTCCATCGTATGGAGAAGCGCAAGTGGATCACTTCCGAATGGGGAACCACCGCCAAGAACCGACGCGCAAAGTATTATAGCCTCACCAAATCCGGCGAGGACACCCTCGCGGAACAAACGGCTTCGTGGAAACTGCTATCCGATGCGATGGACTACGTCCTGCAAGGATGATGAATTCTAGAATAAACCACGGAGCACACAGAGTTCACTGAGAAATTCACAATGCGAAATTTCAGTTTTTTTAATATTCTCCGCTCTGAGTGCTCCGTGCTCTCTGCGGTTTTGTCCCTTTTACCATGAAATTCAAAAATCCATTCTCCAAAAACCACGACCTCGATGAAGAAATCGAGGCACACATTGCTCTCAAGACAGACTACTACCTCGAACAGGGAATGACCGAAGAAGAAGCCCGTAAAGCTGCCCTTCGCGAATTTGGCAACGCCGAACGCCTCAAGGAAGAATGTCGTGACAGCTGGAGTATGCGCGTCCTCAGTGAATGGCTTCAGGACATCCGTTTCGCATGGAGGCAGATTCGAAAGCAAAAGGGCTATTCAGTGTTGGTTGCGGGAACCTTCGCAGTTTGCCTTGGACTCAACATTGCGATGTTCAACATTTACAACTCTACGGTCATCAACCCGAGACAGTATGAAAACGAAAACCGGATTGTGAACGTGTATGAAACCTATGACGATCTTTGGGGCGACAATCGTGTAGCCACCAGTCGCATCTACTGGAAGGAACGAAGTGAACAAGCAAAATCGTTTGAAGCCATCGCTATCTTTGGAGTGGATTGGGCAAATGTAAGAATCCTTGGAATAGATGAGGTTTCGGACTTCACCGGAGTCGCCAGAATAACACCTTCACTATTTGAGGTTCTTGGAACCCAACCCTTCACCGGAAGAGCGCTTTCACCGGGAGAGGGCTACAACGAAGCACTTTTGAACTATGATTATTGGCAGAAAAAATTCGACGGGCGATCGGAAATCCTAGGAAAAACAATACAAATCAACAACTCCACTTTCGAAATTATTGGAGTGATGCCAAAAGGTTTTGCACTTCCAAGATCCAAACTGGGCAATCTTCCTCCGGATGTCTACACAAACTACGGTGCCATGACATTCTCCTTCCAACCTGAGTGGAGAATCCGGCCATTCGGAATGTGTGTAGCTCTCCTCAAACCCGGCACGACACTCAGCCAAGCAGAAATCGAACTCAACCAAATCAACCTCAATAACGGCCCTAATTATCCGGAACAATTTAGAATCGAACAGGAACAAAATCACAAAACCGTCATCATACCACTCGGAAAACACCTCGTTAGAGATTTCGTGTATGCAC
This sequence comes from Opitutales bacterium, assembly GCA_022361075.1. Classification (GTDB taxonomy): domain Bacteria; phylum Verrucomicrobiota; class Verrucomicrobiia; order Opitutales; family JAFGAQ01; genus JAKSBQ01. Next base: position 10,782 of record JAKSBQ010000222.1, on the reverse strand, counting down.
TTGATCTACTCAAATTCGGTTTAATTGCGATCTTACTCATAGGTTCTATCAATATCACAAGTCTGTTAGTCAGCCGCCACCATCAGAGATCCAATGAATTTGCCTCACGAATCGCAGTTGGTGCTTCCAGATTCCGAATCGCAAAACAGTTGATTACAGAAAGTACCCTTTTAGCGGTCTGCGGTGTGCTTGGAGGATTCGTTCTCGCGATACTGATTCTCAATGGACTGTCCGCCATCGGTTTATTCGATAATTTCACGATCCCACCAAGGGATCAGCTAGATCTGGAAAGCTGGGTATTTGGAATAATACTATCCGTTATCATCGGCTTGCTAGTAGGGGCGGTTTCGCTACTTCCAATGTTTCGCGGATCCTCACATAGCCATAATCAGAGAACCTCTTCTTTTGGAAAATCGTACAAATACTTTCAAGGATCCTCCGTCGCCATTCAACTGAGTATCGCTTTACTACTGCTAATCAGCAGCATTCTTATGTTTCTGAGTTTCAGACAAGCGATGGAAATCGACCCAGGTTTCGAGCCAGATGGGTTGTTCACCGCAGGCTTCCGACCCGCAGTAAACGATGATACCAAAAGACTGATCATCGATAAGTTTTTCGCGGAAACAGAGAAATATCCTGAACTCCAAAGCGTAGCGATCAGCAACTGGCCTCCTCTGAAATTAGGAGGACTGTATCTGAGAAGTCTTTACGTTGAAGGTGACAACAGTCCTACACCTTACCAATGCTTCAACGACACCGTGAGCCCTTCCTACTTTGAAACGCTTGGCATTCCAATACTTCAGGGAAGAACGTTCAATCCTTCTGAAGTGCGAAATCAATCAGCAGTCGCGATTATCGACAAAAAATTGGCAGATCGGCATTTTCCAGGACAAAATCCGATTGGAAAGAGGATATCTATCCCTTCAGAAGGAGGAAGTGTCAGCATCGAAGAATCCGATGAACGCAACTGGCTCACCATCATTGGAGTTACCCAAACCATACGGAATCGACGACTGGTTGAAGCTCCAACTCATGGAACTGTATTTACCAACCTGCACCGTCAGACACCTTATTGGAACGGCGTAATGGTAAGATCTCAATTAAACGAAACTCGGATTGCTGAGATTTTGAAAAAGATTGTCGGCATTGTGGCTCCAGAAACAGGTTTAGCTATGCCCAAAATGATGACCGCACTCATCGAGAAACAACGAGCACCTCAAAAGGCTCTCTCCGTTCTCTGCACGATCATCACCAGTGTTTCACTCACCCTGTGTGCGATCGGTGTTATCGGGAATGTCAGCTACACAGTCAGCACGCAGACGAAAGAGATCGGTATCCGCCTCACACTCGGTGCGAAGAAATTTCAATTACTCCTGACAAGCACCAAATTCTGGCTAAAAACGGGAGCAACCGGACTTATCTGTGGAGCCATCGCCGCCCTTTTCCTTTCTCCCTTCATTGAAACCTATCTCTATGAAGTAGAGGCTCGAAGTATCAGCACGTTTCTTTCAGCGATCCTCTTCTTATTCATCATCGTATCGCTAGCCTCATTGATTTCGGCAAGAAAGGGAATGAGTCTCAACCCAGTAGAAGCGTTAAGATCGGAATAGAACCAGAGAAATTACTTCACGTGCAGGAAGTGAAGTGAGTGAAGATTCTCATAAAAACTCCATTTTCTTCAATATCTACATCTGACTAAAACAATTTTCGAATGAGGAACACTCGGTTCCTAATCCCAAATCAAATTAGATTTCCTATGTGTTCGGAGTAAGGCGGCCACATTGCCGTTGTCCGACAAATGAGTCTACTCTAAATGCGCATGCTTTAGTTATCGCCTGACTCTGTCCTCAACTCTCCTCCAAAAGCGATGCGATTCTTTGCGGCAGGGCAAAACTCAATATGAACATGCTCCAGATTTCGATCCAAGACGCCACCAAATGATTTTGCCAGCTCAATAGCCAATGACGCTCTGCGCTCAACAGTCTCTTCATGAAACTGCAAGACTTCTACAAAACCAAGCAAATGCTTCACGCCCGCAACACTGCTTTAATTGTCCTCACGATGATCTTCGAGAGAGCATACACGTTCAAACGAATAGGTGTGTAATTGCTGCACACTTAAATGAGGAATACCAGAGATTTCAAAAAAACACACTTTTTATGTAAGGATTCGGAAATAGAGGCACTTACCATGATAGAGCCGCTGAAACTAATAGCGGCGACAAGTAAAAATATCCAAATACTATCATGAAAAGGACAATTCTAGCAGTATCAGCACTCTCATTGCTCATGTTGAGCGCATGTTTTCAAAAATCAATCAGTCCCTTTTACTCGGAAGACAAGCTGATTTTCCTCTCTGAAATAGAAGGAGAATGGACTGACAATAATAGCTACAGAATAACGATCAATAAGGGAGAAGATTACGCCTACGAAATGACCGCTGTTGATGATAAAGGTCAATCAATCGCCTCTCTCTCAGTGCATTTTTTTAAGATTTTTGGCACTACATTCATGGATTTATATCCTGAGGATCTTAACCCTGATATTTCAAACAGCTATTATTCTAATAGCATCTTACCCATGCATTCAGTCGTTAGGGTATCGGTTAAAGATGCTTCCATTGAGCTCGAACCTTTGAATTCGGAATGGGTCTACAATACCGTCATCTCAGGTAAATACCCAATAAGTCATAGAGTATTGGACGGAAATGATATGGTCCTGCTTACGGGTGACACGAATGAGCAACAGAACTTTTTAGCATATTCGATTAACTATAAAGATGCTTACAGAGAATCCGACAAAATCACCTGGAAACGACTTCAGAAGTCAGGGAATTGTCAGGATACCCGATTATCGGTAAGCTTGGATCAGGATCAATAGGCGATGTCTATCTTGCCTATGATGCTCAGCTTGAACGAAATTTAGCTATAAAGTGTCTTTCCTGCGAACTGCGTGAAATAGAACGACCCTAAATCTCATTTTCATGACGCAAAGTAGTTTGCTTTAGGATAAACGTTCCAGTTTACACGTTTGAGTGAGCTGGAACTTCATGTGTTTACACGACTTCCCAGATGCTTAAGATCGCGAAAAAAACATTAGAATTGGAAGAAAAGAAGCAGTCTACCCTCACAAAAGATTTACTCGAACAAATCTATTGTGGACAGAAAGAAAAGTATGGTGATTTATTCAAAATGTATCAGCCACGATTGTCTTTGCTGCTGCACTATAAGCTTTCTTCGCATAGGCGTATCGGACTGGAAATTGAAGATGTTCTGCAAGAACTTTTCGTAAAAGCTTTTTCAGAACTACACACCTTTGAGTATAGGGGAAAAGGCAGTTTTTTCTCTTGGTTGGTAACTTATTGCGATCATATCGTTCTCGATAAGATACGCTACCATTCGAGAAAAAAGAGGGACTTCCGAAAAAACACCCGTATTCGAACAGGTGGCGTCGTCAAAGCCGATCAGTATCCTTCTCCATCCGAAATAGCGGTGCAAAACGAACGTTGGGGGCTGCTTTCTCGGGCGTTGGATCAATTATCAGAGAATGACCGTGAGCTGATTTTGTTGGCAAAAATTAAGGGTGTATCCACAAAAGAAATTGCTGCTCAAAAAGAGAAACCTGTGGAGTTGATCTATGTCTCGTTGCACCGAGCATTACAGAAACTAAAATCCATGATCGATACCATCGAAACATTATGAGCAATCATGAGTCTATTTTGTCTGAAGCTGTTGCTCAATATATTGAACGACAACACAATGGAATTGAAGAATCAGTCGATCAATATTGCGACCGATTTCCCGACATCAAAAAAGAACTGACCCGTTCTTTACAATCCTTAAAACTCATCGATGATTTCCTAAATCCGCTCGAAAAAACAAGCTGTTCAGAAGTCAGGGAATTGTCAGGATACCCGATTATCGGTAAGCTTGGATCAGGATCAATGGGCGACGTCTATCTTGCCTATGATGCTCAGCTTGAACGAAATTTAGCCATAAAGTGTCTTTCCTGCGAATTGCGTGAGTATGATTCGCTCAAATCAAGATTCCTGAAAGAGGCAAAAGTGATGGCTCAATTGAATCATGCAAGTGTGGTTAACATATTCCATCTGGGGAAAGATGAGGATATTCCGCATTTTGTGATGGAGTTTGTCGAAGGAAAGCCTATTGACCGCGCTCTTTATTCAAAATCCTTCTCAGAAAAAGTTAGAGTCTTCAAACATCTTCTGATCTCGTTATCAAAATTGCATGAGCAAGGCTATATTCACCGTGATTTAAAGCCCGAAAACATCCTGGTGGATGAGCAGATGAACCTGAAACTGTTGGATTTCGGATTAGCTCTCGATCTACAAACTGAATTGCTAGATGGGAAAAATGAAATTGTTGGAACTCCAAACTATTTTTCGCCCGAACAAACACACAGGAATGGAAATTTAACGAAGCGAAGCGACATTTTTTCTTTGGGCGTCATTCTCTATGAGTTGTTAACTGAAGAACTACCTTTTGATGCTCCTGATTTGGAGGCTCAGCTAGAAGCCATACGAAACAGCGATCCTATTATTCCTTGTTCAATAACTCCAGGACTACCCGGTGACCTCCAGAATATCTGTCTCAAGGCTCTCGAAAAATCACCGGAAAAACGTTATCAGAGTTTATCTGATTTTGCAGCTGACATTGATCGCTTTCTCAACGGAGAAAAGGTACATGCAATCCCCTCCGCCTACTCTGATCTCATGAAAGGAAAGGTGAGCAGACACCTTGTCGAAATCGCTGATTGGAGATCCTCAAATCTAATTTCGGAAAACGAATATCACAAAATTCACCATTTGTATCGCTCTCTGGAAGAACGAGAAGACTCCTGGATTCTTGAGATGCGGCGGCTGTCGCTACCACAGGTAGGCTTGTATTTTGGGGCGTCCCTTGTCGTTATCGCTCAGATTCTTTCTTTGTTTTTCTCATTGGGACCTTTTAGCGCTGCCATTGAAACCGCTGTATCTACGGCTTCGATCACATGCTTAGGATATTTGGGATTCCGATATTGGTCAGGGCAACAATACCGCACAGCGATGCCCTATCTCATGGGCTTTTGCGCTATATTACCATTATCGATATCGCTTATTCTTTACCATAGCGGATGGCTGGGAAACCCAACGACATCACTGTTGAACAGAGAGTTATTTGTTCATTGGGGCAGTCCCAAAGTCATCACAAATGCACAGCTTTTAACTTCACTAGTTGCATCAATTCCTGTCCTGGCATTCATCCGTATTCGAACACAAAATACGATCTTTTCGCTGCTTCTATCGCTTAATTTTGTATTGGCATTTTTAGTTTATCTCGCCCAGATCGGACTTCTCGACTGGATCGAAACAGAGATAAGTGAGCTTTACATTCATCTGTTATTACTCGGTCTAATTTTGTTAATCGCAGCATTCTTCGTCGAAAAAAATCAATGCTCGGACGACTCCCGTTACATACACCCTTTAGGATTTTTAATTACCTTCATCTCACTCACTGGAATAGCCTACACCAGAGAACCGCTGCACCAATGGTTGGAGATCACAATTCCGTTCACACGCGGACAAGCAGAGTATTGTTTTTTGATCAATGCAATGATCTATTTTGGATTACAAAAGTGGCTGGACTCTATTGAAACACCTCAAATGCGCCGTTTAGCTCTGTGTTTCCGCTTCCTCATTCCCAGTCATGTCTTGATTGCACTTCTGTCCTTATCAGTCTCGGCAATTAATCAGAAACCAAACTCACTCAACGGGACTAGTGATTTTTGAAATGAGATAAGAATTCTTAACTACCTTTTACCCTTAACAGCCACACTTTTCATTTTCGGGAGTATTCCGAAGCAAATGAAAAATTTCCTGATCAGTGGCTTCATTTTTTTGGCGATCGGAGTTTACAGGCTCCAAAAATATGAATTTCAATCTCAATCCGTCATTCCAATTACCTTACTCGTTGCAGGAGGCATTTGTATGTTTGTTTCTGCAGAATACTCACCGATTAGCATCAAATTGAAACAGAAATTAAGGGCATTACTTCGATTTTAATGACATAAACAATCCTTCGAACTCTACTGGAGAAACAATTTAGCGACTTCTTTGTAGCATCAATCCTCAGATAACCGAATTAGACCGCACCAAATTAAGAATCTATCTCTGACAGGGCTCTTTCTACACAACCGTCTATTCTAAATTTACATGGATGAAATGTAGTCCTTGAAGATTCTTACAAAAACTACAATTCCTTAAATACCTTCATGTGTATAAAACAATTTTCGAATGAGGAACATTCGGTTTCTAATTCCAAATCAAATTAGATTTCCCATGTGTTCGGAGTGAGGCGACCACGTTGCCGTGGTCCGACAAATGAGTCTACTCTAAATGCACATACTCTAACAATCGTCAGACTCGGTCCTCAACTTTCCTCCAAAAGCGATCCGATTCCTTGCAGCAGGACAAAACTCGATGTGAACATGCTCCGGGTTTCGATCCAAAACGCCGCCAAATGATTTTGCCAGCTCAATAGCCAATGACGCTTTGCGCTCAACAGTTTCTTCATGAAATTGCAACACTTCTACAAAAACAGGATATGGCATGTCAGCCTCGGCGACTCCATTCTCCGCGTAGTGTCGTTTATCGAGTGGCAAGAGTTTCACCCAACACCTGCCCGCCTCCTCTTTAAAAATCGAACCCGCAGCATCCGCCAATCGGCTTGCAGTCACGTCGGATAAGATTTCTCCCGATTTTAGAACAATAGTGATGTCAAAAATGGGCATATGCCCAAGCTTAAATAAAACGTCTCAGCTGTCGAGCTTCACCAATTGAAGAGCACTAGAAGTCATGTAAAATTTGTATCCAAATCTTAATACCTTGACATTCGACATATAATATGTCGAATGTCAAGGTATGCATAAAGACAAAAAGGACCTTCTCCAAGGTACACTCGATTTACTCGTCATGCGGGTTCTTCGTTCTGGACCACGCCACGGATACGACATTGCCAAGCACATTCATCTCGTTTCAGAAAATGTCATTCATGTGGGTCAGGGATCACTTTATCCATCATTACACAGGATGGAACGTAGGGGTTACATCAAAGCCAAATGGGACATCACTGAAACCGGAAGGAAGGCAAAATTTTATGAACTTACCAAAGATGGAGTCATAAAGGTATCCGAAGAGGAAAAGAACTGGGAGGAATTTACTTCCGCTGTGGGACTAATCCTTAAAAACGCTTAGAAAAATGACTACACGTCGAAAAGCCCGGTCACTGGCCTACCTATTCAGATCCTTCCTAAAATCTGAAAAAAGACAGGATGAACTCGATGAAGAGTTTCAATTTCACTTGGATATGCGGGTTCGGGATCTTATGAGATCTGGCCTCTCGCAAGCCGAAGCACGGAGAGAAGCCGTGAGGGAATTCGGAGGCGTTCAACAACTCAAAGAACAGTGCAGAGACAACTGGGGGATCCGACTATATGAAAACTTCAAAAGAGACCTCCGCTATAGCTGGCGGCAAATCCTCAAGCAAAAGCGGTTTTCAGTAGTTATCATTCTGATCATGGGTATATCCATCGGACTCAATACCCTTATGTTCAGTCTCATTGATTCGGTTTATTTAAACCCGGGATTATACCCCGACGAGGATCGAATCGTTCGCATTGCAGATGTCTTCAGCGGTCGGAACGCCCGTAACATCAAGTCGTGGATGACCAGCCCTTTATACTATTTGGAGCGCAAGGAACAAAGTCGCGTTTTGGAAAACATAGGAGTTTACCAAACCGACTGGGCCATCGTGAGAGATTTGGATAACCGGTCCAACAGTCCTTATCAACAACTGCTCGTATCTCCCTCATTGTTGGAAACCCTTTCCTTAAAACCGTTTTTGGGCAGGTTCTTTACACAAGAAGATATCGATTCAGGAAATCATGAAGTCGTCATTCTTGGATATGCATTCTGGCATAATCGATATGGTGGCGATCCAAACGTCATCGGCTCCAAAATGCTTATTGATGACGAGCCTTACACCATCATCGGTGTCATGAGAAGTGACTTCAATATTCCTTTCGGATTCGATCCAGACGGGACAGATCCACGTTTCGAGACTCCATTTATGACTCCATGGATCGAACGACCCTGGCATAAAACCGCGAGGGGAAGACAACATAATTACTGCAACACACTCGGTTTGTTAAAACCTGGACAGACTGTACAAAATTTAAAGACCGAACTCCAAGAGATCAATTCGAGAAATAGTCCCCTGTTCCCCGAAGCCTATCGGTATGAAATCGAGCATGCTCATGAAATCGCAATCGTACCGCTGAAAGATGATCTGGTACGAAATGTCCGCACACAACTCAGCCTGTTATTAATTTCTTTTGCATTCATCCTCGCGATGGCTTGCGCCAACGTATCCAGCCTCTTTCTTAGCCAAAATCGGGTGAGATCCGGCGAGTTTGGAATACGTGCAGCCCTCGGTGCCTCACGATTACGATTGATAGGGCAAATATTGATCGAAAAGTGTACCTATAGTTTTTTGAGTTGCGCAGTGGGTTTATTCTTCTTGTGGATCGCTCACACGATCATCTCTCAAACTAATCTGTACGATCTCTTTCTGATTCCTCCTAAGCCCCGTTGGAGTTATAATCTGCTGATTTACCTGTTAATATCAGGCGTTGCCATAGGTGTTTTTACCGGTCTTCTGTCAACACTTGGCATCATCTCCAAAGAGGGTTTTGGTAAGATGATGAAAGAACAAAGTCGCAGCTCAACTCGAGGTAAAGCGGCGAAACGATACCAAAGCACACTCCTGTGGTGCCAACTTACACTTTCAACAGTCATACTTGTATTCGGGGGATTTTTACTGAAAAGCTTCGTGCAAATTTTAAAAATTGATCCCGGCTTCGACCCCGACAATTTATACACAGTTTCATTCAATTTGGCCGATTCGGATTATGATAACGACGCAAAACGCCAATTCATGGCAGAACTGAAAAAAAGAACCCAAGAACTATCGGATGTAGAGTCGGCTGGAATCAGTTTCTTCCCTCCTCTCAAGTGGGGAGGTAATCACACAACACGCATGGTGACTGAACAGGATTGGATCCAAGGAATCCGCGACAGCAGCATCTGTATTCAGGATTCCGTTGATACCACTTTTTTGGCTACTCTGGATATTTCGTTGATATCAGGACGCTATTTCAACGAATCAGACTTAAGGAATAACGCTCGCAACATCATCATCGATCGCCGCATCGCGGATAAGCATTTCAATGACACCGATCCGATCGGAAAGCGAATCGCCCTCCGCAACCACCCCTCACCTCCCGATAGAGACAATCCGGGAAACTGGTATACCGTAGTCGGAGTGGTCGAATCTGTTGTTCGGTCCAATCTGATCGATCCGTCTGCAATGGGAACCATATACAGAAATGTCAATGAATACATACCTTATTGGTTCACGCTTGTTGCCAAAAGCAAAAGTAACCCCACTCACCTTCGAGCGTCTATTCGAGATATTCGAAATAGCATAGACCCGTTCGTCGTGATGGACAAAGAAGAAACGATGAGTGAAATCATGAACAAACAACATCGGTTCAATCGGTATTTATTATCCATCGTTTCCCTAATTGCTCTCATCGGTTTGTTCATCACCGGCATCGGACTCTATGGCATCATACGTTTCCTGATCACTCAAAACCGTAAAGAAATTAGCATACGGATCGCCCTTGGTGAAGGAATACACAAAGTGAGACTCAATGTAGTCAGCTACTGGGCCAAAATCTCTATGATCTCCACGATCATCGGAGCCTCATTGACTGTGCTACTGAGTATTAAGTTTGAGACTTTGCTTTACAAAGTAAACCCAGGCGACCCCTTCGTTTTACTCTTTTCGGTATTCTTTATCATACTGATCATCATCGGAACTGCCTGGCTATCAAGCACATCGATCAAGCGTTCCAACTTGCTTGAAGTTCTGAGAGTCGAATAAAGCAAACCTTCCTCTTGACAATCTAGGAGAAGACCCTTTACTCCCCTAGACAATCGAAAGGAAGTAATGGCAAACAAAACAAATGACCTTCTCCAGGGGGCGCTCGATCTCCTCGTCTTGAGATCGCTCGTATCTGAACCACGCCACGGTTGGGGCATTCTGAAACGCATCGAACAAAGCTCCAAAGAGGTGCTCATCATCCATCAGGGCTCATTGTATCCCGCACTCTACAGGCTGGAACGGCAGGGATTCATCAAGTCCGAATTCGGGCTTTCGGAAAACAACCGAAAGGCAAAATACTACAGCCTCACGAAGCAGGGTCAGGCTCAGCTCGACCACGAGGTCGCCAACTGGAATCAATTTGCCAGCGCCATCGCCGATGTTCTCCAAACCGCCTAGGTCAAAAAATGCTTCGGCTAAAAGAAATCCCCCACCGCCTGCGGCAATTCTTCAACCAAAATCGTAACGAAGCGATCATGGATAGAGAGATGAAATTTCATCTTGAAATGTCCATCCAGGAGAAGATGCAGAATGGGGTCTCTGAAAACGAAGCACGAAAACAAGCCCTCTCCGAATTCGGTTCAATCGAACGGTATAAAGAAGACTGCCGCGACAGCTGGGGAACAAGACTTATCAATGATTTCCTCAGGGATGTTCGATACGGTTGGCGTCAGTTCAAAAAGAACCAAACACATTCCATCACTGTCATCCTTACCGTGGGTATCTGCGTCGGCGTGCTTGCTTCAGTATTCAACATATTCAATACTCTTTATATCAAC
>JAKSBQ010000234.1 GCA_022361075.1 Opitutales bacterium | reverse complement strand
GCAAAAAACTCTACTGGATCATCATAATTATCCGCATCTGAATCGGCTTGGGTAGGATCGGATTTTGCGTGATATTCCAAACGATTAATGAGCCCGTCGTTGTCAAAATCGCCGTCAGGTAAAACATCCGCAAAATCCTCAATTTCATCTGACATAGATTCCCAAAGAATCTGACGTTCCCAAAAGTCCGGCATTCCGTCGTTGTCGAGGTCGATGGTGAGTAAATCAGGAGCAATCTCCATCGCTACAGCGGCAATCTGCTCCTTCGCGTGGGCTCTTTCAGCGTCAAGAATCTGGTCCTCGTCCACAAACACTTCAAGATGGTCACTTTGCACGGCGTCGGTTCCCATAAGAACTGGCCAGTGCCCATCTTGTTCATCCGTACCTTTTGATCCGAGAACCGCGATTGCCGCATTGTTCACTCCCGAGTAATCGACATTGTAGGGAGGGGAATCGTGGGCTCCTTTAATTTCATCAGCACTGTTAAGAGCTTCAAAGGGAATTCCGCTGATTGATCCCGAGCCCTGTTCAAGGACCAGATAACTAAGCGTCTCGTTCGCACGAGTCACACTGGAGTCTTCTCCTACATGTTTTCCAGCACTAACTGAATTGGATGAAGGATCTTTGCTGTAAAAAGTCGACCACAGTGCGTCATTTTCGGTGACCACCTGGCCAAAGACCACCGGATTCGAGTAACTCTGATTAAAACTGATGTTTTGCCCAGTAAATGAATTGGCTTTGTCAGTAACCGTTGAAACCACTTTACCCGCTTCACCCTTGAAACCGTTAGCTGCGACGGTGTAGGTGCCCGACTCTAAGGCGACGTAATGGATCGAGTAGTTCTCAAGAGGCTCATGTGTAAAATCAGCAATCGAACCATTACCTGGAGTTGAATACAGCTGAGCAATTTCGGTTCCTGTGATCTTACGTTTGTAGAATCGTAAATCATCAATACGTCCTGCCCATTCTTTCTCAAATCCGTCGACGATCCCTTTTGCGAGTGTGAGTTCACCACCCCTGTAAAGATCCACGCTAGACCAATCCGAGATATTTACTGAATCCACCACACTGGTTCCATTCAGATAGAGTTCCATATCTCCGAACCGGTCGATATTGACTGCAAAGAAATTCCAACTATTGGCGATCACGCCTGTGCCTGAGATCACACGTTGTTCACTCTCTTTTCTTAAGGTAAATTCGAAATTATTGTCATCGGTGTTAACCATGTATCCATCACGGTAGTTGTCGTCGTAATCACACACTTCAAACCAGCGAACCGACAAAAGCATGCCCGTTTCTCGCCCAGTAAAAACCAGATAGATATCCTCTTGACCAGACTGAGGAGTGATGAAAGCTCCAATTGTTTTGTAGCACCAACTGCACCCATCGGTCTCTACAGAGCCAATTAGTTCTCCTGTGGGACTGTCCTTTCGAATTTCGATGGTTCCACCCCAACCTGAAGACACCTGGAAACGCATGAAATTACTAGTAGTTCCAAAATCAATGTTGTGATAACCCACCCAGTCTCCATTGTGGATGTCCGACAGCATATACGAAGGATTATTACCAGTACCTGACTCTTCATCCCAATTCGGCGCCTGCCAACGACCTCTGACATCAAGATCACCGTCCCCAGCATAATCCAACATCGGAAGCATTTCAGATGAGCTATCAGGCATAAACCATCCTGATATCGCAAATCCTTCGGTTTTTGGGTCGAGCTTTGAGGAGCTCACAGTAGCGCTGTCGCCTCCATCAAAATAAATGGAATATGTTCCTTCTCTGGATTCTGTTCCGAAGGATCCACCACTGATACTCAGACTTTCCGTATTACCCGAGGTATCCAACCCTGAGTTCTCCATTTGAAACCACAGGGATTCACCTCCGTGCACTGCCGGTAATGCTGAAGGTGGATTCTGAACGCGAACTTGAAACTGGTTGCCTGAAGCGTTACGTATCCGTGTAACAGCAGGTTGGCGACCAGACGTGTAAGCGGGTGTTGTCAACACCACAAGGTCATCGAAATTGTAAGGTAGGTCCACTGTGGTCCAGCTTTCACTTTCCACCCCATGGATCACGCCATTTTGAAATTGGATATTCTCCAATAGCGGACTCAGACTGAACTGGAATTCCTCGAAGTTCAGATATTCATCACCATCGTAGTTATCATCAGGATCTACATCATAAACCGATTTCAGGGAATCCGAAGTATTGTCATCAATGATGATTTTTTCCCAGGAGTCGGTCATGCCATCGGCATCTAAATCAGTGTAAATACTATTAATTTCCTCCACGGTGAGCGCCTTACCATACAAGCGCATATCGTCCAGTTGTCCATCCCATGCGTAGAAGTTGTAAGAACCTTGCCCCAAATAGATAGTAGCCAAACCGTCCATCGGACGATTGGTATTTTTCGAAGGCGCATCAACCTGAGTACCGCCTGCATCTTGTCCGTTGATATACATCGAAATGCCTTCACCCGCTTTCCAGGTCAATGCGAGGTGATACCACTCATTCTTGATAGAAGTATTGGAAGGGGTTTCGTATTTCCAGACCCCATCTGGAGTCGGGATCGACGCAACAATCAGTTTTTCGCGGGTCATTGCCTCATTGTCGGTAGCGTAGCGAATGGTAAAAAAGAAATCATTTTCATGCCCACTTTGTGTTTCTTTCCATGCGATACCATTGATCATACCCGAGTTGGTATCGTCCTTATCGGAACGAACCCATGTGGTTAGCGAAATCTCATCCAGGCCATTGAGCATGTTTTCTCCGTTATTGACCTGCATATAACTTGCGTTAGCCCCATTTAGTCCGTTAAAAACTCCAGATCCTCCATCGTGACCCGTTCCTAATTGAACCTGATTGGTAGTTGAAACCCGTTGAGTTGCATGATGGGCAAATAAACTGCGATCCTCTGTTCCTCCGTTAGAAACGTTGTTGAAATCCCAATACGCTAGAAGCGCTTCAGATTTTGAGGCTTCATCAGGGTATACATAAACCCCAATGTTTTGACGGTTTTGAATGGAGGTGTTAGAGGCAAGTTTAGTATTCAAACGAATTCGGTAGTAGCCAGGCTCCGAAAAACTGATTCGAGGATCGTCCTGATTTGCCCTCTCAATAGATGTAGCGCCAGGAGTCGGCTCACTGACTAGAGCCCAAAGCAATATAATATCATCCCGCGTCATCAACGAATCATCAGGAAAGTTGAATGTGGGTTTATAAGAAGGGTTCGAAGCATCAGGCATTGCGTAAAACTGATTGGACCCGACATCAACCAACGCCGAAGTGTAGTAGAAATCCTCTCCCTCATCCACCAAAGGGTCCAATCCCTGGGCGTGCTCCCAGCCATCCGGCAACCCGTCCCCGTCGGTGTCAGGATTCAGAGGATCGGTTCCCAGATCAACCTCTGCACGAGCATCCAACAAATCGTTATCAGAATCGGAATTTAAGCCAGCAGGCTTATGAGTACTGACGACCATATCGTCTAAACGCGAGTACCAGCTAACAGGGCCCTGCGTTACTAATGCCTCAAACCGGAAAAGCGAAGGAATGTTTCCGCTGATAAAATTAATATCATACGCAATCATCTCTTCATTGACATAAAGATCCCACTTCTCCGTAGCGTAGTCGATGTAGGCATCAAACTGATAGTACTGGTCTTCATTGATGGTGTAGTCCGTTACCACCCATGCGTCATATTTACCGTCGAAGTAACCAAGCTTGCCATCTTCCATGAGTTGGAAAAGCACGGAAGTTGGATTTGAATCCAGTGAATAACTGCAGGGATCACCTGCCTTAAGTTTTGCGTGAAAGCTAAACCAGATTTGCTTTTTGACAGCCGCATTGAAGTAGGTTTTAGCCCAACGATTTCCAGCAGTGACATTTGAAAGCCTTAAACATCTTGAGCCACTATGCGGTGTGGTGCTACTCACCTTAACCGCTCCATATCCTTCCCAGCCTTGTTGCCCATTTAAATCAGTCGTGCTGTATCCTTCTGAATCTTCGAAACCGCATGCCCACTCGTATTTTCCTGAGTCAAAAACGAGTTCCTGAGTTGTATCTGCAACAATCGGATCCAAGCCCCAGATATCCTCCAGTGTATCCATTAATCCATCACCGTCAGTATCCAATCGGCCAGGATCAGTGCCCTTGGTATGCTCCTCGCTATCAGTCCAACCATCCCCATCTGTATCCGCACTACCGTCTGAAACCTCTATTGAGCCCAAATACTGATGTTCCCACAAGTCAGGCAACCCGTCTAAATCAGAGTCATTTTCGTATGTGCTTGCGAACACCTGGACTTCAGCTAACTGCAGATATTCCTGACCAGTGAGTTGAATTCTTATGTATCTACCCGTTCTGTTGATTTCAAATGATTCTGAAATACCCACTTGAGGGTCTTGATAGATACTGAATACATTTACATCAGCTAAACACGTACTTAAGTCCTGAGATGGGAAGGGTTGATCAGAAACCAACACATGAAAATCAGACAGCCTGTGCGCGCAACAGTCCGTTCTGTTCCATAATATGATATCATCGATGCTAGCAATTTGGCCCAAATCTAGTTCCCACCAGGCTTCTGCATCCTTCTCTGTATGTGCTACCGAACTATTATTATAATCTCCGTTGGTGTTGCCATCTATTGCATTGGATGCAACTGCATAGCTTGAACTTTGAAATGTGGAACTTTGAGTTGCGGTCCCGCTAGGTGCTACGTTCACACTTTGAGACGACCAAGCAGATGTGTTTAGACTGATCGCAATAAATAATGACAGACAAAGGGTCTTACCTCGTTTGTTTTTCATGAATAGGGTACTGGTATCAGGATTCTAGAGGAAAAAGGGAGTGAGAGTAGCAATACGAAAGATGGTCGCGCTATTACCCGTTGGAGCCGTTTGATAGGTAATTTTAAAATTATCAATGGCCATGGATTCATCACTTCCGCCCTGCCATCCATCTCCTGTTGCATAAATGCTAACCGTCAGAGTTGAAGCTGTGTGGGCAATATTTTGCAATTGAGTCTCAGTAAAAAAATCCCACAGATTGTCTTTATACCGACCAAATCCAAGCGAATCCCCAGTGTAAATCGTGGTGGCAGTCCCGGAACCCTCCTGATAGGAGTACACAGGATTTCGAGAAAACACCTCTTTAAAAACAACAACTCCATCCACTTCTACGGCAAACTCATCTGGTCCATACGTCCCACTATCGTCCCATGAATCTAAAATCCCGGC
This sequence comes from Opitutales bacterium, assembly GCA_022361075.1. Lineage (GTDB taxonomy): Bacteria > Verrucomicrobiota > Verrucomicrobiia > Opitutales > JAFGAQ01 > JAKSBQ01. Next base: position 3,402 of record JAKSBQ010000234.1, on the reverse strand, counting down.
GAGGAACCCAACACTAATACTTGTATGTGTGGGCAAGTTGGTAAGCGTGAAAGTGATCCTGTCTTCAGCATCATTCTTCTGACTTTCAGATGCATTTCTTACAAGATTGCCGGAAAACGAAAACTGCCCGTTTCCGTAACCATTTAGTTGCTGGACGGACTCAATGTCATTTTTGTCGCCACTTAATTCAGCAACAACTGCTTTTGCGACAAAGGTGTCCTCATCGAAGTCATTAAAATAAAGGAGCTTGTCGCTTGTGACAGATTGAGAGAAGACGAGATTACTGAAGAAACAGTAAATCGCCACCAAACACAGGGACGCTTTGGGTTGCATATAAATAAAAATGGGTGAAGTAAATTTGGAGACGGGTCAGTTCAAACAAGAACCATAGTTCGGCATCTGCTTTTTCGATAAGGAAGGGAATTTCAATGAAGGATTTTATAGGAGGTATTACAGATAGCGTTTAAAGTAGGTTAGGAGTTTTCACACAACAATTCGAACAAGGGCTCGAGAAGTCACGACATGAACAAGGTGAGAACAATCAGAATCGATTCTCTAACTAGAAATGACTATAATTTCTGCTAATATCGTCAACTAAAAATTGTTAACATTTTAATGTGAGTCGCTAGCGAGTCTGTAACCAGTTCACGAGACTGTGAACATACCCATACCCAAAGTTACCAGATAATCGCTGCTTTCATAATCCGCTGAAAACGAAAAGGCTAAATTTGAAGGGAAACGGTCCCTAAAAGTAGTGATTGAGCAACCTCCTACTATTGTTAGCTAAAATATCTGGATTGTTGTTACAAAAATGCGAATGAACGCTATGGTCTCTTGTGTGATTAAGCTCTCGAATGGTAGGCCAAACGATACAATTGGGCACCTCACTCGATATGCATCAAACCCTCGCTCACGAAAACACACTGCCCTTCCACGGAAGTAGAAGTGATCGTTCCGTCCACTTTCTTCGCACCAGAGAGCAACACACTGGCTCGCCCCATCTCTACTCCTTGAGCCACTTTGTATCGAAAGTCGCCTCGGGCAGTAGGATCCAGACTAGCCAGCAGTCCCGCTAAAGCGCAGTTTGCGCTCCCAGTCGCAGGATCCTCCATCACTCCGTCAAACGGCGCAAACATTCGCCCGCAAATATCAAACTCACCTGCGCTTTTTGCGTAGACGAAAACATCGGGTGTCACTCCTAACGATTGGATCTCCTCGAAACCGTCAAAATTGATCTTAGATTTTGCTAAAACTTTTTGGGATTCAACCTCCACAAAGATGAACGGAAGCCCCACAGACACCTGCACTGGAAGGTGATTTTCCACAACGATCTCACCTGGGGCGAGTGACAGGGCCTTTGCGACGACTTCAGTTGAAAACTCCCGACCTATCGAAAGCAATTCAGGAGCGTCAATCTTGATCATCTCGTTCTCAGGAGTGATTTCGATCTTCACCTGGCCCGCTTTTTCTTCAAAAACGATTCCCTTCTCCAAATCCTGGTCAGTGAATTCACCATTTTCTAAAAGAACGAACGCCGTACCCACGTTTGGATGGCCGGCAAAAGGCACTTCCACCGAAGGCGTAAAGATTCTCACCTTCCTCGTGTACCCCTGCTCCGGAAGGAACACAAAAGTAGTTTCGGATAAATTAAACTCACGTGCAATTTTCTGCATCTGCTCGGTGCTCAACCCTTCAGCCTCAGGAAAAACAGCCAACTGGTTACCACCAAAACGCTGATTGGTAAAAACATCACAGGTGTAGAATCGATACTTCTTCATTTGGAGAATACCTGCTCGAGTTTGCTAAGAATAAATCATCTCGTGAGTCGAGATGTAACCAGGATCGATATGAACTCCGATACCCGAGCCTGTGGGCACATTTACCACTCCATCCGTGCTTTTAATTGGGTCGTCTTTGCTCTCGATTGGGATGAGCGTGCCATTAGCGTCCTTCGTCGCAAAAAGCTTAAACTCGTGAAACGGACCCGCATTTTTACAAGCGGAAACAAACTGCAACATGTAGAGATAGCCCAACCCTCCACTCGACATGTGAGGAAGCACAATTTTGCCTTTGGCTGCAGCCATATTTGCGACCTGCATTGAGCGAATCATTCCACCAAAGTAAAAAATGTCGGGTTGAATAATATCCCACACATCGTTCGCGATCAACCAACGCATTTGATGCATGTTGGCTTCTACCTCACCTCCCGCCATGTTGATATCCAAAGCATCACAAACGATCTTCTGCTCCTCATACCAATTCCAAGGCAGAGGCTCTTCGTAGAAGTAGTAATTGTATTCTTCGAGAAGACGACCGATTCGAATGGCCTCCTTCGGAGAGTAAGACCAATTTGCGTCCATCATGAGGACCATCTCATCACCAAACTTCTCACGTCCCATGCGGATGAGCTTCTCAGTTCTTCCCGGAGCGTTATCTTTGTCGTCCCCCAGATTGTTTGCACTTCCGCACCTGAGCTTCACTGCCTTTGCATGAGTTTCCTCCACCTGCTTGGCCATCATCTCAAGCGACACCTCCGGCTCAAGGTCACGCAACTGCCGATACAGCGTGCCGAGATAAATGGCGATGTTCGGATTACAAATATCTCCAATTAGCGCACCCAATGGTTTGTCAGCTATGTTTCCTAGCATGTCCAGCACGGCAAACTCTAAAGTCGCCAGCTGCACGTTCATCGGCACCCCCTGCTTCTTCTCATTTTGTTCAGCCGCATGATAGAGTATTTGATCTAAATCCCGAGCGTCTTTGCCGACGAACCAGCGTTGGATCGCAAACTTGAACATCGGATATCCCTGTTTGGAGATGAAAGGATGTCCGATCGAAATTCCTTCAGCGCCATCTTTCGAACGGACCCGGCAGATGAAATTATTCTCCTTTCGAAGCAGTTCCACCGATTCGATGATTACCGGATCCGGAAAAAATTCTCGCTTGAGCACAGGCTTAGCCCTGGCGGCATCGACACCAGAATAGTCTGCGTATTTGGATCTGCTTTTTTTCTCTTTAGCAGAGGCTGAAAAAGGCACCGTGGAGGCACCAGCAAGTAGCGCTCCGGATGCTAGGAAGTCACGTCGTTTCATGATGGGGGTTATTTAGGGGTTCGCGAAAGCTGCTACTTGTTATAACAGCCTTCTTTCTTCAAAAAATGCTCGGCAGGAATGATCTCGTCAAATTCCTTAATCTCGATGTTACGGTAAAAGATCTCCGCAGTTTCCGACTGAAGACCTATGATACCCTCACTCTGATCAAAGTCCGTCGCGTAGTTTACGATTTTACCGTTCAATTTGTGGATCGAGTAATGGTCCGCCATCACAATTACTTCGCACCTGTTCCACTCTCCGTCCAGCGCATGGTATTCCACATCAGGGCTTGCCCGGTGCTCGCCCCCTC
>JAKSBQ010000063.1 GCA_022361075.1 Opitutales bacterium | reverse complement strand
GTTTTTCATCTGCGTCCTTTACTGGAGTGCACCACTGTATTCGACCTTTGGAAAAATCCTCTCTGCCAATCCTGAAATAGGGAAACTGAACAAGGACGCGATTGTGGTGTATGCCGCTCAACTCGCAGACGTCTACGCTCCCATCGTTGGTCTTCTGGCGGCGGGTGCCGTCTCGGCGGCATTCTCGACTGTTTCGGGTCTGTTAGTTGCGGGTGCGTCAGCCTTCTCGCATGACCTGTATTACAAGACTCTCAATCCGGAAGCTTCAGAAAAAACCCAGTTGATCATGGCTCGTGTTGGAACGATTCTGATGGCGGTCATTGTGGGATCGATTGCACTGTTGAAGCTTGCGCTCATCGCTCAGCTGGTCGCCACTGCATTCTCCCTTGCGGGTTGTACCATCTTCCCGCTTTTCCTGCTAGGTATCTGGTGGAGTGGTTCCAACCGAGCAGGGGCTTGGGCAAGCGTGATCGTCGGGGGTGGAATTTCGTTGATTGCGATCGTCTATTTCATTGCTTCAAAAGTGGGCGTCACTCTGCCACTGGAAAGCTTTGTCAATATATACCTAAATCCCTGGTATTTTGCCTGGATAGGAGCTCCGTTGGCGATTTTGGCCAATATCATTGTTTCCAAAATTACTGGGTGCGACACTCCCGTCGAGATCAAGAAGTTCCTGGCCACTCAGGTTCACGGAGTGAAGGCGAAAGACTAAATCTTAAATCACCACATTCATCCTTACAATTCTACGAAAGAAGGCCCCGTTTCGTTTTTGGAACGGGGTTTTTTTGTCTAAGATTGTATTCCGGTTTATCTAAAACGTCTCAAAATTGATACATTAATTACTTTGCATTAGAGAATCTAATCCTCTAGTTTTCGCGGTTCTGAACTCTTCGAGAATTATGAAATCTTTTCTCCTCGCTTTAATGACTTTGCTTAGTGCCCACTCATTGTGGGCTTTTCTCAATGGATCTGTACCTCTGCCCGAACATGCTACAGGCATCTATCCCTACAATACGGTAGGCATGGTAAGCAACGATAGCGGTTGGATGGGAAGTGGTTGTGCAGTTGGAAAAAGAACGGTCCTGACGGCAGCACATATTTTTTACGACGATGAACTTCATGTCTGGAACAACCAACCCTATACGTGGAATTGGAACCGTTCGCCCGCAAATTCGACGGACGAGGGTGTTGCTGCTCGAAGTTGGATCCATTTTGAAGATTACGCGAGTTTAGTTGATGCTGCTGATCGAGGAGGAGCGAGCCTAGAACCCTTTAATAAAGACATCTATATTCTACAGTTTCTTGAAGACATCACTACTCAGATTCCTTCGAAGTGGACTTCAGATGCGATCACAAATCTCGACTATAAGATGATCCTGGGATATCCGGCGGGTTATTATGAGTTTTGGCAGCGGGAGCGTAATATGATGCATGCCACTCACAATGCCGAACCTGTTGTCTCAGAATTCACATCCATGTTTGCAGATGAGGTTGTTAAGCAAACGACACCCAATCGGAGACTTTATCAATCAAGTGGATTGCGATCCACTTCAGGAAACAGCGGAGGTCCGCTATTTGCGTTTATCAACGACGTATGGACCTTGGTGGGCGTTTATGTGGGGAGCAACGGAGCACTGGGTTATTCGATATTTGTGGGTATCGACGAAGATGTTAAAAACATGATTGATCAGGCCCTTGCTGCCGAGAATCCTGATCAAACAATCGTCTATAGCTACCCTGTCTATGATCCTGTGACTTACGATTTGAATGGGAATTGGGCGCGTGCGCAGTCAATGACCAAAAACACCACCCATTTGTCTTCAATTTTTCCAGTTGGCGATGCTGACTATTTCTCAATCCCAGTTGCCGAGGGCAACCAGGAGAAGTTTTTTGTAATGTCCACTTTTCCGGCGAAAGTGCAATTGTATGATTTCACCTACACGCTGATTCAGGAACAGACATTGGCTGCTAACTTCTATACGGAATTTAATCTGAGTACCGTAAACGGTCAGTACTACGCTGTGATCACCGCGAACGCACCAACTGGTAGCATCGGGCACTACGCCTACGGGATCATCGACGGGGCAAATAATGCGACTCATGTGGACCGGTTATCCTCTACTTTTGCCATGTATCCGATGCCCTTGAACAGTCAAATGAGTGCAAGTCTGAGATATGATATTCCGAATGATTACTTTAGTTTCGATGTTCAGCAGGCCGGAAGGCTCATCATTCAGTCTGATGGTCCTTTGAACACAGTCGGTTTGTTGGGACAAGTGGCGCCCACTGCGACATTGCCTTATCAAATTTCGGACTTCACTTCCATTATCGATTTAGATGCGGATTCATCAAAGTCAGGTGATTTTCAAATCGAGGCGGATCTACAACCTGGTCAGTATGTACTGCTTACTGAAGCCCAGTATTTTCAGGAAAGAGGTTACTACAGTGTATCCTCAAAGTTTATTCCAAGGGATTTAGGCTCTCTCGCAGCTGATACGGATTTCAACGAATTGTTCAAGAATGCTGACCACTCAAGATTCTTAAGTTACGAGGAGAAGATCGACGAAGTGGGCGATATTGATTTTCGTTCCTTCAGGACCAGGGCTCCAGGGACCGTGACGATTAATGTTACTTCTACTCTAACTCACACTTTTGAGCTTTTTAATGCGAATTTTGATCAGTTCGGTTTGGTTGCAGATCAAGATGTGGTGAAGACTGCTACGGGTTACACGATTACCAAATATCTCCCTGAGGGATCCTACTACATTCGGATTTCAGCCATCGAGTCCGGGGATTACACTATCGATTTCGGATTTGATCTGGTGGAAGGGTTCTGGACGGGATTCGCAGGAGCTCAGGATGGAGAAAAAACCTTGGCATGGTTTGGCACTTTTTCCTCTGAATCTACAAAAATGGGTTGGATCGAGCACAACGATCATGGGCGAATCTATGTGAAAGGGGCCAGCACCGAGGACTTTTGGATTTGGGATCCTGCGATAGGGCTTTGGTTCCGAACATCAGAAGCCACTTATCCTAATTTGTTAGATCCGATCCGTAATATCATTTACCGTTACATTCAGGGGACAAAAAACCCGCGGCAGTTTGAGAACACCGTGACCCTTGAAGTCATAAACGAAGGAGATTTACCGAAGTAGTTGAGATGGGATCTCGATCGAAATCTGGCAAACTCCGGATCTTACTTGGGTTGTCAGTTGTTTTAATCACGGGTTTCATTCTAACTCGTATTCAGAAGCCCAAGGAAGAGACTGATGGCACCCAAGGTAGTCCTCATTTAGTTGGTATTCCTGAGGAGTCGAAAACGGTTGATAGAGAGTCTGCAGTCTCTGAAATACAAAAAACGCCAGCGGCTTCTCAGCAAGCAACATCAGATATTACTACTAAATTGGCTTCGTTGAGATCGGATTTTTTTGCGTGTGCAGATCTGAAGGAGAAGGAAGCATTGCTGACTGCTCTCAAAGGGCAATTGATCGGTGCAAAAAATAAAGCAGAGGTTATTTCCGCTTTGCTCGCTCTTATCGAATCAGGAGAAAATTTTGAGACGGGTTTAGCCTTCCGACCTGGAGCAAATGGAGATTTGAGGTCTTGGAGTAGTGAGAGGCTCTTTCTTATGGATGTTTTGAGTTTGTTAGATACTCGGGAAACACTCAGAATTTCGAGGGAGATTCTTGAAAGAAGTGGAGGTATGGGTGAGCGTGTTTTTGCGCTCAAAAGTATTGCCAAAGTGCAGGGCGACGCAGTTCTAAATGACGAGCAGTGGAACGCTTCACTGTTAGATCTTTATCGCTCCGTTGATCGAGACACACCTGCTGATTATGCTCTGCTTTATGGGCTGGATATTTTGGCTTTTGCGGGTGAGGCAGAGCATTTACAGACACTCGAAGACATTGCGAATCATGCTTTAGAACCTAGTTATGTTCACGGATCGAAGTTAGCGACAACCCGCATGATTCTGAACGATCCCAGAGGAACCTTTGAAACGCTCCTGAATGAACCCGAAGTCTGGTCATCTGATCAAACATTTCGATCAAGTTTGTTTTCGTTGGCTAACCCTTCAGATGAAACTCAGGCAAAGCAGGTTGAGAAATTCCTCGATGGATCGGATGGAAACGATGAATCCGTCGACGTGTTTTTTAAGTTGTTTCCGAATCTCAACCGAAGTGTGTCTCACAATTTGTTGACCCAGCAGCGGGCGACGTCAATCGAGGATGCCGCCAAGACCGATCTCGCCTCTCTTGAGCTCGTGAACAAGTGGATCTCAGAGAAAAGATACCCTAAGTATGAATCCCAACTTCTGAATCTCCGGTCAAAACTGGAGAAGTTTGTGGCTTCCGCAGAAAAAGGGAAAAAACAGAGAAATTAGGTAGAGTTCGAGAGCGTATTTCGGGAGATTAACCGTTGGAGAAGTTTACTCTCCGGAGGACTAGCGTGTGGGTGAAGCTCTTTTCCAATACGAGTCTTCCGCCATCTTCACTTATCGCGTAGGGAGTAATAATTCGCCTCAACACGTCTCCTTTTTGAGAGGACAGCATTATGGTTTGGTCACTTGAGATAATTTGGTAGGTTCCGACGCGATCTCCAACCCTGCTGTGCATGGTGAAGCTCCCGTCCTTGAAGAAGTGGTAGTAGTCGGAACCCCTGGTCCATTCGCCCACAATCGAAACACTCGATTTCGGTCCACAGCCCGCAAGAAAGAGGGAAACCACGAGAACACCTATACTGCTCCACTTCATCATCACCATTATCTAAAGTCCCTTCACGTTTCGAAATCAACCGGAGAATGAGGCAGGAATTTAGTTTTACAAATTGTTTGAAAAAAAGCGGATTCGACAGTCTGTTGTTGATGCAAACATTTGATTTTATTCGGTTCATACGAATTTCAGCGAAATTGCTGATTAACCCCCACAAAAAAGTGAACGAGAACTCATCACCCCCTTCATTTTCCAGGCGAAAATTCATCAAAGGAAGCTTTGCGACCGCGACTGTTCTGTCCGGCGCTCACCTACTCAGAGGAAAAGAATCAAAGCGTTCGATTCCCTCAGTGGAACAGCCAGAGGAGTGGCGAAATCGACAACCTGATATGGCTTATCGACGACTTGGGCGTACCGGATTCATGGTCTCCGAAATTGCGCTTGGTGGAAGTGGGCCTTTCAACAACCCTGAAGACAGTTGGGTGTTCGAGGAGGCGATCGAAAGAGGTGTCAATTACGTAGATTCGGCTTCTCGTTATCGAAAGGGTAACAGTGAGCTTGGGTGGGGCGAGTTTGTCAAAAAAGGTTATCGCGACCGATTGTTCATCACTACCAAGTTAAGCGATTACTATCCGGTGATGATTGGGTTCAGTAAAGAAATACTTAAAACTCTTCCATCTGAAAAACAGCAATCCCTCCGAAAGAAGGCTGAGGAGTCGATGGCCCGAAGAGGATTGTTGAAGCCGGGATATTTTTTTGAGCTGTTTGGAGGGCATGGGAAATATGAGATCGATGCTTATTTGTGTCATCAGATTATTTCTGAATACGGGCTTTCAAATAAGTGGAAATCGCTTATTGAGGAAAAAATGGATGAAAGTCTTCATGGCAGTCTGAAGCGTTTGGGTGTTGAGACTGTCGATGTGCTTCACTTCCCTCACGGTTGTTGCACGCCTGAGGATCTTGAGCTACCTCTTCACAGAGGACTCGCAGAAAAGTATAAAAAACAAGGCAAGATCCGATTCAATGGATTCTCAACGCATACAGACCAACCGCGGATCCTTGATAAGGCGGCAGAGCTGGGTCACATCGATGTGGCAGTGGCTGCCTACAATATAGCGAATCAAGGATCGATGGAATTACCCATTTACAAAGCGACTCAGTCGGGAATGGGGATTATGGGCATGAAGGGCGCAAAAGGAGTCGTCTCTGATGATCCCAAAAAACCTGTTCCGGCTTGGAGGATCGCGAAGCTCAATCAAACGATTCCGAATCCAGATTTACCGACAGCAGTGAAGGGGTATCTTTGGGTGTTGCAAAATCCAAACGTGGCCGGAGTGCTCTCGGAGTTCAGCCAAAAAGAGATGATTCTCGAAAACATCAGGGTCGTCGGAAAAAGGGTGGAATTGCAAAAGGTCTAAGGTAATTCCTGAATGGGTGTTTCAGTGATCCCGAACGTCTCGACCAGACGGTCGTATTCTTCCTGACTGATTGGGATCATGCAGCCATGTCGGGCTTCAGGAACCACGTTGTAAGTGTGAATCCACTGGTTATACCAAGGTCCGTTGAGAGTAGGTGCGGTGGATAGACCGTATTGCACTCCCGGATATTGTTCATGATACATCAGCCATCCTTTGCCGTCCGCTTTAGGAATCACCGTTGGTGCTTCGTGATAATTTGGTGAAATCGGGGGGCCGGGTTGGGTCCAGGGGCCAAGTGGAGAATCTGAAGCGCAGATACGTATGGATTTTCCGGTAGGCCACTCATAGCTGGGATAAAGTTCATCTTTGATGATGGCGTAGTAGCGTCCGCGTTCTTCTCGGATGATGACATCGATCGTTGCGTAGTCCCACTGAAAAAGCCTCTGAGGATCAGACCATTTCCTAAGGTCTTTGGAAGTCATCACGAAGGTCCTCATGTTGCTCCAGATGGCTTCATTGACATTGTCCACCATCAGGGGCTCTAAGTCGCGCTTCGTTGCGTGGTAGGTGAGGTAGAATAGTTCTGAAGCGTCATCGTAGAAGAGTTTTGGCGCTCCGAGCGAAGGCGCTCGTGCTTTTCGCTCGCCAAACACAAACCGGTCTCCAAGTAGTTCGGGTCCTTTTTCCCATTTCACAAGATCTTTGGACTTCCACAAAATCATACGAGGTGTGGTTCCCCGTGGGCCCACGCCTACTAACCAGTAAGTGCCGTCGGGACCTTTACAGATCTCCGGATGGCCCTGGTAGGATTCATCAAGGATGAGTTCACCGTTGTTTAAAGCATTCCAGAATAATCCATCTTTGCTGATCGAATAATAAAGATGTCCGTAGTCTGTCTTCGTCATGTGAGCGAAGAGATAACCACCAATTTTTTCGTCAGCGGTGAGTTTGAGAGAAGCAAGCGCCAGAAACGCTATGAGTAGTGGGGGTAGTTTTCTAAACATGCTTCAAGACTACCTGAAAAGGAACGCCTGGATCGAGCTAATTCTAGAAATGCTTAAGGAAGAGAATTTGGGAAGCTCCACTTCCTGATGCCAGAATGTGTGGTGTTTGATACGCTGTAACGTCTAAGTGAATGGTTGATGTTTAAAACTCAGCTTTCGATCTTCTTGAGTCTGATGCGATAAAGTGGGTAAGGGTATTCCCACTTAAAGACCTGCATCATTCCTCCTTTGATCGTGCCTTCATCCGTCAAATTGAAAGGAATTGTAAACCGAACCCCTTTTTCGGGACTTTTGGCGATCGAAATATGAGTTGAGTATCCATCTTGAAGAATGTGATCGGACTTCATTTTGAATATCCTGCCCCAGAACCCCCTGTTTTTTTTGTAAATGCCTTCGAAGGATTCCTGATCGCCAATGGTTCCAGTGATCCTGCGATCCTCGTTGATGGTGAGTGTGATTTTGACCCACCCTTCCATGTCATCAGGTTGCTCGGTGGAAGCTAAATTGGTCTTTTCGGGGTGGCTGTAACCCTGCCATGTTCCGATGAGGGACTGAGGGACTTTGTGTTTGGTCTCTGAAGATCCTGCCCACACGGACAAAGGGATGAGGAAGATGAAAAATAGTCGTTTCATAACTGGATGGACGAACTGATTCTCAGGAGTGTTTTTGTTATTAATGGTGTTTTGTAATGTTAAAGCTCTACTTATGAGAGTTATAAGTAACCGGCCGCTCGATTGAGTGATCATTGTTACAAATGCGAATCTCACGTTCAATCGATTGGTTGCTTCCTTCCAGATGAAGGGAATTTGTCATAGTATTCGTTATTAACCCATAACGAAAAAGGGGAGTGCCTCCCGACACCCCCCAACCATCTCTAATGTGCGTCTAACCGCATTCTATTGATCGCGAACAAGGCGAACAAAATTGAGTATTCTGACGGCGTCCCCTTGTGGTCCGTTGCCTGTGGGATAGTTGTCGGGATTGCCTGCTTTAGGGTCGCTTCGTTGAGCCCCGGCACCGTGGACATCCAGCCAATTTCCGTTCATGTATCCCATTGCCCGGCCGAAGCAGACGTAGACTGCTCCCGCACCCTCATGGCCTGATCGGCTGTTTGCATGAGTGGTGCTACTCCAGAAGAAGGGATAGTCCTCAGCGCCACCTTCATTGATAATAGGTGTGATATTGAAGATGGGATCGATGGCGGCTGATCCTGTGGCATCAGGAGAACGACTGTAGTCCACGATGCTTTGAAGTTCTTTGGCGTTTGGCACGCGCCAGTCGTTGTAGCCGAGGTAGTTTTCAGCGTTTTTGGCCTGAGCCCATGCGAGCGCGTCCTGCCAGTTCATGGGTGCAGCACTGTCATCTTGAGCCCACATTAAGCCAGTTGCAGTGTCGCTAACGGTTCCGTCGGCGTTATCGACATACGAATTCTTTGCGTAATCAGCATTTCCGCGAACGAAATAGACATAGAACGTTTTGTTGTTGGTGGGATACCCTTTGATGCGACCGTCCGCTAGGTTCAGTCCGAACATTGCCTGTTGTCCGTTCATGACGTTTCCTGTGTAGATGGAAGTTGTGGCAAATTGGGAGTCGATGATTCGCTCTCCTGAAGCACTGTCCCCGTATCCGAAAGCGAAGTAATCGTTATCGATGAATGGCTCAAGACTGGATGTGTCCGATGTTTCCAGACCGCTCACATCCTTCCCTGCAAAATTCATGAGGGAGTAGATTTCCTTGATCGAAGGAAGGCGCCAGTCGTTAAAACCTCCGTAGTTTTGGGCGTTGAGCGTCTGAACGTAGGTCGCTGCGTTTGCCTGAAGCATTTTGTCAGAACTGTTGAGCACGCCGTCGCCGTTCCAATCATGGCTTTGGGTCCAGGTCAGTCCGGTAATATTGTCGACTACAGTGAGCCCGTCGGCACTGAGTGTGTAATTGGGTTGGTGACCTGATATCTGAGCATCTTGCCCATAGAATTCCTGACCAGCGGCCGGTGCGGTAATGAAGGTGTCGTTGCCGTAGGTTACGGTTTGCCCGGTGTCGACGACTGGATACGATCCGGCTGTTGCGGGTTCGCCGCTACTGCCATCAAGGAAAGCAGGGTAGCTGTAGCTGTAACGGTCAGCTCTGAAAATCTCGTTGGTGTGGATGTATTCCCATACGATTGTTCCATTGGTCGTGATCTCAAAAAGTCGTCCTTCGGTCCCTTCGCAGATGAGTGTGTTCCCGTTGGGTAGTCGTTGAGATCCGGAGATCCTTTGAGCATAAAACTCACCGCTCGCCGCATCTGCGTAAGTCCAGGAAGTTACGGCAGGGCCGTATGCTGAGGTTGTGTCCAGTTGATAACTACCGTCGCTATTGATCGGTGGGGTGATTTCATCGACGCTTGAGTAGTTACCATCGGTTCTTCCCTGACCGTTGTTGAAGATCAGTATGTTGCCTGAATCCAGCCACTCTGCATCGTGCTGAACGAAAAGAGTTTGATCATTGGTATTTCCACGGTCGTAGGCTGCAGGATTTCCCCAGCGATACAGCAAATCTCCTCCTTTGCCGTAACGTCCTCCTGTGCTACCCGCAGCCTCTTCCGTGGTCGTGCTATGATCGATAACCCAAATTTCGCTGAAATTTCTTACGCTTAGTAGAATCTGATCCAGTTCCTCATTGTAATCGATGGAGTTGATGTGATGCCAGTCGGCACCACCACGACCTTGAGTGTGGTTCAAATTGATCTTTTCAGGATGATCTGCAACCACACCATAGTTAGGTTTGCTCGCATCGTAGTCCTGAATGAGATGATCCCACGCGTGCCATTGCCATACGATACTTCCGCCTCCGTTGATTGAGTCAGGCTGAACTTCGATGATGTGATCCGGCCAAAGCTCGCCTTCTGAAAGCAGAGACGGATCGCGACCAGCTGCGAGGGCTTCCGCTTCTGTTTTTCGTTCCCAAGCGATCATGAGAATGTTGCCATTAGGGAGCATCTCAATGTCGTGATGAAGGCAGTAATATTCGCTCGTGTAGTCGTAGGACCAGAGCACGTTGCTATCCCAATCTAGAATCTCTACCCGACCCCCAACGCCGCCAGTGTTTCCAAATGAGCTATTGCCGGGGCTGGCTGTTTTCAAAAGAGATCCGTCTTCCAAAAGATATACTGAGAGAGCGGGTCGATAGTTGCTATTCCAAGTCCACAAAATCTCACCGTCGTTGTCCATCAGGTAGGTTTCGGTCGACTGCATCGGTGCAAACACGTTGAGACCTGAATAAGCTTCTACTGTCGCTGGAGTATCCGAGATCGGTGGGGTTGTACCCTGATCTCCAGTCTGAGGTTGAGTGGTCTGCTGCCCATCAGCTGGTGGTTGAGTTCCGGTTTGTTGGCCGTTGCCCGTATCGGCATCTCCGGGTGTGTTACCCTGGTCGGGTTGTTGATCGTTTTGAGAAGGGGTTTGCTCTGCTGGAGGTTGATTCTGGTTGTTTTGATTTGGACCGGAGTTGTTTTGTGGACCGGGTTGAGGTCGCTGTTGTGCAACCAAGCAGCTTGCTGCTGCGAGAAATACGATAATTGCCAAATGTTTCATAGCTATTCCTGGTTAAAGTTCCTTTTGTTGTGGAACTAAGAATAGCTGGGAAAGATGAACACTTCCTGACAGTGCTCATGACAAAACTGTCATTAAAGTTTTTTGCGAGACCTTGATCTATTCCATCGGAAAGCCGCTACTGGATTCACACTAAATTCCTATGGGTCGAGTCACACAATACCCATAGGGATAGACTGTCCCTCCCCATAGGGATTGTCCGACAATCAAGCCTGGGTAATTGAGGAATAAATCATACCCCAGTAGTTTAGGCGATTTTCATCAGGAAATCGTCCTTGGTTAAGTCTGTTTCCTGACTTCTACTTGCACCTCAAACTTCTTCAGGAACCAAGGAGTCACGGGCCCATCCCAATAAACTCCAAAGGGTTCACCTATCGCTTCAATTTCGTTCTGTCCTTGAATCCATTGCATGAGACGGTTTTTGGCATCGAGGTAATTCTCCTCACTATAGCTACCACTTTCACCGATAGATGCGACCAATCTTGACGGCATTTGGATGACAGTCACAGCATCAGTACTCTCATCGGCTTTCTCTAGCTGCGAGGGGTCGACCCAAAAATACATTTTGCCTGGATTGATCCTGGCTTCGACAGGCGTAGTCATGGAAATGTCCTTTTTCTGAATATACCTAAACAACGGCATGAATAAACCATTGGACTGACTGAAGTAACTCTTCTCAGACGTTGATTCCAGTAACACTCCTGCCGGAATGGTTTTGATTTCAATAGTTCCAGGCTTAGTGGGTTCAAACGCTTTTGTTGTTCCCATGAGAGAAACTAAAGGTAAAACTAAGAGAATGATGTAACTTCGTGTCGTTTTCATCATGAATCCTGAAAAATGTCATATTCTTTAAGTCGATCGACCTCGTTGCTCCAATCATGGGGTACGCGCAGAATGTTCTCAGAATCAAACCCTTCTTCCACCAGTTTGTTGACGAGACCTGTATAAGTTGTTCCATCTATTTCTAACTGCCGGTGCATGATCCAAGCATACTTTCGGTTTGGATGAGCAATCACCGTGGTTTGGTAGTCTTCTGACAGATAATAGATCAGATATTGCGCTTTGAATGGCCAAATGAATTGCATCCGCCACTCGGCGTTTGTGCTCGTGTCGTAGACTTCCCCTACAGGTCGGTAGGTTTTTAACTTCCCGTCGAATCCTCCTTTTCGAAATTGATAGGTTGTTTGAATCTTTCCGTTTTCAGCCAAACGGTAGTGCTCCACGGCGTTAAAGGCTTCCTTGTCGACTAAGATTGGAGTGTATCCGTGCACGTACCACAGACCCATGAACTTTTGCAAATCAACCTTTGATGCTGTCGATAACGATGGGTGATGTGCGCATCCGGCCAACACGGATAAGCAGGAACAGAATGTTAGCTTTTGGATCAAGTTCATCCGAGATCTTAATGTAATTAGATTATATTTCAAATAAATCTATACAAAAAATAGACCATCGGATGATGTTTAACTTCCAAATGGATAGGTGAATTTCATCAAAAAGATCTCTTTGTGAAAGCGAAGATGAGGACCGCTTTCGTACTGATCCCCGTTGTAGATCAGGTAAACCGCACCAAAAGGTGGTTTGAAACGCCAGCCAAATTGAGCGGAAACGTAGGTGCGGTCGATAGAAGAATGAGATTGGGCGAAGAGTCGAATCCACACATCTTTTGTGAAAAAATAGTTGCTCGAAAGGATGTTGATGAAGGTGCTGCGATCATAGGGATCGGGATCGAAGTTGATGTGGTCAAGATTGTATTCGATCGTGAATTTGTCTCCCAGTTTTGTTCGAAATCCAGCGCGAAAGCGCTGAAAATTCAGGTCTTCATTGACCCCGTTATCATGCTGGAAAAAGGCATTCGCGGATTCGTCGGTATTGAAGCCGATCTTAATCGAAGTCTCTCGATTATCGAAATCTTTCTCGTAGCGCCGAAACTCAAACTTGTTTTCCAGATCGATGCTGAAGCGATTGCGGAGGTAGAGGCGCGCATAGTCGAGTTGATGCCAGCCCCGCAGGGTGCCATTCTGGCCCCAAAAAATATTGTTTTTGGCTCCTATTGAGAGGTAGCGAAAAGCAGAGCTGGGATCGTAGAGAAATTTATAGGAGGCATCGGCATCGACCTCGCGGCGGTTATCGTCGCCCACGAATCCACTGTGATTTGCCAACTCGCGGAAACCTTCACCCATGTCGGTGTAGCGGATGTGGTAGTGATATTGATTGGTGTCGCGGGCGAATCGCACGTAACCCGCACGGGTTTCTCCGAACTTCCCGGGGCTACCTCCGACGAATTGCCCGGTCAACTTCCAGGTTTTTGCGAGCGAGAGTTCGTAGTCTGCGCTTAGGGTTCGCGCGTAACCGTCGTCCCAACGTTTTTCGGTGAAGGTAAAACCTACAGTGGACGCCTCAAGCACATCGGTTTTGGTGCGTAGGACATGGAATTGCACATCAGACTCTTTACCAAATTCGGGGCCGGATGTGCTTAGAAGCGAAAAGGCATGTCGATCCATCTTTCCTGTGACTTTAGCACCGTGGTCGATCTCACTGATTCTGCGGGAGTAGAAGGTGCGAATGCGGGTATTGAACATCTCATTGCCTTCCTGAAAAAAGAGACGTTTCTCCGGATAGCTAAGCTCATATCTTGTGAGGTTCACTCGCTCGCGATCGGCTTCGATGGTTGAGAAATCGGGATTATAAGTGATGTTTGCCTGAAGAGTTGTACCGATTTGCAGGCGGAGATCAGCTCCGAATTCGGTATCGCTATACGTTTCATTGAGGGTGTGATCGATCTCGGAACGAATGGTGATGAAGGGATAGATGCTGGCTGTGATCCCTTTTTCCTTAGGAACTGTTACGTTGACCAAGGTGCCGCCCTGAGAGATCCGGTTGTCGCTCACCATAGGTCCGGACCACCAGCTGGTTTCGGAGCGGTGAGGGATGGTGCGTGACGCGTTGAACCCCCAGGTGGTCAGAGTTTTGTTGTATTTGATGCTTTTGAACGGAATGCGTACCATGGCGGCCCAACCGTCGGATGTTCGTCTGGCCTCAGCCCCCCATTCGGTGTCCCAGTTTAGGTCCACGGTTCGACCATCGTCAGCCACGCGAAAGTCCGCCATGGTTCCCAAAGGATTGACCCAGAAACCGAAGCTGCTGCGGTCATCACTGAAGGTGTCAAATAACAGGCTTATGGAATCGTCTGATTTAGATCTACTGTCCCTGGACGTGTTGCGAGCGGCTATGGTTTCCGGATTTTGATAGCAATAAATATACACAAGGATGTTCTTTTCATCCTGAGCAATGAGGAGACGTGTGTTTTCAGAAGCGGGTTCGCCGGGTTGGGGCTCGATCTGTGTGAATGAGGATATTGGGACTTCGCCCCAGAAAGAATCACTTGCTTTAGGGAGGTTTCTCGGGATGAGTTCTAGTTGTGAGACATCAATTGTCTTCGCTGAAATAAAAACAAATCCCAATCCTGAAATCAGAATTGGGACTAAAAGACGAAGGGGGATTTTATTCATCGATGCTGCTGATCTACGGGTCGAGTTTAGACCCGTAAATGCTACAACAGCAATCGATAAACTTTGCCAGCGAGCATATCTGGCAGATAAATCATATTGTTTCGATCATCCAGGTAGAAGTCAGCTGCGGACAAAAAGCCTTCTGCCAGAACAGAGACATTTCCTTCAGTGTCTATTTTCCAAACTTTCCCCTGATTCCAGCTGGAGATGTAATAGTCTCCCTGACGGCTTTGCTCGACTGCGTCCGCTCCCCGCATGTTTTCCTCAAGAATACTGAGTTCTCCATCGATTACGTTGAGCAAATAGCCGTTAAAAAACGCTCCAATCAGGAGATTGCCGTTGTTGTCGAGACTCACACCATTCGGGCAAAGCATGAGGTCCGAAGGAGCAACAACTTCCTTAACAGTTCCCGACAGGCTGATATGATAGATTCGTCCAATGCGTTGAAATGCTGCTGCCTCAGGGGAGTCGATTGCCCAGAATTCACGAGGATCTGCCGACTTCCACATGTTGCCACGATCACCCATGTCGGCAACGTAGACTCCGTTTTGGAACTCGTCCGCAGCAACGTCATTCAAATAAGAAACTACATGGGGAAAGTTCGATGATGTTGCGAGTTCCGATACGTTGCCATCGGAGTCGATTTTCATCACTCGATCAAGATCGGAGACCACGAGGTAACCCCCTACAAAAGCGATCCCTTTGGGTTCGTTCAGGCCAGTTGCAAAAACGGAAACTTCGCCGTTGTGGATTCGGTTGATCGTAGCGTCGCCGGGCTCTTGGCCACCCATGACGCTGACGAAGAAATCTCCGCCGAAGCCCCTGGTGATACTTTCAGGGCGTTGTCCGACATCGATCGCCTTGCAGTCAGCAGGAGTGACAGATGCAGCACTGGCTACCATCGCCATTAGTACGCTACACAAGAATAGAGGGGGTGTTTTGTGATTCATTGGGATCAGGGTTCGTTTAAAAACGGGGAATTGAGAACTTAGGTCTATTCTTCAATATTTTGCACAGCTTTGATAGCATCCTCAGCTTGAGTTGAGGGAGCAGCTGCTAAATCTCTCCACACCACTTTGCCTCCCTTTAAGATGAAAGACTGACGCTTCGGAAAGCCCCGGGGGTTGGTGGGGACGCCAAATGCTTTCGTCAACTCTAGTTCGGTGTCGGCAACCAGGTGGAAGGGTAGTTGATGTTCTTCACGAAATCTTTTTTGAGTGTCTACATCATCGGCACTGACACCAAAAACCGTGATGTCGGCGTTGTCTATGCCTGATGCATTGTCTCGAAGATTGCATGCCTGGGTGGTGCAACCTCCTGTAAAGGATTTGGGGTAAAAATAGACGAGCACCGGCCCCTCCTGAAAGAGTGTTCCGAGATCTTCGGTAGTTCCGTCGTCCAGAGTAACGACGATGTTGGGCGCGTTATCACCGACGCGGATTGGCTCAGCTTGCATGACTGTGATCGACACAAGAATTAAGAGTGTAAAGATGATTTTTTTCATAGTGGGGGTGTAATGTTATTTTGAGAATAATTCGATGTTTCAAGAATACAACTTTTAGGTGTAAAAATACTGTTAGTGTGAAAGAAATTTCTCAAATTCGTCATCGATATTCGGTCAAAGCAGTACTGACCACGTTGTCAAAGGGGTATTGAACGGGCAGTCAAAGCCCATTTGACTGAGTGGTCAAAGAGCACTTGAAAAGAAATTGAAAGATAAAAGAAGCCATTCCTCTGTTAAAAAGCGTTGATCCAGCATCACGCTAGAAGTTTATTGGATCTGCTCCACGAATCACACGAACCTCGTCCCCAATTTTACAAAAGGCACTAACAAGGCGGTCATCTTAGGTAAACAGGACAAGAAAAAAGATTAAAAATCTATTTTT
>JAKSBQ010000140.1 GCA_022361075.1 Opitutales bacterium | reverse complement strand
GATTTCTCAAATTCGTCATAGATGTTCGGTCAAAGTAGTACTGACCACGTTGTCAAAGGGGTATTGAACGAACGGTCAAAGCCCATTTGACTGAGCAGTCAAAGCGCACTTGAAAGAAAGTAAAAAGAGAAAAGAAGCCACTCCTCTGTTAAAAAGAATTGATCCAGTACCACGCTAAAAGTTTATTGGATCTGCTCCACGAATCACACGAACCTCGTCCCCAATTTTACAAAAGGCACTAACAAGGCGGTCATCTTAGGTAAACAGGACAAGAAAAAAGATTAAAAATCTATTTTTTGATGAGCCCGGTATGGGAACACAAAACAAGCACAAAGTGATTGTTTTGACTTCTAGGTAATCTGATTGGCTAAGGCTCTTCATCACCTGCAATGATCATCGGTTACGATCTATCGGATACTCATCCAACAGTCGCCATTAAGCTTTAGCGACAGTGTGATGAAGGACGTTTGCCAGGGACTATTTGATTATGGGTTTGATCGTCCGGTGACCCGGCGACTACCGCCTTGCGATCCTCTGGCAAAGGCTCCTTAAATTCGTTTTTTAGGCTGCCTTACTGAACTGTTGCGATTCAGATTCAAAGACTCTTTGTGGATTATAAGGCATCCCAGACTTCTCCAGTCCGTAAAGCAATTTCAAAAGCTTTCGAGCCACCGCCAACATCGCTTTATTACCTGCCATTCCCTGTTGTCTCTTGTGATGGTAGTAAGAGCCGAACAGTCCGTTTTTCACGACAAGGTTCAAACTCGCTTGTTGGGCACAGCATCGTAGTCGGGATCTCCCTTTTTTGCTGATTTTATCCTGTCCCTTCATCTTACCGCTTTCTTTTTCACAGATGTTCACTCCAGCGTATTTCCACAAGGCACGGTGGTGTTTAAAGTCCCTTAACGATCCTGTTTCCGATAAGATGCGAGCCAGCATAAACGGGCCAATGGGTCCAGCATGCGGATCAATGGAGAGTTCCCCGAGCTTGTGCAAGGCATCCAGCTCACCGGTCATTCGATAACGCAATTTGAGCTGTCTATCCTGCAATTGCTTGAGCGTAATAAACAACTCACGAACCTCTGTTTCCAGCCACTCTGTCAACATTCCATCCTGTTCAAACAGACTGGATTGCTGAGCATCACGCCAAACACGGTTGATCGTTTGCATGCGAACCTTTCGACGCTTGAGTTTACCTACAAAACCACTCCGCCCTTCTGCTACCATGCGGTAGGGATTTAAACCATACAGCTCTGCGATTTGTTCACTGGCTTTGCCCTTAAAAATCCAATCATTCTTGAAACTCAGATCACAAAACAACTCGAATAAAGCTTGATGTAATCGGTTTTTGATCTGGGTCATTTCTTTTTCAATTCGCTCATAATTGAGATTGAGCTCACGCAACAACAACCAGCGTTTTTGAAGATCACGATCCTGCAGTTGTTTGCCATTTTGAGATACCAGAAAAATCGTTCGCGCATCTTTGCTATCTGTCTTTGAGTAGTCATTACTTTCCAGGACTTGACTCTTGTGCACAGCCTCGGCACTGACCAAAGCCGTATAAAATCCCATTTTCCGGGCTATGCGTAATAATCGACGGTGATAGATTCCCGTAGCTTCACAGATGATCTTTAGCGTTCGATATCCCTTTCTGATCGATTGCTCGTGTAGCTCTGTCAGTTCCTTGCGAATCGCTCCATCTGCGTTTGCAACAATCCCTGTCCAGCGCTCCTGAACATCATCATGCTCATTCATACTGTAATAATCCAATTTAGCCTTACTGACATCACAGGCTACATTCAGTACATCGTTTTTGAATTGATCGATTACTTCGATTCGCGTTATTTTCATGTCAATTGTTATGGAGTTGGTGAGTTCGATTTTTCACTGGAATGTCAGTTCTAGTTCGGTGCTCACCAACCCTTTATTATTTATTTTAAAACCTCAATTTACCCATTAGCTTATGGGTTAAAACTCCACTTTGCTCCGTTCATCACCTTGACGTTAGAGGATTAGTTTTTTGAATTTGTTGTTTCGTTGAAATTAGTTTGTCGAAAATCAGCAAAAAGCTGGTCTGAATCTTTAAAAATTTCCTCACGTCGTATCAAAATAATCCGATTATCAAATAATCGTATTATTTTAAGTCATGAAAATCCTAAACTCGTTGAGAGGAAAGCTGGCCATGCTCTGTGTCGGGGGTGTGTTGTTGTTTGCAGTAGTCATACTTACTGCAGTGTTTGTTCAGGAACGCGGTATCAAGAATGCGAGTAAAAAGGCGACGCAGCAGGCGGAGATTCAGCTCTCTGAGGTCGCGGGCAGGGAAAGTAGTAAGATCGCACTTGATGTGAAGTTGATGTGTCGGGCTCTGCAAGAATCGACTCAGAACATGGTCACTGCTGATCTGAATGTGGCGAGAAAAGTGATGAGTATCCGCGGCGATGCGGACTTTGCCGATGAGACTGTGCAGTGGGATGCCATCAATCAGTACACGAAAAAAGTGATGAAAATCGAACTTCCAAAAATGACCGTTGGGGGTGATTGGCTTGGTCAAAACAGGGAGTTTTCGACGCGATCTATCGTGGTTGATGAGGTCAACGACTTGGTGGGAGGAACTTGCACCATTTTCCAGCGGATGAACGACGAGGGAGACATGCTCCGAGTATCCACAAATGTCAAAAAACTCGATGGCAAGAGAGCGGTCGGGACCTTCATCCCCGCCGTCAATCCAGATGGTTCTGCGAATCCGGTGATCTCGACCGTCATGAAGGGTGAGACTTTCAAAGGACGAGCCTACGTGGTGAATGCTTGGTATGTGACCGCCTACGAACCCATCAAAAACCAAGACGGTAGAATTGTCGGTGTTCTCTACGTAGGAGTAAAGCAGGAGAATGTGGAGAGTTTGAGAAGAGGAATTAAAGAAATCGTTGTGGGAACCACCGGATCGATCGTGGTCCTGGGGGGCACCGGAGGGCAGAAGTGCAAGGTCGTGGTTGAAGACAACTCCTATGATCTGAATCAGGATTTGACAGACATCAAAGATGAGAGTGGAAACCGCTACTACGGTGATCTCGTAGAGAAAGCAACATCCCAACCAGATCGCGCACACACGATTGAATACATCGAAAGAGAGGGTCGAGGCTCACGCGAGATGATCGCTTCTTCTGTCTATTTCCCTAAGTGGGATTGGGTCATCATCACGCGCGCGCCGAAGTCGGACTTCGAAGCAATCGTAAACACGGTAAAAAATGAATTAGGCAACATTGATAATCGGGTGAAATCACTCCTACAGGTAAGCATCACAGTAACTGTTGTTATCTTGGTAGCTGTTGCAGCTCTTTCGTGGTTCGCAGGCAGGCAATTACTGAACCCGATTCTCAAAGTGACCGACACTCTCAAAGATATCTCAGAAGGGGACGGAGATCTTACAGCCAGATTGGATATCGATACGAATGACGAGGCAGGTGAGTTGGCTCGTAGTTTTAATACGTTTGTCCGAAAAATTGAAAGTATCATCGTCCAATTAGCACAGCTCTCACACACGCTCCGTGGAGATATTAAAGGTCTGGACTCGATCGCTTCCGAAATGGCCACCGGGACCGAACACATGAACAGTGACTCGAAAAACATTTCTTCATCATCCACCGAAATGTCTGAATCGTTAGGCAGTGCCTCGCACGGCATTCAGAACATGAGCGATTCGGTCTTTTCCGTGGTTGCAGCGATTGAGCAGATGAGTGCCACGCTGGGTGAGGTTGCTAAGAATTGCTCGCATGGCTCGAATATCGCGCAGGACGCTTATCAAAAATCGAATTCGGCTTCAGAGATCATGGCGGAGCTCACCAACGCGTCGAATGAGATCGGTAACGTGAGTGAGTTGATCAGTGGCATTGCCGATCAGACGAACCTTCTGGCATTAAACGCCACAATTGAGGCTGCTTCAGCAGGCGAGGCTGGAAAAGGATTCGCAGTTGTTGCCAGTGAGGTAAAAGAACTCGCGAAACAAACGGTTGATGCAACCGATCGCATTCAGCAGCAGATTGAGGAGATTCAAAAATCCACCTCCCAAGCGGTTTCAGCTATCGGAGAGGTAACGGAGATTATCGGAGACGTGAACGGAATCACCCACACCATCGCAAGCGCAGTAGAGCAGCAATCTGCCACGACCAACGAAATTGCTGGTAACATAGCGAGCACCTCCAGCACGGTGACCGACGTTTCCTCGCGGGTGGAAGGTGTTGCAAAAGAGGTGGGTGATCTTAATCAGAGCATTGAACGCCTGAATTCCGACATTGGGAACCTCTCTCAAGGCGCTTCGGAGTCGAGCACCAAAGTTTCGAGCTTGAGAGATATGGTTCGCGACATCGATTCCCTGGTTGGCCAGTTCAAGACCAAAGATGACTAGAGCATAGAAAGTCGCCTCACCAATGCATTTCTAAATTCAGGTAAAACAGCCTCCCAGGCTCGTTTACGACGGTAAACGTACTGAATGGGTTGCGCACAATTGCGTTGTGGCTGGCGTAGGTTGTATCCGTCAGGTTTTCAACACCGAATGAAACGTGCAGATTATCTGAAATGTTGAATCGTGTGCGTAGATTCAAAACAACATATGAATCGAGAACGATTTCTCCAATGTTTGAATCAACATTGTCCTGGCTGTCTGCATACAGGGCTTCAAGAGAGCATTCCCAATGATCTTTCACATAGCGCAAACTCGCCACACCCTTAAGTGGAGGAATCTCGCCAAGATCGTCAGAATTGTTGTTTGGCGGGAAGGTTTCTTTCTTCCCTCGCTGCCAGGAAATACCTGTGTAGAATGCCCAGTTTTCGTGGAACATCCAGCTTACCGAAGTATCCAATCCATAGAGGATAGCCTCGATGTTGAAGAAGGACTGTGTGTTCTTCGCAAGCGTGCTAGAATCTGCAGTTGTGAGTCGTCCGAGGTAGATGTAATCCTGAATCCATGAGTAGAAAACCTTGGCGTTCCAGGACAGCTTGTCGGTTTGAGTTGAGATTCCCGAGGCGATTTCGGTATTGCGCGGAGAATCCAGTTCGGGGTTTCCGAGCCAGTTGGGCATAGTGCCAGGGCGTTGGAGCTGAATGTAGCGTTCCTGACCGTTAGGGATACGAGCAGTCGTGCCGATTCCAGCGAACCATGAGGTTGAATCATTCAGATCCTGCCTGAAAACAAGCTTCGCGCTGGGAACCCACTCTTCTTTTGAATCCGACCCATCGATTTGAGATGTTAGAAAATCGAGAGGATCATTGGCGGTAGTCTCGTAGCGATCCAGTCTGATTCCGAAATCGAGTCGTTTGCCAGTTTCAATGAGATACTCTGCTTGCGCGAAAGCACCAAACACCTGAGATCGTGTGTCAGGAATCATGTCGTTAAAAATTTCTGCGGCTGGGCCTGCCATTGGCATGCCTCCACCGAGACGGTTATTGATGTCCCAATCTCTTTGAGTGAATTCGAGGCCGCTCTCCCATTTCAGGTGTCGACCGGTTTTCGAGTAAGTGGCTTGAAGTCCTGATGTGGAGCCTTCCGAAATAGATTCCATAAACCAGCCTCTATCGAGCACATACTGTGGACGTGGCATACCCATGGGATTCAGCTCAGAGCTTTTGCGGCGAAGATCGCTCATGTCATGGCGCGTCCAATTGTGGAACACGTGAATTTCAAGACTGCTGTCCGGGTCACCGAATTCTGTATTTTCATAGGTGATGGCGAATTCGTGTGTTTTTGTGAGATCAGCGTCCATGCGCAGTCCAGGGTAGAGCACATCTTCATCCTGTCTGAAGCGGTAGGAGCCCTTGATGTGGCTGGAATCATCTAACTTCCATCGGAGTTTTGTGGCTGCATGAAATACCTTGAAGGCAACTTCATCGCGGTATTGTTCCAGGTAATCGTCGATCGCCCAAGCTGACGAGTCCGGGAAATCGGTCATGCGTCTCCCGGAACCATCTTCGTAGGGGTCGGATTGTGAATACTCCGCGTTAAAAACAGAATTGAAAACATCGTTTCCTCCCGCCGCTAATAGAGATGCTTTGTATTGGGAAAAGCTTCCGATCTGCAGCGAACTTGAAAACATTTCCTCAGCAGATGGTTCCTTTGTGACGATACGGATACTACCTCCGAGCGACCCGGCAGATTTGAGATCAAAGGCACCCTGAGTCAGCTCGATTGTTTCGACCATGGCCGAAGAGATTTGAGATATAGGAGGATCCATTCGATTGGAACAGCATGGAAACACTTTACCGTCGTCGATGGTGACGGTCAGGTTATCCTGGGAGATCCCTCGAATGATCACGTCGTTTGAAGTTCCTGCCTTTCGGATGATACCGACTTCTGGAGCTGCCTGTTGAAGTACAGATGCGATATCGCTTGAGTGATGTTTGCCCAGATCTGCGTTTGAGAAACCAGATTGGTAGTCCTGATTGGAATGATGATTAAACCAATAACTCCGTATCTGGTAAGGCGGCAAATCGACAGTTTTTTCGTCGTCGTTTTGCGACATGAGTTGGTTGGAAATTAGAGATATGAATGGGATAAAAAGAAATAGTTTTTTGTACATAACGAAGGTTGTAATTTGTTGAGTGATGAATGGCCCGACATCCGTTTGAGCCTTTGACGCACGTAGTTGCGCACGAACAGTTGCTTTGCTCGTGATTAACAGATTTTCGTTACGCGGAGTATTTCGGAGGAGGAGGGTCCTCAGTGAAACAGATAGATGGAAGATCGAGTGAAGGTTCTTGGATTTTGCCAATCAATTTTAGCTCGGGCGATCTATTTTTGGCTTTATGCAGACCAGGTAAAAGGAGTGGTGAGGACTTGGAAAGGAACTGTTCGTAAGAATCATCCATCGACGCCTTCGCATTCTCTACCGCACGACACATTCCGCACACTTCCTGTCCTGAAAAGGTGAGCTCTAGTGCAATTTCGTGTGACATCGTCTTGCGGTAGTCACGATACATATTCACCCATGCAACCCCCTGAAAAACGACAAGATGCATTCCCGTAAGCATGAAAATGCCAATGGTAATCAGGAGTTTATGGATGAATCTGCTCATTCGTCGGGAACTGGGTAAGATTGCAATGGGAAGATCAACCGCAGTTTGTCAATGATCGGGGCTATTTTCTTATTCATTTCGCGGTGAAAGTATATTAGCCTTCGTTCTCTCCCATCATGAACCCTGAACACATTCATCTACTCGTTAACCATATCCCCATTCATGGTCTAATATTTGCGATCATCGCCACCATCATCGGATTAATCTGGAAATCCAAACAAGTGATCATCACAGGTGCGGTTCTGACGCTACTTAGTTCCCTTTCCATACCAGTCGTAATGGGGTCGGGTGAGGCGGCCTACGAACGTCACCAAAAGGAGCCCAATATTGTGCAACACATGGATATGGGCGGCATGCATTGGGCGAAGAAACACTACGAAAATGCCGAAAAAGGAGCGAAAGCGACTTACTTACTCATCTTGTTGTCCGCGGGCGTTTTAGCCGCGGCAAAGTTCAAACCCACTTGGTTGTTTCGTTTGGCGTGGGTAATGGTGTTTGTGGCGCTAGCTTCAGTTTCTTTGAACGCTTGGATCGCGTCCTCCGGAGGAAAAATCCGAAGACCTGATTTCCACACGACGAGTAGTGTCGAGCATGAGTGAGCCCGGGGACAAGGGCTCCGCTCGAATCGAAAAACTCCTGACTGTTTTCGCGGGAGTTTTTCTTATTGGAGGACTTTTCTTGGAGAAAGTTGGAGTGCAGCTTCTATTTTCCCATTTATCGTATTTATTTGCATACCTGAGTGGTGGCTATTTTGGAGTGGTTTCAGCGTTTGGGTCTCTTCGGAATAAAGAAATCGATGTTGATCTACTCATGATTTTGGCTGCTCTTGGAGCTGCTTATGTGGGTGCTCCTTTCGAGGGTGGTATGCTGCTGTTTCTTTTCGCTCTGTCCAACGTACTTCAAAATCATGCGCTGGATCGCTCGCGTAACGCGATTCATTCACTGATGAAGCTCCGACCATCGGTGGTTCAGATTCGTGATGACCAAGGATGGGTGACCGAGGATGTGGATGCTGTGGAACCGGGGACAGTTGTCAGAGTTCGTCCGGGGGAAGGTATAGCACTGGATGGTGAGGTGATTCGCGGAGAGAGCAGTATCGATGAGTCCTCAATCACTGGCGAAGCCATTCCTGTTTTAAAATATGTAGCCAGCATCGTCTACGCTGGAACGGTAAATCAGTCTGGGAGTTTAGAATATAGAGTCACTCGAAGGTCATCGGATTCAACGCTTTCGAAAATCATCCGAATGGTCGAGAGTGCTCAGTCCAAAAGGGCAAAAACTCAGCGATTTCTGGAAGAAGCCGAGCGGCACTACGCGCTTGGAGTGATTTTGCTGACGGTTGGGTTGATTATTTTTCCTCCCCTTTTAGGCGACATTTCATTTTCCGACAATTTCTACAGGGCCATGACAGTGATGGTAGTGGCGTCGCCCTGTGCGTTGGTGATCAGTACACCTGCGGCATTTCTATCGGCAATCGGTGGTGCGGCCCGGTTGGGTGTTTTGTTTAAAGGAGGCATTCATCTGGAGCGACTGGCGGAAGTAGATATTGTGGCACTCGATAAAACAGGGACGTTGACCGGAGGAAGACCGAAGGTGATGCAAGTGCATGCTCTGTCTGGTGAGGAGAGCGAGTTGCTACGAACCGCAGCGTCGATTGAGTTACATTCAGAGCACCCGTTGGCCAGAGCGATTGAAGAAGCAGCAGACGAAGAAAATCTGGAGATTACTGAACCCTGCGATTTTCAATCATTTCCGGGAAAAGGTGCTAAAGGAAAAGTGGGTGATCGGATGTTTATTGTTGGAAACTCACCTCTGCTTCACGAACATGGTATCGATTGGAATGGCGAGGTTGATGAACACATCGAAGCAGCTTTATCGAAGGCGTACACCATAGTTTTGGTGGGTGAATTGACTTCTGTGGGTGGTTCTTTGATGGGTTTCATATCGATCACTGATCAAATTCGTCCTGAAGCTCGGGATGCCGTGGAGCAGTTGAAGACAATCGGCGTTAAAGAAGTCGTGATGCTTACGGGGGACAACTCACAGGTGGCCGAAGTGATTCGTGGACAATCGGGTGTGGACCAAGTATACGCTGGTCTTTTACCTGAGGACAAAGTCCGCATCGTTGAAGAATTAAGCATGCGTGGAAGAGTCGCGATGGTCGGTGATGGTGTAAACGACGCTCCAGCCCTGGCGGTTTCGCATGTGGGTATTGCAATGGGAGCCGCAGGAACCGATGTCGCGATGAAAACGGCCGACGTGGTTTTGATGAGCAGCAATCTCCACCATCTGGATCATGCGATAGGTTTAGCCCGAGCAAGTCGACGAATTGTGAAACAAAACCTCGCTTTTGCACTTGGAGTGATCGTTGTTTTGGTCATCTGTGCGTTAACGATAGGAATTCCGTTGCCGCTTGGAGTGGTAGGCCACGAGGGATCGACGGTGTTGGTTTGTTTGAACGGTCTGAGGCTTCTTAGGTTTAGAAATCATCAACAGCAGCATTGATTCTGCTAATGATTGGCGGGAGTTGAAGCTATTTCCGTGACGGCGAAGCTAGGAGCTCTAGAATAATTCGCATGGACAAAGTTTGGTATCGTCGTGTTCTAAACCTGCTACTCTATCTATCATTCTGCTTTATTGTGGGAACGGGACTGCTACTTGAGTTCAAACTCGTACCTGGTGGCCAGGGTGGTCACGGATTGACCGTTCTCGGAATGAGTCGGCATGAATGGGCTGAGTGGCATTTTTACGTCAGTTTGTTTTTCGTTTTGTTAGTCATCATACACCTGATTCTCAGCTGGGGTTGGCTCAAACGTGTGGCGGCGAATAAGAGGCTTTGGCCGGTGATTCTGGGATTGTTAGCTGGCTTAGGAATGATTGCTGCGATCTATTTTCAACCGATCGAAGAGCGAAATGGAAAAGGCCGAGGGCGTTATTCAGAAGTGGAACATTAGAGATTAAATTTCCTTGAACGAAGCAGACACGTTTTTGTCTGTAGGAGTATGAAATCCTGCACCTCGTTTCTCATCGCATGTTGTGCGTTGTTTGGTCCATCTTTCAGTCACGCGAAGATACCCGTTTTTGAGCCGACGGTGTCTCCTATTGTATCCAATCCCGTCTTTGAGGGGATTCAGGATATGACTTATGGGAAGCGGACCTACATCATGCTACAATCCAAACAAAGTGCGATTACTTTGGTCGGAGAGGGAAGTCGTGAAGTGCTTCCGGTCGATGTGGATGATCTCAGATTCATCGCCTACGGCAACTCCACTTGTGTTGCTGTTGGTAGCGAGGGTTCCATCATTCGCTCGACAAATTTTTTTGACTGGGACTATTTCTACCTGGGAGAGAATGAGATTCAGGAAGGTTTGCGGCCGGATTCAGAAGAATCCTCATATGGTGATATATTTGTGAGTTTGATTTTCCATCCGGATCACCATCACTTTTTTGCGAAAACGATTCTTGGTGAAATCTGGATTTCTACGGATGGAGGCTATTGGTCAAAATGGGGAGACACGAGGGTTGGTGATGCAGTTCCAAGGTTGGAATACCCGATGATCTCCGAAAACGAAGTCATTTTTAGGCATGACGGACAATTTTTAAAAGTCAGTCGTGCCAGTGACCAGACTTTGATCCTGAGCGAGTCTGCGGACGGGACAAATTGGATCGATACGGGATCGTTGGCTACCGGAGAAGAAGACCAAAGCCAGGTACTACCTCTTCCATCCACGGCTTTTTACAGGGGGCTTTGGGTTGGATCAATCGGCGAAAACGCTTTTTTTAAGAAAGCGGGTCAATGGATGATCGAATATGCGGACTCTGGTACTCGTGATCCAGACTTTGTCACTATTCCCGCGGCGGATGTGGCTTACACGTCGGGGCGATTTTTCAACAGTATGATTCTCGGACTAAAAGACGGTGAATTGTCTGAATATGCAAATGGCTATTGGATCAAACGAGGAGAAAGCGACGCGAGAAACATTGAGTTTGTGGAAACTTTAGACCGTTTCTACCTTTGGGATGACGATGAAGGTATCTACACGACTTATGATGGCAGGATCCAAACCTTGTTGCTCCCAAAGGATGATTTTCAACCTTTTTCAATGGTCGCAAAAGATGGTCAAATTTTGGTGGCGGGAACTTACAAGCCAGAGGGCGAAGTCGATTCCATAGGCGGACTTAAGGTGGCGACTAGGAAAATAGAAGACCCCAATGAGTTGGACCATCCACAGATCCTGGATTTCAGTCTCCAGTTTATAGAGGGAGACGAATCCTACAATTCTCCACCAAAATTAGTAGTACATCGCGATTACTTCTATGTTGCTTTAAGATCAAAAGTTTTTAGATCTGCGGATGGTTGGATTTGGAGCGAAGTCTTTGAGGCGGATGAGCATTCCTGGATCACGAATCTTTTCAGTTACAGAGGGAAATTAACTGTATTTACGGTCAATTACGCAGACATTTATCCGAGAATTTCGATCAGACCTCCGGCGGGAGTCGAATACAAAAACGCATTGTATCTTTCTCAAGATGGTCAGACTTGGGAGGAAACAGTCCAGGAAATCAATACCTACCATCTTCGCTCTCGAAATACCAGGGGCCCGGCTATCCTGGACTATCATTACAACTATCCATTGACCGTATCCTTCTATGGCGAAGATCTTAAAGATTTAGATCGCGCAAAAAATGGTCATCGCATCAATGAAACCAATGTTTGGGCAAATGGAAGGTTCTATTTGTTCACCGGATTGCAAGCGCTGAAGTCCACCTACCTCGGCTTTAAAGACAGCCAGTATTATGCTCAACTTTTAGAGCACCCTGAAAATCCGGATTCAGTCATGATCAATACCGGATTTTTCGGGAGGTTAAATCCCCACAATGAACCGCAGATTGATCACGCTACATTGGGTGAGGTGACCGTCGAGATTTGGGAGGATCAATTTTTTGTACACAGCGATGTTTTTGGAGTGCTGAGAATGCGGGATTCCCCATATTTCGTATCACTGGCTGATGGAAATACCTATTTTATAAATTTTGCTGCGGACTACGAAATAGACGGGGAGCAAGAATTTAGGTTTTTCAACCACGGGAGCAACGAGTGGACTGATCAGATGGACGCGGAGAAGTTCACCTACGATCAGTGGCGGGCTTTACTTGATGAGCAATTTCAGAAAATCACGGCTCAGCGTAATGAGTTAGAAGTTCAGGCTGCTACTGGAAAAGCAGTTCGAGCGCGAAAGGAACTGGATGAGTTCAAACACGAACTGCAGGTATTTACAACCTACCTATCAGTATGCGAAAACCTTGCAGCTCAAACAGAGAAGCCTCAGGAAGCGTTGGATGATCTAGAAGCCACCGAAGGACATGCTCAAGCCATGCTGAATGAGGCGGAACAGGTCTACAATCAGCTAATTCGGTTCGCAGACTAAATCCTCCCTCATTCCCACGGTTCTGGGATAAGACGAAATCCGCTGGGTGTCTCTTTGAAAACAGCACCATCATGGAGGTAGTATTTTGTATCTTCATGCCATACCACTTGTGCGATGTGGGTTAGGTCTGTATTACAACTACCACCATATGGGGGTGCGACCCATTCAAGGCCGTTTGGAGTTTCGTTAAAAAATTCGCCATCTATGAGCTCGAATTTATGACCATCCTTCCACACAAAGGTGTTCGATTCATCAATGACGGGTTCGGATTCAATTTGGGACACTGGCTCTTTTACAACGATGTATCCTCTCGGACCCTTTTGGTAGAAGACCGTGTCGTAACGATAATAGACTCGACCATTGATCACAACGCGGACGTGACCTTTGGGAAGGTGCTGAACGACTGCTCCATGAGGTGCCCGAGTAACAACATACCCTCTTGGTGTTTTTTTGTAATAGTGACCCTTATGATAGTGATAATCAATTCCAGCAACTTTGAGAACTACTGCACCCTTTGGTAGTTTCTTACCAATATTAAAGCCTACCACTAATGATGCTGCGTCAGTTTTG
>JAKSBQ010000397.1 GCA_022361075.1 Opitutales bacterium | reverse complement strand
GGCTACATATTCTGGTTTGGGTTTGTCGCATTCTCGTTTTTCGCAGCCTGGAGGATTGGCGACCTCAAACCAGAGGATGAAGATGACAAATCACTTGTGTTGTGGGCAAAGTGTATTGTTCCAAGTCTGGCAGGTATGTACGCCAGTTCCTATTTCCTATCGAGAACCTACCAAATGTCTCTGTTTGTGGTGTGGGCTATGGTTGGTGGGCTTTATCTCATTGTTTCTCAAAAACTAGGCGAAAACGAAATGAACCGACATTGTGGGTTTTCAAGAAAACATATGAAAATTTGGCCTATTTTGAGCGCTTGTAGTGTGGTATTCATCTACATCAGCATCATTTTCGTGAACCAGTTCAAGTGACCACTAAAGTCATTTTCGTTTCGAATCTTTTCCCAAATCCGCAGGAACCGCTTCGGGCGACCTACAATAAGAGGCTATTAACCGCTTTGGGTGCGCTTCCCGAAATAGATGTCAGTGTAATCGCTCCGATCTACTGGTTTCCTCTTTTTGATTCACTAATTCGTTGCAGAAAAAAAGTTCCTTCAAACAGCGCCACAAACAGGATTCCTGTTAATCACCCCAAGGTCTTCTACACACCGGGAATGCTCATTCATCATCACTGGCGATTTTACCAACGCAGCGTGTCCAAAGTCCTTAAGTCTCTGGCTAAAGCTTTGTCTCAGGAAAAAGAGCGCAAGATCCATGTCATCCTTGGTTTCGCCTATCCGGACGCCGTTGCGATGGCTCCGGTATGTGAAAAACTTGGACTGAGTTACTCGGTCCGAATAAATGGCAGTGACTTCAGAATTCGGATCAAGCAGCCCAAATTCAGGCAGATGGTACTCAACTGCCTAAATCAAGCCCCCAGGATTTTCTGTCCAGGTGAACAACTCAAGGAGGACATGGTTCGTGAAGGGATAGATCAGAACAAAATAGTCGCTTTTAATAATGGCGTTGAGAAAGAAGTGTTCTTCTTTCGGGAGTTGGAAGCCAGGAGCAAGGAGTTGGGTGACGAGGGTACCAGTTTAACTCCTAGGTCAAAACCAAAAGATTCGGATGATTCGAGTAATCTGCGGTCGAGTATTCTCTTTGTCGGCAATCTGGTGGATGTTAAAGCTCCCGAACGCCTCTTAAAATCATTCGGGAAATTCAGGCAAAAAGAGGGTCATGAATACATCCTGAGCATAATCGGTTCCGGACCATTACAAATGTCGTTAGAACAACTGCGTGACAAGCTGGATCTGCAAGACCATGTGCAGTTTTTGGGACGACAAACTCCAGAAAACATCGCAAAATATATGCGGAATGCAAGTTGCCTCTGTCTTTGCAGCAAGTCCGAAGGAATGCCCAATGTCGTGGTCGAAGCTCTATCCTGCGGTTGCCCGGTGATTGCCACTTCTGTTGGTGAGGTGCCTCACTTGGTTAAAGAAGGATTCAACGGTTACACGGTTGAACAAAATAGTAGTTCCGAGGAACGAATCATTGCGGACTTCGCTTATAAGCTCGAACTCATGAAAACAACCTCATGGAATCGGAAAGCAATCGCTGATACCATGAGTGAGTACACATGGGAAAACGCTGCTAATAAAATACTTACCGCAATCCAATAAAAACTCCATAATCTTTAAAACCTGAAATGAAATACTTAGTCACCGGAGGGGCCGGATTTATAGGCTCCAACATCATTGAACGGCTTTTAGAGCTTGGACATTCAGTTGTATCCTTGGACAACTTCGCGACTGGAAAAAGGGAGAATCTCGCCGCATTCGAAACAAACCCAAATTTCGAATCCATCGAAGGAGACATTCGTTCGTTCGAAACCTGCAACCAAGCCTGTGAGGGAATTGATATTGTCCTTCATCAAGCTGCATTAGGTTCGGTCCCGAGATCCATCAACGACCCAGCAACGAGCAACGAGGTCAACATCACCGGATTTCTAAACATGCTGATCGCCGCCAAAGAACAACAGTCCGTTCGTCGTTTTGTCTATGCGGCGAGTAGTTCGACTTACGGAGACAGCAACGGGCTACCCAAAGTAGAGGATGTCATTGGCAAGCCACTCTCTCCATATGCCGTCACCAAATATGTCAACGAGCTCTACGCTGACGTATTCTCGAAAACCTATGGAGTCGAATGCATTGGTCTAAGATACTTCAACGTCTTTGGTCCGCGACAAGATCCGGATGGCGCCTACGCCGCGGTAATTCCAAAATTCATTTCTCTTTTTCTCAAAGGCGAATCTCCAACCATCAACGGTGATGGTTCGATCTCTAGAGATTTCACTTACATCGACAATGTAGTTCAGGCAAATCTCCTCGCCGCTGAAACTCAAAATCCAGAAGCGGTGAACCAAGTGTATAACATTGCTTTCGGGGACAGCACTTCTCTCAATGAGATGGTCGAAGTTTTAAAACAGAAGCTCGCACAATTTAAACCCGAAGTGAGTGACATTGAAGTTCATCACGGAGCAGACCGAATGGGCGACATCAAGCATTCTTTGGCAAGCATCGACAAGGCGAAGAGACTGTTAAAATACGATCCAAAGTTTAGTTTTTCGAAGGGTGTAGAGAAGTCCGTAAAATGGTATTTCGAAAACTTATCATAGCTTCTACTGCACTGATCGTCGTAGTTTGGGGAATCACGCTTGTTCAGCGAAAATTCGAAAACGAAAAACTGCTAAAAGATCTCCAAATTCTCGCCCAAAAGCGGCTCGTTGAATTAAAAGCTACTGCAGGTGCAGACGAAAGTTGGATTCCACACAAAAAGGGAATCTTGCAGATGATTCGAGTCGAAACAGACGATCAACTCCGAGATGCGTTGAAAGCGGCAACCCCAGGAACAAAAATAGTAATCAGTCCTGG
>JAKSBQ010000416.1 GCA_022361075.1 Opitutales bacterium | reverse complement strand
CCAAGCACCCCATATGGAGTCGCAAAACTAGCCGGCGATCTTCACATTGAAGCTCTCATCAAACGATATCAGTTTCCCGCTGTCTTTACAAGAGCAGCAAACGTGTATGGTCCTCATCAACAATTATACCGCATTATACCCAGAACCATTTTGTATCTATTGAGTGGCAAGAAGCTCACCCTTCATGGAGGAGGGAAAAGCAAACGAGGATTTGTAAACATTAGGGATGTTGCTCAAGCGACACTCAGTGCTGCTGAAAAAGGTAAAATAGGTGAAAGTTATCATATAAGTGAAACCGACCAGTTGATCTCTATTCGGTCACTTGTAGAACTCATATGTAAGATAATGAATGTTTCGACAGATGGCTTTCTCGAATTAACTGATGAAAACTTCGGTCAAGATGATTGCTTCTCTTTGTCATCAAAAAAAGCGGAAGTGGAGTTAGGATGGAAGTCACAGATATCATTAGAAAACGGTATCGAATCAGTCGTCGCCTGGATCAAAGATAATTGGCAGTTCTTACAAACTCAGCCATGGGACTATCAACATAAGATTTAATGAGCAGAACCGTGCCAGAAAATTTAAATTTTTTACCTAAGCAGTACGAAGAAACGGGTAAACTTTCGATCAACCACAACTACCTACAACAGCAGTTTTCGGACTATAATGACATATTCAGTAAGCTCGAACTATTGGTTCAGGAAGGAGATTATACTCTTGGAAAGCATGTGGATGCTTTTGAGCAAAGAATATGTGAACTCACAGGTGCTCAATATGCATTAGGTGTCGGAAGTGGTACGGACGCTCTTTTTTTAAGCTTAAAAGCACTGAACATTGGAGATGGAGATGAGGTTATTACAACACCTTTTACGTTCTTTGCGACAATAGGTGCTATTGCAACCAGTGGGGCCAAACCTGTTTTTGTTGATGCAAGAGAGGATTATAACATCGATCCTTCAAAGATCGCGAATGCTATTACCGAAAAAACGAAAGCAATTCTGCCAGTTCACTGGGGTGGTTATGCATGCGAAATGGATAAAATCATTTCCATAGCTCAGAAAAATGATTTAGCAGTTATTGAAGATTCCTGTCATGGTATTCGAGCATCCATTGATGGAAAAGCTTTGGGAACTTTTGGTGATATTGGCTGCTTCAGCATGCACCCTCTAAAAAACCTTAATGTATGGGGCGATGGAGGATATTTGGTGACTGATAACGAAGCACTTTATCGAAAATTATCATTATTAAGAAACCATGGATTAGTGAATCGCGATACTGCAGAAGTTTGGGCATATAACTCACGCCTGGATTCCATTCAGGCAATTGTCGCTAACCATCTCCTCAATAAAATTGATCACATAACGGATTCTCGGATTAAAAATGCAGCACTGTATGATGAACTCTTAATTGATGTTCCACAAATTACCGTTCCGAAACGTCCGAAGCACATTAAACAAGTTTATCATATCTATGTTGTACGAGCCCAAAATAGAAATCAGCTACAGCAATTTCTGATCGAAAAAGGAATTGATGCCAAAGTGCATTACCCGGTGCCCATGCACTTACAACCAGCATCCAAGCATTATGGATATACTGAAGGGGACTTTCCTGTAGCAGAAAAACTCTGTGAGACTGTTATTTCTTTTCCCGTCCACGAATTCATCACTGAGAATGAAATTCGCTATGTTTGCGATCAGGTAAAGTCATTCTATGCCAATTGAACAAGTACCTTTCGTTGCTCTAGGGCGACAATATGAGCATTTTCGCGACGAAATCCTAGAAGCTTTCGATCGAATTTCAAGAAGTGGCCAATATGTGCTCTCTGAAGAAGTTGAGTTGTTCGAGAGTGAATTTGCTACCTATTGTAATTCCAAATATGCAGTCAGCGTAGGTAATGGTTCGGATGCCTTGCTGTTACCTTTTCTGTCTTTGGGCATAGAAGAAGGTGACGAAATTATTACAGCACCTAATTCGTTTGTTGCCAGCGCCTGGACCATCCATCGAACAGGTGCAAAAATTGTTTTTGCGGATGTCGGTGACGATTTTAATTTAGAACCAGACTCAGTTAGAGAATCCATAACTTCCAAAACTAAAGGAATTCTGGCAGTTCACTTAACTGGCCGGATTGCCCAGATGGAGTCACTCATCGAAATAGCGGATGAATACGGAATTTCAGTTTATGAAGATGCTGCTCAGGCCGTTGGAGCAACACGCAATGGAAAAAAGGCAGGTTCATTCGGGAAATTTTCCGCATTCAGCTTACATCCATTAAAGAACCTTCACGTTCATGGTGACGGTGGTATTATTACGACAGACGACTCAAACCTTTCTGAACATTTGAAGAAGTGTCGGAATCATGGCCTCAAAAACCGAAATGAATGTGAATTTTGGGGTGTGAATACCAGACTGGATGCGATTCAAGCTGCCATCGCACGCATTAAACTCAAACATATTGATACGATTAACGGCAGGATGCGATCCATTGCCCAGACCTATAGACAGGAGCTGTGCGATTTCGTAAGAGTTCCGGGTGAGCATTCGAATGAAAAGCCTGTTTACCACCGCTTTATGATCCGTCATGAGAGAAGGGATTCACTCAAAGACCACCTAGCAAAATGCGGAGTCCAATCAGCCATCAATTATCCTATTCCATTACATCTTCATGAAGCGGCTAAAGAATTGGGTTATCAGAAAGGGGATTTTGAAAATGCTGAAACTCAAGCTAAAGAAATTATTAGTCTGCCGTTATTTTCTGAAATGGAAGAGTCTGAAATTGATTACGTTATCCAGTCCATTAAATCATTTTTCTAAATAATGAAATTACTTGTTACAGGAGGTTGTGGATTTGTCGGAACCCAACTAGTCAAAAGTTTACTGGAACAAAACCATGAAGTGACCGTTTTTGACATCCAGTGGTTTGGCAATTTTCTGGATGAACATCCGAATCTTACCATCTTCAAAGGAGACATTTGCAATGTGGATGAGATTCCCATGGAAGGGATCAATGTTGTCTTTCATCTGGCGAACGTTGCTAATGATCCCTGTGCAGACTTGGACTCAAAGCTCAATTGGGAAGTAAATGCGCTCGCTACGAAATTTCTGGTCGAAAAGGCAATTGATCGTGGCGTGCAACAGTTCATCTTTGCGAGTTCGGGGAGCGTTTATGGAGTCAAAGACGAACCGGAAGTAACCGAGGAGTTAAGCTTGATACCCATCTCGGATTACAATAAGACCAAAATGATCAGTGAACGAGTTTTATTGAGCTATTCGGATCAGATAGCAGTCCAAATTTTACGCCCGGCAACAGTATGTGGATTTTCACCAAGGATGCGGCTGGATCTCTCCGTCAATATTTTAACCATGTTAGCTCTCCGAGATGGAAAGATCACGGTTTTTGGAGGAAACCAGACTCGCCCAAATATTCATATCAAGGACATGGTGCGCTCCTATCATCATTTCTTAGCAAGACCTGAGCTTACTGGTATCTACAATGTGGGCTTTGAGAACATTTCCATCATGGATATCGCAATGTTGGTGCAGAAGTATGTGGACGCAGAGATTGTGGTAACTCCGTCAAATGATCCCCGCTCCTATCGTTTGTCTTCAAAAAAACTGCTTGGTACAGGGTTTAAACCTTTATCATCGGTCGAGAATGCGATAGTAGAACTCAAAGAACTTTGGGAAAAAGGAACACTCAAAGACGGTGATGAGTTTTACAACATTCGGAGAATGAAAGAGCTGGATATCTGATGGTTGACCATTGGGAGTTGATTCATGAGCAATAATTGCAGTGACGAAGCTTATTCATTGGATTTTTGGGCTCGAATGATTAAGGGGCTTACCGCAAACAGAGTGTGCGCTGTTTGGGGAACGGGAGAATACAGCAACGCGTTGAGTCAGTTTTTATCTGAAATTGGAATTTCGATAAAATACTACGTTGATAATTTCAATTCGGATCAGTTTTTTCTAAATCGAGAAGTTCTGAGTCCAGATCGATTGGTTTTGAAAAAACAGGATGAGCCGATTTTCGTGATTATCGCGTCTTCGGCATCCATAAAAATAGTGGTTCAATGCAATGATTTCGGGTGGCTGGAGTTTCAGGATT
>JAKSBQ010000291.1 GCA_022361075.1 Opitutales bacterium | reverse complement strand
GTCACCGTCGAGGAGCAGTTTCAGACCACCCCTGAACTCGTTCGTGCTATACGTCGCCATTCGATCCTCATCACTACACAGAGCAATAAAGCCCGTAATGATACCTTGTTCATCTCCGCGCTTGGAATCGGAACCCTGGCAACACGAACTGGCGCATGCCGTCAGCGATCCGGTGGAACTCCTGCGCCTGCTCGATCTCGACCCGGCACGACTTCCGCACCCTTTGCTGGCCGATCCCGACTTTTCGCTACGGGTACCGCGCTATTTCGTCGATCTGATGCACGCGGGCGATGCGACCGATCCTTTGCTCGCCCAGGTACTGCCACTGCAGATAGAACGATCACCGGTCGAGGGCTATTCGACCGACCCGGTGGGTGACCAGGCGGCGACGCAAGGCCCGGGCATCCTGAAAAAGTACCCTGGACGGGCGCTGATGATCACCACCGGTGCCTGCGCCGTGCACTGCCGCTATTGCTTTCGACGACATTTCCCCTACCAGGAGCAGACGCCTTTACGGCACTGGCAGGAAAGCATCGGCGCATTGAGGCAAATGTCCGATGTGTCTGAGCTGATCCTCAGCGGTGGCGACCCGCTGACCTTGTCCGACCAGCGCCTGCAAACCCTGCTCGACACGGCCGAAGAGATCCCACAGCTCCGGCGTCTGCGTATCCATACCCGGCTGCCGGTGGTGTTGCCGCCTCGCATCACCCAGGACCTGGCGAGACTGCTCGGCAACAACCGCCTGCGCAGCACGGTGGTGATTCACGCCAATCATCCGAACGAGATTACGGATGAACTTGCCAAGTCGCTCGCACATTTGAGGGAAAACGGCGTTACGCTGCTGAATCAGTCCGTCCTGCTCAAGTCCGTCAACGACGATGCCGATATCCTTGCAACGCTGAGCGAGTCCCTGTTCGATATCGGTGTGCTGCCCTATTATCTGCATGTGCTGGACCCGGTGGACGGCGCGGCGCATTTCGATTTACCCGAGGCGCATGCCATCGCCATCGAACGCAGGCTGCGCGCACGCTTGCCGGGCTACCTGGTACCCAAGATGGTGCGCGAGGTGCCGGGGCACACCGGCAAGACGCCGCTCGGATGCATGTGATCCGAATCGGGTTTAGGCTGCGTGCGTCGCGGTGTGGCG
>JAKSBQ010000026.1 GCA_022361075.1 Opitutales bacterium | reverse complement strand
TTCTGAAGATCAAATCAACGGCCTTGCAGAAGTTCGCAACCACATGGAAAAAGTATATGCGGAGCTCGGCGATTTTACTGCTCACAAAAATGAAGTGGTGGATAGTGAAGCTCTCGTTTACCAAGTTCCCGGCGGAATGCTTTCCAACTTCCGCAAACAGCTGAAAGACCAAAAAATGGAGGATAAGTTCGATGAGGTCTTTGCCGAAGTTCCAGTAGTCCGCAAAGCACTTGGCTGGATGCCACTCGTGACCCCAACTTCTCAAATCGCAGGAAACCAAGCCTTCATGAATGTGAAGTTTGGTCGTTGGAAAAATCTAACTCCCCAGGCGCAAGACATCGCACTCGGTTACTATGGAACAACCCCTGCACCGGTGGATCCTGAAGTTCAGAAAATCGCTGCGGAACAGGCAGGGCGTGAACCTATCACTTGCCGACCGGTGGAGTCTACCGCCGTTGAGCGCAAAGGCATGGACGATCTTCGGAAAGAACTGGAAGAAAAGGGACTTCCAACTGACGACGAACACTGCGTGATTTGGGCGATGTTCCCTGCTCAGGTGGAGGCCTACTACCAGGCAAAGGAAAAAGGTGAGAGCAACATCACTATCCAACCCACCGCAAAAGAAGAAACCGCTCCTGCAGCCGAGCTAAGTTTCTCAGGGAAACAGGACATGGTACTCTCCGTAGCAGGGAGTAGCTATAACGTGACTGTTGAAGAAGCATAATTCGGGAAATGTCTATCGTTACCAAAAAGGGCGATAGCGGTAATACATCGCTTCGATACGGAAAAAAAGTTCCCAAAACCGAAGATCGGGTCGATGCGTATGGCACTATTGATGAACTCAGTAGTGCCATCGGGTTGGCGAAGGCGTTCGCAAAAGATACCGAGAATTTGGAATCGCTTGTCGTCACGCTGAATACCATTCAATCGCAGCTTCTCAACGTCGGAGGTGACCTTGCAACGGATCCTACCGATCACGAAATTCGCCAAAAACCTCTCTACCAAGAAGCCTATCTCTCGTGGATGGAGTCAGAAATCGCGATTATTGAAAAGGAGGTGAAGATAGATGGTTTTGTTCTCTCGGGAGTGAATCCAACCTCGGGCGCCATTCATCTGGCTCGAACGATCTGTCGCCGCGCAGAAAGATGCATTCTACGTATCCTCGAAAAAGAAGAAGAGCCCGTCGTTCGACAAATGCTCCCCTACATCAATCGCCTCTCTGACTTTTTATGGCTGTTGGGTGAACGAACTGCCCAGATATAAAAAAAGCCCCGGGTTTTTCCGGAGCTTCAACGTTAAGATCTTAACTTAAATCGTCTTAAGACTTCGCCTCAATCACATCCTGAGGAGCCTGAACCAACTCGACTAACACTCCCTCGGAACATAGGGGAAATTCGTCATTTCCTTTAGGGTGGATGAAGCATACATCGTATCCACTCGCACCCGGACGAATGCCACCAGGCGTGAAGCGAACTCCTTGGGCCGTAAGCCATTCAACTGCTTTTGGTAGATCATCGATCCAGAGGCCCACATGATTCAACTTTGGTTCGTGAACTTTTGGTTTCTTCTCAGGGTCGATCGGCTGCATGAGATCGACTTCCACAGCGTGGGGTCCACTTCCCATGACCAACACGTCTTCGTCCACATTCTCGGCTTCGCTCTGGAAATCTTTTTCCTTCACAAGACCGAGCATATCCACCCAGAATGTCGCGAGCTTAGACTTATCCAGTCCCCCAATAGCAATTTGTTGTATTCCTAAAACTTTAAATGGTCTGTCCATAAAATCATGCATAGCTGCTTATTTTGGGAGAATCAAGTATTAGCATGGGGGGAAGGAGCAAAGAGAACGATTGTGGTGATATTTACCTAAAAATAGCTATTTCCACTAAACTCCCGGAATTCTAAATATGGTAGGTAAGATTTTTTCCTGAAAATATCCATGTTTCTGCATCTCAAGAGAGGTTTTGAAACAATAGGCATGAAATTCGCGTCATAGGGGAAAACTATTCATCACATGAACATCCCAACGATTACCACATCCATTTCAGCATCCTGTGTCGCACTCGCGATCACTGCTTCTGCCAGTGCAGCAAAACTGGAGGAAACTACCACTCAAACCCTGCCGGCTGAAACCATCGAATACATTGAGGTCGAAAACGTCAATGGAACCATCACTGTCGAGGGCTGGGACAGGCCCGAAATCGAAATCACCTACACCAAAAGTGCAAAGGGTGGAAACGAAGAGAATGTTCAGAAGCATCTGGACAAAATGGAAGTTCTCATCACACAAGAAGACGAAAAAATCTCGATCAACACAAAGATTCCAAATTCGGGTTTTTCGTTTTGGAAGCTTTTTAAAAAGAATACCAGTGGTTCTGTAAAATACGTGATCCACGTCCCTCACCCAACAAACGTAGATGCGGAAACTGTCAACGGAGGGCTTCGTCTCAAGAAGTTGTCAGGGACAATTGATGCAGAGACCGTCAACGGATCTATCAAAGCATTTGATATCAATGGAGCCGCAAATCTGGAAACCGTTAACGGGGGCATTTACTGCAAATTCACTCCACATCTCCAAGGTGGTGATATGTCTTTTGAATCGGTCAACGGAGGCATTAAAGTCGAACTTCCTCAGGATTTTGCATTCTCCGCAAGCGGTGACACAGTCAACGGCGGTATCCACTCCGATTTCCCTTTGAACATCAGTAAAAAGATCTTTGATAAGAAATTTAATGGAACTGTAAACGGCGGTGGCAGTAATCTGAAGTTCGAAACCGTAAACGGCGGCATCACTATTGCATCACTTCAGAATTAGAGGAAATCCTCAGTTTTTGGTAAAAAGACGAAGGTTAAAGCCTTCGTCTTTTTTTTGGAATGAAAGCCTAATTTAAAAATTTCTCCAACAAAGTCTTCGCACCAAGGTATGGTGGCAAATTCTGCTCATAGACATCTTTTTCGATGCCTTTGAGATCTTTGGCAACACGATCATTTAGGAAGAACCTATGCCGAATCTCCTGAAAAATCATTTCGTGCATCCAGTCTACGTTTTGCTCAGAACGTCTGCGGTTTAGGATATCTTCCTTATCAAGATGTTCGAAGAAAGAGATTACCTTATCCCAAACATCCTTGACCCCATGTCCCATCAT
Organism: Opitutales bacterium; assembly: GCA_022361075.1. Classification (GTDB taxonomy): domain Bacteria; phylum Verrucomicrobiota; class Verrucomicrobiia; order Opitutales; family JAFGAQ01; genus JAKSBQ01. The sequence continues at coordinate 31,745 of JAKSBQ010000026.1, read as the reverse complement.
CGCAGAACACGTTAGAGCCGGGACCGTCCAACTTGGTGTGAACGGATTCAGATAGTGCAACACCGTCTCCATCTCACTTCTGGAACGAGCTGCTCGTGTCTTGTTGTTGCCATCTGCTTTGTTCACTACGAACAGGTCAGCGATCTCAACAACCCCCTTTTTGATTCCCTGGAGATCATCTCCTGCTCCAGCAATCGATAGTAGCAAAAAACAATCCACCATTCCTCGAACGGTAGTCTCGTTTTGCCCGACACCAACCGTTTCGACCAATACCACGTCATAACCTGCCGCTTCACACAAAATCATCGTCGAACGGCTCTTCTCAGCAACACCTCCCAAATTACCACCCGTGGGAGAGGGCCGAATAAACGCAGAGGAATGATTAGCTAGTTTTTCCATCCGAGTCTTGTCACCGAGAATACTCCCTCCACTTAAGCTGCTGCTGGGGTCAATCGCGAGAACCGCGACCTGATGCCCTTCCTCACAGAGTTGAAAACCCAAAGACTCAACAAAAGTGCTCTTTCCGGCTCCGGGCACCCCGGTAATTCCTACGCGTTTTGATTTTCCTGAATGGGGCAGCAACTGCTGCAAAACTTCGAGACCCGTTTCAAGGTGGGAGGGGGATTGGCTCTCAATGAGAGTGATCGCCCGGGCTAAAATGGTCCGATTCCCTTCCAAAACACCGTCCACATAATCGTCCACAGTCAGCTCCCGACGCTTCACTCGTTTTCGAAGCCTCACCGCATCCGGCCCTGGAACACCCTCAGCAACAAATGACGCAAATTCTGGTCCTGCACCTTCTGGTGTCCATTCGGGTTTTTTGTCCTTACACTCGTCCATTGGATAAACTTACCTAAAATCCTATCTCGATTCCACACCCCTGAGCAAGCAGAACATCGAACCTCAATCATCCCGTTCCAACTCAATATTCGGAATATGGGTAAAAGAGATCCGCATGGGCGCAGCCTCCTTATTTTGATGAGCTTGATAAGCGGAAGCATAATAGACACTGCGGTTACCATACGACAAATTCAAACGATCCATCGCTTTTTGAAGGTTTACCCGCCGATCATGATTGTCCTCCTCAAATAGTGATTTCGTATGGAAGGCTTCGGCTACCAAATCCGATAACACCACAGACACTTTTGTCGGGGGTTCTTCTCTTGGAGCATCCTCCCACATCTGATTGATGGTGTTTGCAAAAGTAAGAGTATCCTGAGTAGGGAAAAATCTCGCTTCTCTTTCCCATCGAATTGTGAACCCAAACTTCACATAAACCGCCATTCTTGCCGCAAAGTAATGCATCGCCCGCAGCCGACGGCAGGCCTTCTGCAGTTGTTTGTGCAAGACCGCTAAAGCTCCCTGGTGATTTCTCATGACAGGAGCCAAAACATGGGAATGACTTACCGAACGACGTGTTGTTTCAGGGGGAACGACGTCATGTCCTCTCAGTTTGTGATACATGTTCGTCCCCAAAATACCTCCCCAAGCGCTTCGACATTCCTAGCCCCACGCCATTGAGATCCTCAATTGACAACGAGTATAAAATCTCTGGAAGGTCCGAGCGTCGGATGATCTGCAAGCCGTTTGGCTTTCGCATACTACTAGCAACCTTCCCCAAGAAACGATTTGGTCCCACACCTATCGAACAGGTAATGCAACCTCCAATCTCCTCACGAAGCGCTGTTCTGATCTCAACACATTTCTGACGAATCATCTCTTCCGTTTGCCAGTGACTAGGAACCAAACAAAAACACTCATCGATCGACATCACCTTCTCCACATGAATGCATTTCTCGATCACATCTATCATTCGATTATGCATCTTAACGTAGGACGTATGCCCAGCCTCCACAAACACGATCCCGGGGCACATCTTCTTCGCCTCCCAAACACCCGTTCCGGTCTTCACTCCAAATCGTTTCGCCTCATAGCTCGCCGCAATGCAGCAAGTCGTGTTCACCCCAAGACTCGGCACCACCCCTACGGGTTTCTCCCTTAATTTCGGGTCATTCTGCTGCTCTACCGAAGCAAAAAAGCTATCAAAATCGATGAATAGATAACGTAAGAACATGGAATGTTAACGGATGCATAAGTATACATATGTTTACTATTTAATACTGCAACTTCTTTCTCTTCAAGAAAGGATCATTTCAAAACCCGTTCACTCCCATGGATCGAACCTCATTTAATAAGAGAATATCGAATGAACTCGAAGAATTGAGCCCTCAACAGTATTCTGATTTTCACATGGTAAGAGAACAGCTAGTGTAAACAACTCGTTAATCTCTGGCAGCACGTGACTGAATATAATCTCTCAAACGAAATGGAAAGATTCTTGCATTAGGATCATGATGCATATGCAGAATGACATAAGTGATCGTGTTGATCGAAACAATCAGTCTGAGTTGATCAATATTGCCCACGCAGCGGCCAGTTTATCGGAGACAGTTCCTGAATTGGCCCATCTGTGTGGCGAGATGGAAAAGCAGGCTCACCAACAAGCAGAACAGGCGCAAAAAGTGGGGCAAATGACTCAGCAATTGTTCGAGACAATCGGACAATCCATTAACGAACTACGGATCAGTTCGGGACAAACAAAGTCGGTCATCGAAACCATTGAAAGCATTGCAGATGCCACTAAAATCCTGGCCCTTAATGCCACCATTCAAGCGGTCAAGGTTGGCAATGCTGGCCGTGGCTTCACGGCTGTGGCCGACAATATCAAAAAACTCGCTACTGAGACCTCGGACGCCACTCAATCTGTCGATTCCAGTTTGACTTCGATTCGAGAAAGTGTGGATCAGGTATCCGATTCGATTGGTATCTCGAGTAATACAGATTTAACACGGATTGAAAAAACGGATCACAACAAAGGACTTAATCAACTCAATGCTATGATGTCGGATATAGTCGAGAGTTCGGCGGAACAACGCGAAAGTGTAATGGAAATTCGCAAACTGGGAGACCGAGCTCAAACACTAGCTGAAAACCTATTTCTATCGTTCGGACGATTTCGCTTGGAATACCACAAGACGGTGGAAACCATTATCACCCGAGTGATCCAGGAGGACGCCTTTCAGCTCTGCAGTCGCTCTCAAATGGAAAATCGAATGATGGATCTGTCTCGTGAATATGCGTTTCTTCAATTGGCCTATGTCACCGATGGAAACGGGATTCAGATTACCAGTAACATCAGTTCTGAATGTGAAAACGCCATTGACCAGAGCGTCTACGGAAAAAACTGGTCTGATCGTTCGTGGTTTCGGCAAGTTCTCACAACACAAAAAAATGTCATCTCAGATATCTATCGTTCTGTTTCCACAAACAAATTTTGCTTCACTGTATCCGCCCCAATAACAGATCCCAAAGGTAGGTTCCATGGGGTCATGGCATTGGACATCGATCTGGTCAAACTACTCGACTACCTTGATGGGAAATAACATTCGCCAATGCCAATGATAAATCAGCATTTCTGCTTCATTGTAGCCATTACCTTACCTCCTGATTCCAAGTGAAAACCTCAGTTCGGAACTAAATCCAAACTGAGGTTTTGAAGTTTATAAAACTATTCTGAAGCTTTTCCGCTTACGACTCAAGGATGTCCATCAACTTGTTCGCAGACTCGGTAATAACCGTTCCCGGGCCGAAGATGGCAGATGCTCCGTGTTCGAAGAGGTAATCATAGTCTTGTGCAGGAATCACTCCTCCACAGACCACAATCATGTCCTCACGATCAAGCTTCTTGAGCTCTTCCACGAGCTGTGGCAGAAGAGTCTTATGACCCGCAGCAAGCGAACTCATCGCAACCACATGACAGTCATTCTCCACCGCCTGACGCGCCGTTTCTTCCGGGGTTTGAAAAAGTGATCCAATATCGACGTCGAATCCCATGTCAGCATAGGCAGTTGCAACCACCTTCGCCCCACGGTCGTGACCATCCTGCCCCATCTTTGCAATCATGATACGTGGACGACGACCTTCCTTTTCTTCAAACGTCTTGGTTCTCACTTTTACAGCTTCCATTTCTTCCTGTTTCCCGAATTCACTTCCATACACTCCAGAGATCGAACGGATCACTGCCTGGTGACGTCCAAATGTCTTCTCACAGGCGTCAGAGATCTCACCGAGTGACGCACGGTTCTTCGCAGCTTCAACAGCAAGCTCGAGCAAGTTACCTTCACCAGTAGCTGCAGCATTTGCAAGCGCTTCAAGTGCTGCTTTGCATGCATCTTCGTTACGCTCAGCACGGAGTTTCTTCAAACGATCAATTTGAGAGAGGCGAACCGCAGAGTTGTCGATGTCTAGAATCTCAAGTGGATCCTCCTTCTCGAGGCGGAACTTGTTCACACCCACGATGGTTTCTTCACCACTATCGATCCATGCCTGACGACGTGCTGCAGCTTCTTCGATGCGGAGCTTTGGCAGACCTTCTTCAATGGCTTTTGCCATTCCACCGTAAGACTCTACTTCACAGATATGATCCCAGCCCTTCTTGATCAGCTCCTGAGTCAATGACTCAAGATAGTAAGAACCTCCCCATGGATCGATCACCTTACAGATGCTGGTTTCGTCCTGCAGGAACAACTGAGTGTTACGAGCAATACGGGCCGAGAAATCAGTTGGCAGTGCAATCGCTTCGTCGAGCGCGTTCGTGTGCAAGCTTTGGGTGTGTCCCAATGATGCAGCCATCGCCTCAACGCAAGTACGAGCCACGTTGTTAAACGGATCCTGTTCGGTCAAACTCCAGCCAGAAGTCTGAGAGTGCGTACGAAGCGCTAAAGATTTTGGATTCTTTGGACTAAACTCATTCACGATACGAGCCCAAAGCACACGTGCTGCACGCATCTTCGCCACCTCCATAAAGTAGTTTTTACCCTGCGCCCAGAAGAATGACAGACGTGGCGCAAACGCATCGACATCAATGCCTGCTTCGATACCTGCACGGATGTATTCACGACCGTCTGCAAGCGTGTAAGCCATCTCGAGGTCAGCGGTTGCACCCGCTTCCTGCATATGGTAACCGGAGATTGAGATCGAGTTGAACTTCGGCATGAACTTCGAAGTATATTCGAAGATGTCCGCTATGATCTTCATCGAAGGTGTTGGTGGGTAAATGTAAGTATTACGCACCATGTATTCCTTCAGGATGTCATTCTGGATTGTCCCGCTTAGTTCCTCCAGCTTCGCACCTTGCTCCAGCGCGGCTACGATGTAAAACGCCAGCACTGGAAGCACCGCACCGTTCATCGTCATGGAAACGGATACCTTGTTGAGCGGAATGCGATCGAACAGGATCTCCATGTCGAGAATCGAGTCTATCGCGACACCTGCCTTACCAACGTCACCCACTACACGAGCGTGGTCGGAATCGTATCCGCGGTGAGTCGCCAGGTCGAATGCTACAGACAATCCCTTTTGTCCTGCAGCCAGGTTGCGGCGATAAAACGCATTAGATTCTTCCGCAGTCGAGAAACCCGCATACTGGCGAACGGTCCAGGGGCGGAATACATACATGGTCGCATAAGGTCCACGAAGAAAGGGTGGAATACCTGCTTCATAATCCGTGTGCACCATATCCGCAGTATCTGCCTCGGTGTAGAGTGGTTTTACATCTACTTGTTCTGCTGTTCTCCAGGAGAGCTTATCGATCGTATCTCCTGCGGCGGATTCAAACTTCTTGCTCCAGGCTTCACGGTCTGTCGCAGTTTGCTCAGGAACGTAGCTGAGTTTTGTAAAATCTGGTTTAGCCATTTTTCTAAAATTTTGCTGTTTCTTATTCAGATGTTTTCGGAGGGGTGCTGATTAAAGAACCCCGATTTTTTCAAACAACATGCTGAGCATCGCGTGATTGTTGACTCGAACATTCACGAAGTCATCTACCCCAGCAACTCGCCAAGCTTCCTCTTTGTCCCCAGGGGCGCCTGCAACAATGACGTAGATACTGTCATCTGCAGCTTTAACTGCCTTCGCAAGCTCCTCAAGTTTCTCGGCATATACCGCGTCTGACGAAGTGATCACTGCCACCTTTGCTCCACTTTCCTTGAGAGCAGACACCATGCCGTCTACATCCTCAAAGTCTTTGTCATTAAGAACATCGAATCCACCCACTTGGTAAAACGCTGATGTCCAGTCTGCACGAAGGCGATAACCACGAGAAGGTCCCCAGTTTGCCTGGAAAAGCTTAGGCGCATGCCCGTTCTTTTCGATGTAAACTCGTGCCGCATTACGAAGTTGCTCGAATGGCTCAGCACCACGGCGACTAGTAATCGGCTGAATTTCTTCTGAATCGCAGCTCCCGACGACTTCGCCAAGTGTTGCACCTTCGATGAAGGCATCGACACACTTCTCACCGACTTCTACCTTTCCCTTTAAAGCAGAAACCGCAGCCGCTCTTTCTGATTTGAAAGAGCCGTAGTCAATCGCTCGGGTTTCGATGGGAGTCTCGGTGGAATTTGGATACTGATTGGTTCCTACAATCACGTCGCGACGTTTCTTGACGTTTGCGATGCGTTTTTCGTAAACCTCGTTTATCGCACCCTGAACGAATCCATTTCTAAGGGCTGCGATCAACCCACCTTCAGCTTCGACTTTTTGGAACCATTCCCAGGCTTTCTGCGCAACCTGATCGGTAAGCCACTCAATGTAGTAAGAACCTCCTGCTGGATCGATTACACGCGTCAACTCGCACTCCTCTGCGAGGATGTAGTGAATGTTACGAGCAATGCGGGAAGAAAACTCATCCGGTAATCGAACAACCTCATCAAATGGCCCAACATGCATGCTGTCACAACCACCAATCACAGCTGAAAAAGCCTCCGAAGTTACGCGAAGCATGTTTGCGTAAGGATCAATCACCGTCTTGTTCCAAGTGGAAGTGCGGGCGTGGATGTGCATCGGAAGATCCTCGTAAGAAGCACCCCAGGCACTCAGCACTCTGGCCCATAACATACGAGCCGCACGAAGTTTCGCGACTTCAAGGAAATAGTTGCTTCCCACGCCAAATCCGAAACGCATGGAGTTAGCAGCATCTTCAATACTAACTCCCTTTTCTGTGATCGCCTTGAGATACTCAACTGATGAAGCAATCGTAAAACCAAGTTCCTGAACCGCACTGGAACCCGAGTTGTGGAATACATTTCCGTCCACGTAAAGGCTCGACATGTTGCAGTCACATCCTGACATGCATTGGATTTGATCTGCTATATCCGAAATTGATTTCTCTAATGTCGAGCTCAGCTTTCCCGAGCGCATTGCCAAACCAATAGGGTCGGAGCCCACACATCCTGTGAGTGTTAAACAATCAATATGATGCTTTTTGCAATACGCACACAACAGTGACATCACCGCACAACCCGAAGCTCCGGCTTGAATAAAGATGGATGTCGTGGTGAGATCCACACCGTCCAGCGCAACCTCCAGGTCAGCGAGAGTCGCGAGTGAAAAACCACATCCTCCAACTTCACCTTCAGCGGCCCCATCGGGATCCATGCCGTTTTGGGAAGCGATGTCGAGCACGATGTTGATCTCGTCAGCCCCACCAGCAATCTCGCGCTTGATCGCCTTGTTCAATTCAGCTGCCTCGCCAAATGGAAGTTCCTGAGAAATCTTCCATCGATTTCTAAAACCTCCGATCGGCTGGCTTCCTCGAACATAGCTGCCCGCACCCGGTAAATCCTTGGCGAACTGCAACGCATCCAGATCATCTTTGCGGAAGATGGGCTGTAAATCGAAGCCTTCGTAAGTCGGAGTTACGAGAAGTTTCTCGAATGGTTTCCCCTTCAAAAGAGCTTCAGCGGCTTTTTTCCATTGCTCATATGAATGAGCCGGAAAAGTCGCTTTCAGATCTTTTTCAATTTCAGATATTGCCGTCATAACTTGTATAAAACTCTCCTATCGAAACACCCTTTTTAGATCACTCCAAACATTTCTTATTGCATGAGGATTTAAAATCATTCTTGGTGATATCAATAAATTTATTTAATAATTGTCATTTGTTAAGATAATTTTTCTAATCCGCCCTATTAATTTTTATAAACCAACAGAATAGCCAATTTTCCCGACATTTGATCAAGGATTGCGTATGACAGCGACGATTACATTACAAGAAGCACTCGGGTATTCTCTCTCAGGATTTGCAGTAGTCATGATCACTCTGGCCATCCTGTGGATTCTGACTCTGACCATTGGACAGATCGTCAAAACAGTCGGTCTGGACAAAGGAAATACCCCGGAAACCAAACCTGCAACTGGAGGTGCAATCGATCCCCACACCATCGCAGTGATCACTGCAGCCGTGAGTTTTGCCACAAGTGGTAAGGCAAAAATCAAAGACATTCAGAGAAAAAACTAACCCGTTAACCCTACTTTTTCCTTAGCCAACATGAAAAAACTAAAAGTTACTGTAGATGGAACCGTTTACGAAGTCACTCTTGAGTCGACCGAAGCGGGTGCAACTGAAACAGCTGCCGCTGCTGCGCCAGCCGCAACCGGGGGAAACCAAGTCGTAAGCCCATTAGCAGCAACAATCGTGGGAATCGACGCTCAAGTTGGGCAAAGCGTAGCCGCTGGTGACCGCCTTTTCACCCTTGAAGCCATGAAGATGAACTCCTACGTCACGGCTGAAAGCGCGGGTAAGGTCACTTCGATCCTTGTCAAAACAGGAGATCAGGTAACCGAAGGACAAGCTCTGTTGGAAATGGCTTAAGCCTGCCGAGCTTCACATTAACCCGACAGAAATCGATTGATGGATACCTCTTTAGAAAGCATTTTAAGCAACACGGGTTTTGCCTATATGACCTGGCAAATGGCCGTCATGTGGATCGTGGTAGTCGCGCTCCTCTATCTTGGAATCGTTAAAAAGTTTGAGCCGCTCCTGCTCATTCCCATTTCACTGGGAGCATTACTGGCGAATCTACCTATTGGCGATATCATCTTAGCCGAACCTGATCACGCTACTCACAGTGCTGGCGGGCTTTTCTACTACATCTCTCAAGGAGTTAAACTAGAAATATTCCCGCCCATCATTTTCATGGGTGTCGGAGCGCTAACCGATTTCGGACCGCTCATTGCAAACCCTCGGACGTTGCTTCTTGGCGCTGCCGCTCAGTTCGGCATTTTCGCAACCTTTCTCGGTGCGGTTGCCAGCGGAATGTTTTCAGTAAATGAAGCCGCGGCCATCGGCATCATCGGTGGTGCAGACGGACCGACTTCGATTTTTGTAGCCAACAAACTTGCACCTGATCTTCTCGGCTCCATTGCGGTAGCCGCTTATTCTTACATGGCGCTGGTTCCGGTGATCCAACCTCCTATCATGAAGCTGCTTACCACTGAAAAAGAGCGAAAGATTCGTATGAAATCCCTTCGCTCAGTGAGCAAATTCGAGAAACTTACCTTCGCAGTTGTCGTCATGGTGTTCTGCCTCTTAGTTGTTCCATCCGCTGCGCCACTGATCTCCATGCTTTTCATCGGTAACATCATCCGTGAGTGTGGAGTGACTGAACGTCTCGCAAAAGCTGCTCAAAATGAAATCATTAACATCGTGACTATTTTCCTTGGTTTGACGGTAGGGCTCAAGATGTCTTCAGAAAACTTCCTGGACCTTAAGACGCTTGGCATCCTCGGACTTGGCATCGTGGCCTTCGTTATTGCAACCGCAGCTGGTGTTATCATGGCAAAGCTCATGAATCTTTTTCAAAAGAACAAGATCAACCCGCTCATCGGCTCCGCCGGAGTCTCTGCGGTGCCCATGGCAGCCAGGGTATCTCACGTGCAGGGCCAAAAGGCAGATCCACAAAATTTCCTGCTCATGCACGCGATGGGACCAAACGTGGCGGGCGTCATCGGAAGTGCACTCGCAGCGGGTTTCTTCATCTCCACCCTCACCTAAACGCGACTTAACTTTTTTAAAATTAAAGCCGAATCCTCAGGGATTCGGCTCACTAATTTCCAACTTACAGCATCTTAAGATATGACGGCAAAACGCATCAAAGAACTGACCCCAGAGGAAGCTGCATCTATGATCAAAGATCAGGACGTGATCGGATTCAGCGGATTCACACCAGCAGGGGCATGTAAAATCGTTCCAAAAGCAATCGCAGCGAAGGCAAAAGAAGAGCACGCAGCGGGCAGACCTTTCAAAGTCGGTGTTGTGACTGGTGCATCCACCGGACCTTCACTGGATGGTTCTCTCGCTGAAGCAAATGCGGTGCTTTTCCGCACACCGTATCAGTCGGATCCAAATCTGCGTAAGCAAATCAACAGTGGAGAAACTCGTTTTTTTGACATGCACTTGTCGTTACTTCCGCAGTATGTGCGCTACGGCTTCCTCGGCGGATTCAATTGGGCGATCGTCGAAGCAGCAGACGTCAACGACAAGGGTGAGATCACGCTTTCCACGTCAGTAGGAGCGAGCCCCACTTTCTGTCAGGTAGCTGACAAGATCATCGTGGAGCTTAACGAGTATCACCCAACCGATCTCCGTGGTTTCCACGACATCTACATGCCAGATAGCCCTCCGAATCGCCGGGAGGTTCCCATTTACAAAGCTACTGACCGCATCGGTGCTGAAGTGGTCCGTGTCGATCCATCAAAGATCGTAGGATTCGTACGCAACAATCAACCTGACGAAGTCGGAGCCTTCAAACCATCTGATCCAATCACCCAAAAGATTGGTGAAAACACCGCAAACTTCTTAGCTAGCGAAATCAAACGCGGGACGGTTCCACCTGAGTTCCTTCCGATCCAAAGCGGCGTAGGAAATATCGCCAATGCGGTTCTTGGAGCGATGGGGGCAAACAAAGACATTCCCGATTTCATGCTCTACTCCGAGGTGATTCAAGACTCCGTTGTCGATTTGATGGACATTGGAAGATGCACATTTGCGAGTGGAACATCGCTGACAGTCACGAAAGACGTCATGGACAAGATCTACGACAATTTAAAGGACTACAGTCGTAAAATCCTACTCCGGCCACAGGAGATCTCAAACAACCCTGAAATCGTTCGTCGAATCGGAATTATTTCGATCAATACCGCGCTGGAACTCGATATTTTTGGTAACGTCAACTCCACCCACGTTCTCGGGAAGAATATGATGAACGGAATCGGTGGTTCGGGAGACTTCACTCGAAACGCTTACATCTCCATCTTCACCTGCCCATCGGTTGCGAAGAAGGGTATGATTAGCGCGATCGTTCCGAACTGTTCACACATGGACCACAGTGAGCACTCTGTTCAGGTCGTAATCACCGAGCAAGGGGTTGCGGACCTTCGCGGTAAAGATCCGATCGAGCGTGCGCGACTCATCTGTGAAAACTGTGCTCACCCTGATTACAAAGACACACTTAGAGGTTATTTTGAAGAGGTTGCCGACGGACACACTCCCGCATCTCTTTCTAATGCTTTTGCGATGCACCAAAAGTTTCTCGAAACAGGTGACATGCGCGGCGTTGAATGGAAATTTTAGTTACAAACTGAAATACTAATAAGCCCCTAAAAAAAGAAAAGCCTGACTCTAACCCAGTCAGGCTTTTTTTGTGGAAGCGTTATTGACCTTTGATGTGATCGTCCCTGCCTTAGGACTCATGCCACGCAAACTCATTTCAAGCGGTTCTGAATTCGAATCCAAAATCGGCTACTCCCGTGCAGTGGTCGATGGGGACTACGTCTTTGTCTCCGGAACCACGGGATACAACTACGATGACATGAGCATCTCCGAGGATGTTGTCGAACAAGCCGAACAATGCTTCCAAAACATCAAGAAGGCCTTAGCAGAAGCAGGAAGCAGTTTCGATGAAGTCGTGCGCGTTCGCTATCTTTATACGGATAAGTGTGACTTTGAGCCCTGCTGGCCAGTTTTTGCTAAATACCTTGGCAAGTCCATGCCCGCAGCGACTGTTGTGATCGTTGGTCTGCTCGACGACCAAATGAAGCTAGAAGTAGAAGTGACAGCGCGGCTATCTTCCTGAAAAAAGGATCAAATCGCAGCCTTCACGAGAATGAGGATGGCGGATGTGGCTGACACCGCCAGAATCGATCCTCGAAGCAAGCTCTTCGGAACACGGTGGATGGTAAATCGAGACGCATAAAATCCCAGAAGAGCCGAAGGTAGAAGGTAAAGAGAATGTTTCACGTTTTGCATCGTGCACAATCCTCCCAAAGCCAAAACTGCCAAAGATAAAATAGTGCCAATTGCAAAGTAAGCGGCAAGGGTCGAGCGGATCACTTCCCCTTTTTGATGCTGGTAGAGAAGCGCGATTGGCGGTCCATCAAGGGAAGTGAGGGTTCCCATGACACCCGAAGCTACACCCGCTATACCCAGGCGAGCTGGCGTGGGCGAAAACGAATAAGGCAACAGACTCAGCGCAACTGCAATCAGAACGCTTATGCCGGCAATGTAATCGAAGCTCGGTCCAACCAGAAAACTAAAAAACAGCATCGCTACAAAATTTCCGACGAACCGACCACCCAAGGAGAATGGCAGGCCCTTTAAATCGAGCGATCGCCTTTCTCTCCAGAAAGTCAAAACGGAAATCGATAATCCAACTAAAATCACCGTCGCTGGAACGGGGCCCGGGAGCAGGATCAAATAAGCCGGAAGAACCATCAGAGCAAAACCCATCCCGATGACTGCACGAAACCATGACGCGATCGCGGTGATGAAGCTAAGCATGATCCAGCTTTCAAAAGTCATGATTGTAGGCTCCTAGAAACTTCCACGCAATCATCACTCGCTGTTCTTTGCGTGACTCGCCAAGATCCACTTCAAGACCAAGGCACCAATCGTTTTTCTCTTCCGAATCCACAATGATCTGTTCAATTTTCCACTTGGAAGAATCATCTTTATCAATTCGGGTGTTAGCAGCCGCACGAGCGGATGGATCAAGACGAATCCACTCCCGTTTTTCATAAAATTCCACCATCAAATTTTCCAAAGCCAGCGGACCCGGAGTTCGGGTCTCATCAAATTCTCCAAGAATCTCAGATAGGTCGAAGGTCTCATGAAGCTCCTGGTAGGACTTGTTTGCCAGCATCCGAAGAAAACGAAAAATCTCCTGTCGAACTTTTCGTTTAAACTCTTTCTCAGGTCGTGTGATATCTAGCACTCCCTTGCCCTCAAAAGTAATTTCTTCCTCGTTGACGGGCTTGTGATCCGGATCCTTCAACAACATCCATTCATCAAGTAAGCTGGAGTCCGTCTGGCGAATCAAATGATCCAGATACGACACCACATCATCGAGGTCTTCGTTTCGATAGGCTGGTGGAACGGTCTGCTCAAGCACGCGATAGACGTGCGTCAAATGCCTCAATAACAGCCCCTCCGAGCGTAGCAGGCCATATTCTTTCACATAATCCGCAAAATTGCTGTAGGTCTCATACATCTCCCTTGCGATGGATTTCGGTCGAATGTTTTCACTTCCAATCCAAGGATGCTTTCGAGAAAACTCGTTGAAGGTTTGATAAATGAATTCACGCTCCGGCTTAGGATGCTCCAGCTCGTCAAGTTTCTCCATCCGTTCTTCATACTCCACTCCTGCCGCTTTCAACTCCACAACAAGCTCGGATTTCAGATGATCCAGTTGCTTGCGGAGAATGATATCGGGATCTTCCAAAATCGACTCAGCCAAACTCAGCACCTTGAGAGCAAAATCAGGGTCCTCGCGGTCAATAAGCTCGATGGTATCGAGCGCGTAAAGTGCGAGAGTCTGATTCAGCGAAAAGTCGTCTTGCAACTCGACGTTCACACGTAGTTTTTGGCCATCAGCAGAGGTTGGTAGAATTTCGATAATATCTCGCTCAACCAGTGAGCGGAACAGTTGAAAAGAAGTCTTGCGAAGCTTGGCTTTGCTCGGTTCATCTTCGTGACAATCGCGAATGAGCTGTCTCATCGCTCCACATCCGTCGCCTTTTCTGCTCAGCACGTTCAACAAAAGACCGTGACTTACCTGAAATCTCGAGATTAACGACTCCGGTTTCGCATTCTGCAATCGCTGAAATGTCTCTTCATTCCAATTCACAAACCCACGCTCAGGAGGTTTCTTTTTGACGATTTTCTTTTTCTTCTTGGGGTCGTTTGCCGCCTTCGACTCAAGCCGTTTGTTGATCACCACGTGCTCTGGGGCGAGACAAACCACGTAACCCTTTTCGTCAAAACCTTTTCTTCCCGCGCGACCGCTGATTTGATGAAAGTCTCGAGCCGAAAGGGTCGCGGTCTTCTGTCCGCTGTATTTGCTGAGTTGCGTAAATAAAACAGTACGGATGGGTACGTTGACTCCCACCCCGAGCGTATCCGTTCCGCAGATGATTTTCAGCAAACCTTTTTGGGCAAACTTCTCAACCAATACGCGATACTTCGGAAGCAGTCCAGCGTGGTGAAGACCAATGCCGCTTCGAAGAAGTTTCTTAATGTCCTTGCCAAAAGGACTACTGAAATGGACTCCGAGAAGCTCATCATCGATTCGCGCTTTGTCTTCCTTCGATGCAACAGAGAGACTGAGCAGATTCTGAGCGGTCTCCGAAGCACTGCGCTGTGTGAAATGAACCAGGTAAACAGGAAGTTGATTCTTCGAATTGAGCTCACCAATCGCTTCCTGAAGCGTCTTCTCCCAGTAAGAAAATTCCAAAGGCACCGGCCGTTCCTGTCCACCAATGCATGCGCATTCCTCACCCGTCAGACGTTCAAGTTCCTTCGCGAAAAAATGGGGCTCTCCCATCGTGGCCGAAATCAGAAGGAAGCGAGAATTGGACATTGTGAGTAGCGGCACCTGCCAAGCGACTCCACGGTCACGGTCCGAGTAGTAGTGAAACTCGTCCATAATCACATCATGCACGTCGGAGTCCGCTCCGTCACGGGCGGCGATGTTGGCGAGAATCTCAGCCGTGCAACAAAGGATCGGAGCATTTCGATTTACTGAAGCGTCACCCGTCATCATGCCCACATTCTCAGGGCCGAAATCTTTGCAGAGTGACAGAAATTTTTCATTCACCAACGCTTTGATCGGACAGGTGTAGACCGATTTTCTGCCCAACGAAGCGGACTTGAAATGAAAGGCTGCTGCAACCAGTGATTTTCCAGAACCCGTAGGTGTACCGAGTATGACATTTTTCCCCGAATAGAGCTCAAGGATGGCTTCTTCCTGTGCGGGGTAGAGTTCGATCCCCTTCAATTCGGCATAATTCAAAAATCGCTCCAGAAGCACGTCGGGATCGCGGATTTCGATCTGCGGTTGTAAGGGAAAGTCCATCTTCGAACCCTAGAGGCTCCCCTCAGGAAAACTCAATCTTTATGCAGTTGAACCCTGTGAGGATTCTTCATCCAGGCGAATAAACTGAACAAATCCTAAAGATAACACACTGAGAAATGCCCCAGCAATAAAAGGAATCTTAAAATTGGTAAGCCACAGTATGCCCCCAACAACCGGGATGAAAACCGCAGCGATGTGATTGATCGCGAAACCAACGGAGGCCGAAGGGGCGATGTCTTTCGGATCCGCAATTTTGTGGAGGTATGTGTTTATTCCGATAGAAAAATTAAAGAACACATGGTCGAGGATATAGAGCACTGCAACCAACCATCGTTGCTCCAGAAACACATACCCGAGAAACACGAAAATAAGCCCGACATACTCAAAAGAGAGCACTTTCCGCTCACCGAATCGATTGATTGATTTACCAATGAGAGGATTCAAAAAATAGGACAGAATATTGTTCGCGACAAAAAGAACCGAGATCTCTGCCACCGAAAAGTTGTGTCGTTCCACGAGCAAAAAAACAGCAAAGACGACGAAGATCTGACGACGGGCCCCACTCAGAAGATTCAGAACATAAAAAAGCCAGTATTTTTTACGGAGAACAATCTTCTTATGTTGAGCAACAGGTTCTTCCTTCACCGGATCAATAATCATCGTGTAAACAGCAGCGACCATCACAAGCATTCCAAAAATCAAAAAGCTCAACTTGTAGTCCACGACCGCAGTAAGCCCAACGACCGCTACACCAACGATGATATTTCCAAGAGCTCCGTAGGCCCGAAGTTGAGCAAAAACAAGCGGTGACTCTTTCTTCTCAAAAAACTGCAATGTCATGGATTTATTGGTAGTTTCAAAGTAGTGAAACCCCACGGACATCAGAACAGTCGTCAAAATGAGACCTGGAAAAGAGGGAAAAAATCCCACAATCGCTACTCCAAGGCCTAATAAAAAAACTGAAATTGATGCCAATCGATGCTCTTTGATGATCAGAAGAACAAATACGACCAAAAATACGAGAAACCCAGGAACCTCTCGAAGCGACTGGATTGCACCGAATTCGAATCCATCTACTCCACCCACTTCGTAGGCGTAGTTGTTAATCATCGAACGCCACGCCTGAAACCCCATGGAGGCACTCAATACCAACACGAGTAGGAATGGATATATTGGATTCTGACGGATGCTCTTGTCTAACATGGACTCTCAAATCGAAAGGCCGAGGACATCGCGAAGAAGCGTTTTAGGCAAACGCTATTTGCCAAAATCTGGATCTTTCCAAAACATCAACCCGGAGGCCAGTCCAGCTTCCGTTTGCCAAGCAAATGAACATGAAGATGGGGAACCGTTTCACCTCCATGCGAGCCGTTGTTGATCACGACCCTAAATCCATCGACCAGATCCAACTTTGCAGCCAAATTCTTGGCGGTCCACATGAGATATCCGAGAATCGATTGGTCTGCTTCTTCCATCGCGGCAATGCGAGGAATTGGCTTCTTCGGGATGATGAGCAGGTGCACTGGCGCCTGTGGTTCAATGTCACGGATTGCGATGCAGGTATCATCCTCATGTTCGATGGTCGCAGGAATCTCCCGATCGATGATTTTGCTAAAGAGTGTTTTTTTCGACATAGATTCTCCTCCTATTAGATATAAATAATGCTGAGTTTCCCTCCCGGGGACTGCCAATCAGCGGCAACCTGTTCAAGATAGTCACGAATCTGCTGGTATCGCTCCTCCACTTTTTTCGTCCAATACTTATCGTCTTCAACAACGGTGTCCTGCAGGCCGAATACCACGAGAGTGACTACGGAATAGTGCTTGATCGATTCGAGTTTCTCTAAAAATGCACTGCGCAACCACAGCATCTCCTTTTCAGAATCCTCGATCGCCCAAAACTTCAGTCCAAAATCCTTCGAATGCTGAAGATGAATATCGAGAATTCTTTGGGCGAGATGGGGAAATGGCAACGGCTGAGAATTTTCGTCTACCTCCTCGTGAATGAAAAACTCAACCGCTTTAGAGATCTCAACTGCCCTCTCAGCTCTACTCGGGTTGATGGATGTGAGCAGAGAATTCAGAGTCCTCAAACGTTGTGTTGGAGAGGGTTTTGCCATGCCCCGCCATGCAAATGCAGAAGCTGTTTTCGGTAAAGCCAAAAAGGGTGGTGTGTGAATAAGTTTCCCCAATAACTCTTTAAGCTTTGACCGTTGAAGACGGAGAGAACTTCACATAATGGCTGGCGAATCGAACATAGGCCACATCGTCAACTCCTTTGAGTCGATTCATGACTTGCTCCGCAATGGCTCGACTGGGAATTTCGGCATCAAACTCACTTTCTAATGATCGAATGATGTCGTGCAAAATCAGATACTGTCGTTCGCTTTCGATAGGTCGTTTTTCGAACACTTTTTTCAGGCTCGACTGGATTTTTGACTGATCAAAATCTTCGACACTGCCGTCACGTTTCACGACAACAATTCCCTCGCGAATGATTTCTTCCAGTGTCGTAAATCTGGCACCGCAACCATTGCATTGCCTTCGGCGACGAATGGATCGACCGTCCCGACCGGTTCGGGAGTCGATCACTCGAATATCTGCAGAGCTGCACTGGGGACAAATCATACGCTGGACGGAGATCTTACCAAATCCAGGAAATTTCGCAAGATCTGCTTGCCCGCTTCAGTACAGTAAGACTCTGGATGAAACTGCACGCTTTGAATAGGCAACTCCCGATGGCGCAAAGCCATAATTTCTCCGTCAGGAGAGAGGGCCGTCACTTCAAGAACCTCTGGAAAAGATGACTTCTCGACAATCAAAGAATGATAGCGCGTGGCCACAAATGGAGATTCGATCTGAGTAAACATCTCATCACCGGTATGCGTGATTTCGGATGTTTTCCCATGCATCAATCTCTCCGCATGGATCACTCGGCCTCCAAAAAACTGCCCGATGCTCTGGTGCCCCAGACAGACTCCAAAAAATGGATACTCAGTGTAGTAATGCTTGAGAACTTCCAGTGTGAGACCCGCATCGTCGGGAGTGCACGGTCCTGGAGATATCACGATCGCCTCAGGAGCCAATTCCTGAACATCCTCTATTCTAAACTGATCGTTACGCCAGATGGTCAACTCTTCACCAAGTTCGCCCAGATACTGGGCGATATTGTAGGTAAATGAGTCATAATTATCGATCATCAGAATCATGATTCTTCTTCCTCCATCAAAGGCTTAAGCGGATCGTAGTGAGTGTTTTGATAAATAAAATTGATCCAATTTGAGTAGAACACGTGCGCATTGGCCATCCAACCGCAATAGGGTTTCTGGTTCGGATCGTTTCCTTCAAAATAGTTCTCTGGGAGATTTACCTTCACTCCATTTTCTTTGTCCCGTTTGTACTCCCGCGCCAACGTTTCTCGGTCATACTCCGGATGTCCCTGCACAAAAACACGGCGGCCATTTTTACTTGAGATCAGGTGAATACCCGCAGTTTCGCTCTCGATCAAAACCTGAAGATCTTCGATCTCTTCAATCGCATCCTCAGGGATGCCTGTCCACCGTGAATAAGGAATGTCTACTCGATCATCCATGCTTCGGGTCAGAATCGACTCATGCTCATGATTCACTTTGTGCGAAAAGATACCCAATCTTTTGGCCCCAAGATCCACTCGCTCCACACCATAGTGAATGAACAGACCTGCATGGGATGCCCAGCACCCATAGATCGTGGAGGTTACATGGCGATCTGCCCAGAGAATGAATTCCTTGAGCTCTTCCCAATAGTGAACATCTTCAAAAGCGTAGTGCTCGAGGTTCGCACCTGTGATGATCAATCCGTCTAGTCCGATCGTTTTGATCTCGGAGAATTTGCGGTAAAACTTCTCCATGTGATCTCCGCCTGAACTCGACTTGTGATGGTCAAAATAAACGTAGTAGGGATTAATCTGCAACGGCGAGTTGGCAAGCATCCTTAGGTATTGGATCTCCGTCGCCTCTTTAGCCGCCGTTGGCATGAGATTCAGCAGTCCAATATTCAACGGGCGGATGTCCTGCTGTTGCGCACGATATCGCCGGATAATTGGAACCTGCTCCTGCTCAAGAACTTTGTAAGCAGGTAAAGACTCAGTATGTGAGACAATAATGGGCATGCTTAGCTAACGATCTCCCCTTTTCCTTTGATTACATATTTGTAAGTGCAAAGCTCACGAAGGCCCATCGGTCCGCGGGCGTGCAAACGATCGGTTGAAATTCCGATCTCCGCTCCGAGACCAAACTGAAATCCGTCAGTAAACCGTGTGCTCGCGTTCCAGTAAACGGTTGCAGAATCAACTGAGTTTAAAAATGCCTCTGCATCGGACTCGTCCTCGGTGACAATCGCATCGCTATGAGATGAACCGTGCTCGTTAATAAACGCAATCGCTTCTTCTGTAGAATCCACAATCTTTATCGACAAAATCAGATCCAAATACTCTTCGTAAAAATCTTCAGAACTAGCCTCAACAGCAGCAATATTTCGAGCCTTCAAATTCGGTAAATAATCTGGTTCAATGCGGAGTTCTACTCCACGCTCACTCAATGCATCTGCGATGGGCACCAGGTGCGAATCAACTACGTCTTTGTGGACGAGCAAATTCTCCAACGCATTACAAACTCCTGGACGCTGGCATTTGCCATTGATCGCAATCCTCAATGCCATCTCCAGGTCCGCAGAACTGTCCACAAACAGACTGCACACACCTTTGTAGTGTTTGATCACTGGGATTCGGGAATTTTCTGCGACAAACCGAATCAATCCCTCACCACCTCTTGGAATGATCGCGTGAACCAAGTCATCTAATTTCAACAAAACGTTCAGCGCCTGGCGGTCGGTAGTAGGGACCAAAATGAGTGCAGCTTCTGGCAATCCAACGGCCTGCAATGCTTCAGAAATCACCTCGATCAGAGCTGTGTTGGAATGAAACGCTTCCTTGCCACCGCGCAAAATGGCAGCATTTCCAGATTTCAGGCAAAGCGCAGCACAGTCGATAGTCACATTTGGTCGTGACTCGTAAATGATGCCAATCACACCAATGGGAACCCGCCGTTTTTGGATCTTAATGCCGGATGAGGGAACAACTTCTTCGATCATCTCACCCACTGGATCCGGAAGCTCGGCGACCTGTTTCAACCCTTCAACCATCTGATCGATTCGTTTATCCGTAAGCACTAACCGATCCAGCATCGCTTTGGACAAGCCATTCTTCTGCCCATTTTCGATATCAATCGCGTTCGACGCTTTGATTTCCTCTCTTTTCTCAAGGATGAGTTCACCCATCTTGAGAAGCGCTTCGTTTTTCTTCTCAGGCGGGACCGTGGAAAGAGTCAATGATGCTTGTCTCGCCTCTTGTGCGAGCTCAAGTATCTCTTTCTCCAAATCAACATCCTCTTGAGTGGTAGTCATAGCGGCATAAATTGAACCACATAATCTTCAGAATCAACTTCATTTCTGGCCGAAGCCCCTGAGGAGTAGGCTTGTAAGCCTGACTAATTTTGTTAGCCTTAAACCCAATATCCCACTCACGCCATGGAAGAAAAAACAGAAAACCTACCAACTCCCACAGAATCTCAAGCCGACAACGATAAGACCTTCGCGGTGCTCACCCACTTCATGCCTCTCATCGGGCAACTGCTCCCTGGAGCTGGAACCATTATCGGTCCAGTCATCTGGTGGGTGCTGATGAAAGATAAATATCCTATGGTCAATGAACACGGGAAAGAGGTTCTTAATTTTGCGATCAGTTACTTCATCTACACCATAGCTGCGTCCATCCTGCTTTTTGTGCTAATTGGATTTTTTCTACTAGCGGTCATCGGGATCGCATCACTCATCTTCATGATTATCGGAGCGATTAAGGCGTCCAATGGTGAGCTTTTCAGATATCCTTTGACGATCCGGTTTCTCAAGTAGGCTCTTTAGATCACTACCGATCTTTCGGCACAGGGTGAACCGTAAGCGGTAAGCTCGCTCGGATCTCATTGTTAAAACGTAAATCCAATTGATATTCGCCGAAATAAGCAAACTGCACCCTCACGATGTGAAGAATGAAATTCATCGCGCCCGAATGAGCGTCGCTTCCGAAATTGACGTCCACTTGACCGTTCAAAGCCTTGATGATATCCCTGCCATCTTGATCAATAAATCGAATTTCGAAATGGTGAGTCCCCACTTCTGACCGATCAAACCGTACTCTCATCGCCACCGTAGCTCCTTGGTAAACACCTGGAACCTGCTTAAGAAAAATTCGATCAAACGCCCCCAACACGTTCAGTTTTCCCATCGCGTCAGTGGCGGCATCACAAAGCAAAAACGCCTCAATTTTCATACTGCAATAAATATTAGATTTGAGGTTCCAACGCGAGACACAAAAAAGAGATTTCATTACTGAAACCTCCTTCAAACAAAGCCTCGCAGAATCCAACGTCTATTTCCTCTTTGAACGATATTCATCACTTTGACGCATGTGGTTTTTGATCTGTTCAAAAGTCCAGCCTTCACGCGCACGTGCCAAATAAAAACGCTCTCCTGTGGGATCAGGTTCCCGGTCCAGCACTTCCTGGTAGGTCAGTTTTACCATTTTCGGAATCGTTGTATAGCGATACTCGGTGCTTTTCTGTAAATGCTCCCTGACCTGAATGATGCCCCAGTCCTTTCTCACAATTTCTCGGATGAGACCCCGGTAAGCAGCCGCGTCAGGTTCACGAAGTAAAATCTCTTCATAAGCCAGCTAATCCATTCGCGAAAAACAGCGTAAGGGTGAGAAGTTGTATTTTCAAAGGCTTCATCTTTCTTCAGTTGTGACTAAAAGATAGACGCAACCCAGCAAAGGTTGAGTGCAACCTCCTTGAAAAAATGTAACCCTAGCCCAATGCCCGCACGAGGTATGCCAAACCGATACTGACCACAAGACCCACGAGCACTTTGCCAAGGTCCTTCCCCATGAGTTTGGAAGCTGAGGCCAAAGTGAGTGAATCCTTTTTGAAAGCTAACGAAAACGCAAATTCGCGGCCTGCCAGTAATCCAATAAACACCCAAGTTGTGCTCATCGGAATGTTACTCTGGATTTTAAAATAATAGAGAACTACCCCGTAAATCAAATCCACGATCGTGGCCGAACGAATGTCATGAGTGTTGGTCTTGGATTGCACGATCTGTTGAATGCGTCCGCCCTTGCTAAAATAGATGTACGCTTGCACGGCAACCATCCAAGTGATCGTCAATATCAAGCCAACCAAAGGAAGAGGACGCTGAACATAAACAAAGATATTTGCCATGTCCTGAATCAACCACATGCTCCACAAAAATCCTGTTGAACACCATTGAGCAACCACCCATCCGGGGGAAATTCCTTTTTCGCCTTGATCCCTCCACTTGCGTTCAAATACACGCATGACCGTTAGGTAAACGACGATGGCCACCACAAATGCCAACAAATATCCCATAACCGATTTGGTGAGCATGCTTCCCAGAACAGCCGGTTGGAACGTGATGAGAATAAGAAAAGACGTGCTAACTGGAAATCCCCAACGAGTCAGAAAGAGCAATACGATCGGAGGGATGATGTAGTACCACTTGATGAAATTCTCTACGTTTCGATGTATGAGCATCGACTCCACAATCTCGTTAGTTTTGAGAACCACATTGTTCAGAGCTTCAGATTGTTCGTCGGAGAGTTCGCCGCTATCAATCATCTCTTTGAGCGCATCTATGGCAGGCTGGTAAGTAGCAATATGCTGCTCAAGTTGTGAATTTTCCGCAAGGTAGATTTCCTCGGATCCCTTGATTCC
Source organism: Opitutales bacterium (assembly GCA_022361075.1). Taxonomy (GTDB): domain Bacteria; phylum Verrucomicrobiota; class Verrucomicrobiia; order Opitutales; family JAFGAQ01; genus JAKSBQ01. The sequence continues at coordinate 8,675 of JAKSBQ010000026.1, read as the reverse complement.
TGCTTCGATCTCTTTGACAAGAGGGAAGTAGGGAGCCTCCGAATCGTCAGCCGCGGTATCAAGCGTTTTCTGAGCTCCTTTGAAGTCCACCATTTTCGAGTAGACTTTGTCCAAACGGTCATACGAGACGTCACCATTATAGTTGAGCCAACCATAAACCATGACTCCAACCATGATCGTGCTCGAGAACAACCATAGCACCCACCATTTGCGATGGGAGTTAGAGTGAAGAAATGTTCCCAGAGTCTGGATCGAATCATTAGCGACCACCGAATAGGAGGCCAACATAAACCCAATCACAATGAATATCATACCCTCGTTCATCATGCTTGGAATAGCTGCAGCCTATTCTTTTTGAAGTGTCAACTTAACTTAATCGAACTTATGAAAAAAAACGAAATCGTAACAATTTCTAATACTTGCTAAAGATCTGCCATAGGTAACCAAAAACGGAAAGTAGTTCCATTTTCGCCCGTAGATTCAATTTCGATGTTTCCTCTGTGTTCTTTCAAAATTCGTTTCACAATTGAGAGTCCCAAACCTGATCCTGTTGGTTTTCCAGAAAGGAAAGAGTCAAAAATCCCACTTTTAATCTCATCAGAGATGCCTTGACCCGTGTCCCCGAAGAAAACGTTTAGCCTCTTCTCTTGTTCATCAACATCAAGCTTAATGAAAATTTCTCCTCCTCCTGGCATCGCTTCTTCCGCATTGATAAAAAGATTCAGCAAGACCTGCTGAAGCTGCCCCTTATGACAATTAACGATCATAGGATCGGTCGGGTCGAAATAAACTCTTACTCGGTTTCGCCTTAACTTGAATCGAACCAATTGAATAGAATCACTCACGATTGTATTCATGTCCCATTTGGAATACATCTGATTCTGGCTTTTCCCAAAATTCAGTACCCGGCCAACGATCTCTCCGAGATTTTTTATCTTCTCCAAAACAACCTCCAGATCTTTTTGACTATCCGAATCAAGACTCTGGTTTAAACTCAAACTCTCGACCAAAAGCTTGATGACTGTAAGTGGATTCCGAATCTCGTGGGCAATTTCGGCAGAAAGCAATCCGAGAGTCGTCAATCTTTCACTATTTCGGAGAGTGTCCTCACTATCAATAATTCGGCTATAAAGCTTTGAGTTCTCAATAGCGAATGCACCCATATCAGCCAACGCCCTGAATATCTGCTTTTCAGTGTCTGAAAACCGGTGACGAACGCTCGTATACACATTTAAGACTCCGATAACCTCTTTTTCATACACAATTGGTGTAATGAGCATGCTTTCGAGATTCTCACTCAAAATGATTTCTGGAAAATGGTTCTCTTCAGTCGCGATAAGATGGGTCACTTCGATCGTTTTGCCATGATGAACTGCAGTTCCCATAGAGGTTTCGTCCAAACTAAGACTTTCCTGATGGTCGATAACGCCTTCGACTCCAATCAACACCTCAAGTTCCAATCGCTTGTCTGAGTTGAGCAGAAAGAGAGAGCTCATCCTGCAATCCAGAATTTTTCGGGCTTCCTGAGTTAAATCAGACAGCACTCCCTTCAGCTCAAACCGATTCGACAACTGACCGACCATCTTGTTGATAGATTCCATCTGGTTGGTTTTCTTTTTCAGTCCCGCAATTCGCCAAATACGGTTTTGAACCCTAACAAGAACTCCGCTGATCGCTTCCAGTTTCTCCAAGTCGAGATCTGAAAAAGCACTCACTTGCTCCGACTCGATCGAAATGACTCCAAACGACTGGGATCCGTTGACCAACGGGACCGCAAGCGCCGAGCAAATTGACGGTACGATCTCAACATACCTTGGATCATTTTTGACATCATCCACAAGCGCCGCCTGGTTATGAAGCGCCACCCATCCAGTAACCCCTACTCCCATTGGAAGTCTGTAATCCTGACAGTCCTCAGGTAAACCATGACACACCTCAATATCAAGTCGGTTACTGTCAGGATTGTACATGCTGATACTCGCGAAAGGAGCTTTATAATACCCCACAATCTTTTTCAGTGAAGACGCCATTACCTCCTTCGGGTCTTCACTGAGATGCACACTTTCTCCCAGTTCGTAGAGAAGTCTTACAAAGTCTGCATCGTCTGTGAGTTGCCTCATCTACTCAGAAAGCCAAACCTCTGAGGAAAGAATCTCAATAAGTTTTTCCCGAATCTCAGAGAGTTTGTCCGCATCGTCAGGCTCTACTCCGGCCTCTTTGCTCATTAAAATTGTTCCTGACGCAACATAGTTGGCTGAAGAAATTCGAATAGAATCCAAGTTGTAGCCCCTCAAAAAAAGATGTCTGCTTATTCGATAAAGCAGCCCTATTCGATCCGTTCCCTGGTAGTCGACAACCACTTGCTTAAGCTCTTTGTCCCAATGCACGTCAACCTGTACCGGAAGGCTCAGATCGAACAAATTCCGGGAATTGCTCCAATCCTTCTTGTTTCCCCTCAAATACTGTTCTCTCACGAGACCGTAGGCTTTCTCCCCTCCTACAAGAATAGACTCAACCGCATCTTCGAATTTCTCTTTTACCTCATCGCATTCCACTTGCCCTGTCTTCCCATGACTAACGTAGAAGGTATCTATCGCGATATGGTCGTTTCTCGAAACCGCACTGGCTTTAAGAATATTCAACCCGACAGCGCTAATCGCACCCGCCAATTTGTAGAACAAGCCCAGTCGATCCCATGTCACGATATTGATGACGCTAAACCCACCTTTTCCGTCATTCTTCCAATCTACAATCGGTTTGAGACTTCCGAGTGAATCTGCTTGCTGGATTGTTTCCAACAGCTGGTGGACCAGTTTAATGTGCAACTCTACGTCAATCGTGTTACGAGATTCGAAATAACGATCAGGAAGGAGCATAAAGTGGGCGTCTACTTCATCGGTGGTCACACCTACAATCGTTCGTTTGGCTATGTCGGCTCGAGTCATTTCCTTCTTACTTACTGAGGTTGTATCTTCAGACATACTCGCGGTTCCCACTTCAATTTCCCGTTCGACGGCACCCAAAACTTTAGTCGCTTGAGGAAGTGAATGCAATTCCCAATACTGCGGATTTCGACCAAGCGATTCACAGTAATAAAATTGAAAAGATTGAATGACGTTTTCATGGGTTTTCAGTGCAACGGCGAGCTTTTTGATCATACTTGCGTCGTGCAGCTCAGCATCATGCCAGAACCGTGCCACTTTGCTGTGGCTGTCTACAAACGACACAATTCTTTCCGCTCTGTTATCATCTAGACCTATTCTATCCAGTAAATTGGACAAAAATTCCGGACTATCCTCCAAATTCGACACTCGGTTGCCCGAATTCGTTCTCCGATAAATGAGAGAATAAAGCAGTAACAACCAATAGAGGTCAGTAAGTGATGAGTCCTCTTCAAGTTTGAGAATTTCCTTGGTTCTGGCGACGTCTTTGTCACTCACCAGTCGATCCAGCTGAAAAATCGACTTTATTACTTTTTCATCTTCCGAATAACGTAGCAGATGTCGATCATGTTGGATGAAGCAGTGAAGTTGCTCAAACTCGGGTAAAATCTTTATCAAGACACCCAGTCGATACATTTGTTCGAGCACGAAGTGAACCTTACCGTGCTCCTTCATGATTTCGCGGAACACCTCGTTAATGTCCAACCGTGTCTTTGAGTTGGAGTTTAGTAAGTCAAGCTTAGCCTCAACCAAACGCTCGAGACTCACAGTCAACTGTAAATCCTGTTGTTGCACGATTCGAAACAACCTCAAGATACGTGCAGGATCCTCATCGAATATTTTATCATTCTCGACATCAATCCAATCGTCCTCGATAACAAACCCATCGATACGCTCCACTTTGACCTTCTCAAAGAGGCTCTGAAACCAATTGCGCTTAGCATTCCTCCGGTTTCCTGAAAAACGCTCAAGTATCCGCTTTTCGAGAGAGAGAACAATCGAAAGGCAACGTTGCGAGTGGTAATAGTAATCCTTCATCAGATCCTCCACCCGCTCTAACGACTCACCTTGGTATCCGAGTTGTTCGGCAACCAGTGGCTGAATACCCAAAGTTAACTCATCATTGGGTCGTTTGCTATTATTGTGCAGCTCCGTTCTCACCCAGAGCAAAAAGTCATATGCCTTCCGAAACGCAGCTGCCTCCTTTCGATGCAAGTGATCGTGGGCATACAAGTTGCTCAGTTTCCGGTCTCCAAACATTAACTGAATCATCCAAAAAACCCCTTGGAAGTCCCGTAATCCACCAACCCCATTTTTGATGTTAGGTTCGGCAACAAAAACACTGTCCCCATATTGCTGCCGCCTCTTTTTCTGAATCGATATCAACTCCTGGAGAATGGGTAATTTGTTTTTTCGGTCTAAATACTCCTTATATTTTTTAACCAAACCATCATAGACCTCCGTCGACCCCAGCACTCTGCGGATCTCAAGCAATGAGTTGCGAGTCTTAAAATCGGTCTCCGCTTCTTCAAGACATTCTTTGGTGGTACGGGTGGCATGCCCGAGCTTAAAACCCAGGTCCCACAAAGGATAAAGCACTTCATCGGTAAGAACGGTTTTCATAGCCTCGACCATGCTGCTCTTGGTTTTGTCTGGGAAAAGAAAAAGAATATCAATATCCGAAGCTGGACTGAGCTCACCTCGACCGTACCCCCCATGAGCGACAAGCGTGCACTTACAAGGCAAAACACCGTGCTTTTCAGAAAAGGTAATGAGAGCCGTGCGGAAGATCGATTCGATCAACACATCCGTCACGATGGCCCTCGCCTGACACCCCCGTATTCCCGACTCTCCATTGCGATGGTGTCTGACCAACATCTCTCGCTCAAGCCTCAAGAACTCCTTGTAACCCTTCAGTCGGTCCTTCTTCGCAACATCAGGCAAAAAGCGTATACGCTTCTTCGCATGAGCACGAATTCGGCGATAAAGTGGATCACTGGACTTAAGCATAAACTCTTAAAACCGCACATTGGATGCAGATCACATATATCCGTCAACCTTCTTTGATTTTTTAAACTTCTACAACCCGCACAAAGCCCCTCTATTGTGCGATTTTCGACGACTTTACAGTCTCAACAAAAAAAGACTTTGACAACCCATGCCCAAATCATGCCTAAGATGGAGTCGAATGGCCATCGAAAGCAAAGCTTATCAACCCGAAATCGTAGAAAAACGCTGGTATGATCAATGGAATCAATCCGGTAGTTTTAAAGGTAATCCAGAAGCCGGAGAGAAGGATTCCTACAGTATCGTGATTCCACCTCCAAACGTAACCGGAATGCTCACAATGGGCCACGTACTTAACAACACGATTCAGGATGTTCTCGTGCGCAATGCTCGCCAACAAGGGATGAACACTATGTGGCTTCCCGGAACCGATCACGCAGGAATTGCCACTCAGACTCGTGTGGAAAAAGAGCTTCGCAAGGAAGGAAAAACTCGTCACGATCTCGGCCGCGAAAAGTTCCTCGATCTGGCGGTAAAATGGAGGGATAAACACGGCGGTATTATTCTCAAGCAGCTTCAGAGCTTAGGGGCTTCCTGTGAATGGGAACGTACCGTCCATACCTTGGATGACGACTACAGTCATGCCGTCCTCAAGGCCTTCGTCGATCTTTTTGACCGTGGTTATCTTTACCGTGGCAAACGCATGGTGAATTGGTGTCCTGTAAGCTTAACTGCTCTTTCAGACGAAGAAGTCATCATGAAACCTCAGAAGGGTATCCTCTACAAAATGAAGTATCGGATCGCTGAGGACCCAGGTGCCTTTATCGAAATCTCCACCACCCGCCCGGAAACGATCATGGGCGACACGGCCGTGGCTGTTCATCCCGATGATCCGCGTTATCAAAAGTGGATCGGGAAACATGCGGTCCGCCCTTTCCCGGAAGCAAAGATTCCAATCATTGCAGATTCTGCTGTGGAAAAGGACTTCGGAACCGGAGCCCTCAAGGTGACTCCTGCTCACGACAAGCTCGACTTCGAGATCGGTGAGCGCAACTACCTCGAGGTGATTGATGTCTTTAACCCCGACGGAACACTCAACGAGCTCGCGGGTGAGCCTTTTGTCGGACTTGAACGTTTCGAGGCTCGCAAAGTTGCAGCAAACAAACTTGAAGAACTTGGGCTCCTGATCGAGAAAGAAGACTACGATAACAACGTTGGTTTCTCTGAAAGAGCTGATGTACCGATCGAACCTCGTTTATCGGAACAGTGGTTTCTGAAATACCCCAAAGTCGAGGAAGCCAAAAAAGCGGTACGTGACGGAATGATCAAATTCTACCCGGAGCGATGGGAGAAGACTTACCTCCACTGGCTTGAAAACATCCAGGACTGGTGTGTGAGTCGTCAACTCTGGTGGGGGCATCGCATCCCGGTCTGGTATCGCAAGGGTGAAGACCGTTCGTTGCCCGAAAACTGGCATGTCAGTCTCGAGGGACCTGAGGACCCCGAAAACTGGGATCAGGACGAAGACGTACTCGACACCTGGGCGTCGTCATGGCTCTGGCCGTTCGCTACGATGGGTTGGCCTAACGGGGACGAGGAAAAACGTCAGGGCCTGCACACTTTTTATCCGACCTCTGCACTGGTCACGGGTCCTGACATCATTTTCTTCTGGGTGGCGCGCATGATCATGGCAGGGCTGGAATTCATGGGTCCGGAGAAAAAGGAACTCACTGACGATGAAATTCGCGAGCGTATTCCGTTTCACCATGTTTATTTCACCGGCATCATTAGAGACAAACAGGGACGTAAAATGTCCAAGTCCTTGGGAAACTCTCCCGATCCGCTCGATCTGATTGCAAAATACGGAGCTGATGGTCTGAGGTTTTCCATTCTCAACGTTGCCCCTATCGGTCAGGATATTCGGTTTAGCGAAGAAAACGTCGAACAAGGACGGAATTTCTGTAACAAAATCTGGAACGCCTGTCGTTTTCGCCAGATGTCCGGTGAATTTGAGGATAATACTTCTCTTCAATCGATCCTGAGTCGAATCACACCCGGAGATCTTGACGATGTCGATAAAGCAATGCTTTCTCGCACATTGCAAACGATAGCCGAAGTGAAAGAGGCAGTAGACACCTATCAATTCACCGTCATCACCCATAAGCTTTATGCGTTTTTCTGGACCGACTTCTGCGATTGGTACGTCGAAGCTTCCAAAACTAAACTTAAAGATGAAACCACCAAGGCAACCTGCCTCGCCGTCCAGGACTTCGTGATTCGTCAATTTCTGATGATGCTTCATCCGGTATGCCCGTTCATCACCGAAGAGCTTTGGCACCTCATGGGTTACGGAAGCGAAAATAGTTTCATTCACGATGTCCAAGTCATCACAGCTAAGGAAGTTCAGGAAGCTTTGGAACGTTTGGGAGTTGATAAACTTGAGTCTGCCGAACAGTCCATTCAGGCCTTGCGTGAGAGTATCACTTCGGTTCGTGCTCTGAAGGCAGAGTTTAATCTTAGCTCCAACAAATCCGTTCGTTTCCTGCTCCAGGAAAACAAGGATTTCAGCGAACTCATCTCTGAACAATCGGATAATCTCAAAAACCTTTCTGGTATTGGGACCTTGGACATCGTTTCGGACACTCCGGAAAACATGCCAGTAACGGTCACTCCGGTCGGCAGTTTTTATCTGGATCTTCGAGGAGCAATCGACGTGGACAAAGAACGGGCTCGTATCGAAAAGGAGGTTCAAAAACTTCAAGGCATTATCAAAGGAATTGAGGGCAAGCTGAACAACGAGGGCTTTGTAGCCAACGCACCCGCATCTGTTGTTGAAGGAGCAAAAAAGCAACTTGAAGAGAATCAGGGCAAACTAGGTCAACTCAATGCGATGCTGAGCAAGCTTGAGTGATTTCCAAAAGGGTTCGTTACAATCAAGTAACTCACCCTTTTTCGTGTTGGGTGTTTTTCGATAATGGTCAGTCTAGAGGTAAACTCACACACCATGAAAACTTACCCATCTATCTGTTCGTTTCTTCTAGTCGCTTTAATCGCCGGCTGTTCCGACAAACCATCTGCGGAAAACCTTTCGATCAAAGGTGAAACCCTGAAAATCGCCTTCGGTTCATGTAACATGCAGGGCCTTGAGCAGCCACTCTGGCCCGAAATCATAAAAGACGCACCTGACATTTGGTTGTGGTTGGGTGATACCATTTATGGTGACACCGAAGACATGAGTGTCATGCGATCAAAGTATGACCAAAACAAAAATCACCCGAAGTATTTCGCCATAAGGAGTACGGCCAAAGTTCATGGAACCTGGGACGACCATGACTATGGAGTCAATGATGGTGGCAAGGAATATCCAAAGAAAAAGGAGAGTAAAGAGGAGTTTGTTCGATTCTTTGACTATTCTGATAATCATCCGATTCACGACCATGAAGGGGTCTATCATACAACAGATTACGTATTAGAGAACGGATTTCGTTTAAGAATCATTATGCTGGATACCCGTTACTTCAGAGATGAGCTGCGACGCCCTGAAAAGGAGATCAATGGTGTGCGTTACGTTCCCTCCGAAAAAGGAACCATGTTAGGTGAAGCTCAGTGGGTTTGGTTAGATTCTCAGCTTGATGGGGAGGACTTCGATTTTTGCATTATCGGCTCCAGTATTCAATTGATCGCTGAAGAACATGGTTTCGAGAAATGGGCTAACCTACCTCATGA
>JAKSBQ010000184.1 GCA_022361075.1 Opitutales bacterium | reverse complement strand
CCACCTGGCCTGAGCGGCAAATGGAAGTGAAACTGGGGCAGGCTTTTAGAGATCGATCTTCCAATCATCTTTTCCACTCATCTTTTATCGCGACTTTCCATGAAGCGGTGGCTGGAATTCGACCTGCTGAGGGTGCGGTAGGCTTGGACCGTTTGGAAATGCGTCCAGCGATGTTCGAGAGCCTCGACTGGGTGGTGGCAAGCTATGAAACTCCACACGGACTCATCTGTAGTGAGTGGCGGATTGAGGAAGGTGAATTTTTCTGGGAAATCGAGTTGCCTGAGGGAGTTGATGCTGAAGTTTGGTTACCCGAGAAAAGTCAGGAAAGTGGTAATTTGAATTGGATCAAACAATCAATCGGCGCAGGAGCATCTCGATTCCGTTCGCAAATATAAACGTGTATCCTTCATGGAGGGAAGTCCGGCAGCTGCCGGATCACTTCCGTGTAGGCTCCGTAATAACTGAAAGCGGCAATGACAGAGCATTGCCCTCCAAACGTAGGCTTTTGGATCACAGCAGTGATTGCTATTCGCGCCAATGTAGAATGTTTAATTCACCTTGATACTTCCATTCTTCCGGTGAATTACACAGATTTGCTCTGACGGGGTTGTGCTGAATGTAATTCCACTTTGCGCTATAGCTTTCACCAGACCTCAGTTGTCGATCCCATGCGCTAAGTTGCCAAACAGGTTGATCTTCAATACGAGGCCAATTCTTGGAGCTGAGTGATTTCCAATATGTGATCCATTTCTTTATAGATTGATAATTTGGTTTAGCGGGAGAACAAAAGAAGTGGATATGATCTGGCATGATAAGGTATTTTCCTATCATCCAGTGATCTGCATTCTTCTATGTATTCAAGAGATGGTTGTGAATGAGATCGTTTGCCAAAATTGATTTTCTGTGAGCAGTACAAACGGTGACAAAAATGATGTTCGTCCGGTTTGTAATATTGAAGACTGGTTGGAATGCGGGACGTTTGCGTTGAGGGAGGTCCATAAAAGGATGATTATTGAGGCTAAGCGATCAGGTAACAATGAGAGCTTGAAATCAAGGTTTCAATTGGAGGGAAGTGCTTTGTCACTTCCGTGATCCTGATAGTAGTTATGAGATTGGTTTAAGGCGGCAATGACGGAGCATTGCCCTCCAAATGTATCTTTTATTTTTCCAGATACAAAGGCTGCTGCAGGAGCCAGTAAGCAGCTCCCATAGCTGTGTTGGCTGGTAAAACCTTTCCATTCACTTCTTCCACCTCCGGGGTCATTTGTACGTCGGTTTTGTGGATGGAATAGTTGGAAGGGCAGAAAATCAGGGTATCCTTTTTGAGAATCTCATCGCCGACCTTTTCCCGGAGATAGGCGAAAAACTTTTGATAGGCTTTGATGTAAGCCCGGTTCAGGTGGTAGTCGTTGTGGCCTGGTGGCGTGAGGAGGTAGGTGACTTTATCGTTTTTGTCGGCCCAGAGGATTCCTTCGACAACCTGATCCCAGAGCCCGGGGAATTTTTCGGGAATCTGAAATTCGAAGCAAATACCGTCCAACTGTTCGAACACAAAGGGTGCTTCAGATGTCCATCGTCGAACATTTGAGACGATTTTGTGTTTCCCACCGTAGACAGATTTGAAATGGTCGATATTTTCCTGAGTCAGGACGCTACCGTTGACACCCTCATTGTAAGCCATGACCGTATGAACTTCTGCGCCCGCATCGAGCGCGGTGATCAGTTGCTTCGGATGTGGATTCGGGGAATCCCAATTCATATGCGTGTCGTTGATCTCGGCCACCATTTTTGAACTTTTGAACCCTCCAATGACTTGAGCCCACTCCGCTTGAGTCAGGTAGTCTGAACGGATATTCCACGGCATCAGCCACATACCATCGGCGTGTTCTCTAACGTATTGGTAAGATCCGAGATCGAGCAGCTGTTCTTTGCACATGTGTCCCGTGCTTGGGTAGACTTGGTAGGCGTTGGCTACCAGTGGTGTGAGAAGAAGTAGAAGAGAAACAATGGGGGTTGTTGATTTCATGATGAATCAAAGAATGGGAGGGCAATGCTCCGTCATTGCCGATTAATATGTATATCTAGGTTCGGCAATGACGGAGCATTGCCCTCCTGAAACAGTATCAATTGCTGAGATGAATTATTGCATGTATCCTATCAATTGTAAGAGGGATTAAGTTTTGGTTTTAAAAGTTCGTCATTGGAGAGCCATTCGTTGAGTTCCACTTTTAGTTTCTTGAAAACTTCTGGTTTTTGAGTGACCAAATTTTCGCTTTCGTCGATGTCGTTTTCCAAGTGGTAGAGTTCGTAAGAGGCGAAATTGTCCTCTGCCAGGCCTTTTCGGTCCCAGGTTTTGATGAGTTTGTAAGGACCTTTTCGGATGAAACTGCCACCGTTCGTGCCCGCAGTGGTGGATCGGCGTGGAAAGTGACAAAACAGTGGGCGTTCTTTGAGGTGGGTGTCGTCTTGATCCTCAAGAATGGGCTCGATGGATTCACCATCAATATCTGTTGGGAGCGCTTGTTTAGTAACTTCAGCAACTTCGGCAAGCGTTGGCAGAATATCTATGAGATGGACGGGTGTATCCACTGTTCGTTTGCCTTTCCACTTTGTGGGCCAGCTGGCAATCAAGGGTACCCTCACTCCTCCCTCGTAGTAAGAAGATTTTCCACCTCGGAGTGGAACGTTGGAAGTAGGAGGAGCGATTTTTAATCTCTCCAGACGGGTGGAGGCTGGACCCTTAGCCTTAGCCCAGTGGACTCCACCATTGTCTGAGAGAAAAATCAAAATAGTATCTTCTGTGATCCCTTCGGACTCGAGGGTGCCCAAAAGTTTTTCGAAACTCTCATCCACCGCGCGAATCATTCCGGCCATGATGGGATTGCGTTGGGGGGAGGATTCGTCCGCTTATTCAGCAAAATATTCAATGTCTGCTTCCCGAGCCTGATAGGGTGCATGCACGTTGAAATGAGAAAAATAGAGGAAAAAGGGCTCCTCCCCACGATTTTGAATAAGCCGGATGGCTTCGTCGGTTAAGACCTCAGGCATGTACTTATCTTCGTTTGCGAAAGCTGGCATTTCCGGAACCCTAAACGGAGAAAAATAACTGCCGGATGGAGCAGCGCCTCCGACTCCATACCAACTGTCGAAGCCCTGGTGTTCCGGGTAGTATGGTTTGCCTCCCAGGTGCCATTTACCGATAAACCACGTATCATAACCTGCTTCCTTCAGAATTTCGGCCAGGGTGACTTCTTCGAGTGGAAGGTGGTTCCGGCTTTCCGGCCAGTAGTAGAGATCGTCAGCTCTTTGTGGTTTTTCAGGAATTTGGGGGTCCGGAACACTTGCTCCAGTGATGGCTCTGTGCAGACGATGTCGTCCTGCGTACTTTCCGGTGAGCAAAGCGGCTCGACTCGGAGAACAGAGTGGCTGAGCGTAACCGTTGGTGAAACGGATATTTGCCTCCGCAAACGCATCAATTGCTGGAGTTTCGAAGAATTCGCTTCCGTAAACGCCGGAGTCAGCCCAGCCCATGTCATCCACAAAAAAGAGGATGATGTTGGGTTTCGATGCGAATCCTGAATGAACCAGCGCCAGTGACAGCAGAAGAGGGATTAATGCTTTTAGAAAAACTTTCATAATTTAGGGGGTGATTTTACTGTTTTTTATGTGAAATGTTAAGAAGCGTTGAGTTAAAGATTTGGATTAGCTTTTGGAGGGCAATGCTCTGTCATTGCCGCACACCCAGCCGCCATTCAACTTAGGCAATGACAGAGCATTGCCCTCCATTTAATGGTCATTCGCCAGCAAGAATACTGGGTGGGTGCAGCAGCGCAAAATGCTTCGTTATTCATGGATATTCGATAGTATTAAAGTAATTTGGCCGTGGTTGGATCGCGAAAGAAGAGCCGAGATATTCGTTTCTCAAATCGACAAAAGGATAGTCCCGCGTGTCTTTCTCTGGATCATAGTCTGGATTCAAAGTCGGAAGATAACGATCAGCTACGTTTTCCGACAACCATTCGTTAAGCTCTCGAAAAAGCTGCTGGGTCAGTTCGGGTTCGACTTCAACGAGATTGTTTTTCTCCGACGGATCGTTTTCGAGATCAAACAACCATAATCGTCCAGACCAGTCATAGATGAGTTTGTAGTCCCCAGCTCGAATTGCCGAATGAGGGGTGAGCGGGAGATGGTCCAGCGGATGATGGACCTTTACGTTGAAAGGATAGTGCCAGAAGAAACGTTCGCGACTGTAAGGAAAAGATTCAGTTTCGTCGCTCAAAAATTCCCCAAGGCTTTGTCCGTCTAAGTCCGAATTCTTTAAAGAAACTCCCGCAAGATCTGCGATGGTTGGAAGGATGTCGTTACAATCAACGGGTCGATCGATCCAGCCGTGTTTGCTTTTAGATGCATGGTAGATGAACAGAGGCACGCGAATACCGCCTTCAAAGACCATGGCTTTTCCTCCAAGAAACGGAGCATTGGACGTGGCGATGGAGGTTGGATCTTTAGTCCTTTGATTCAGCGGCCAGGTTACACCCCCGTTGTCGCTCATGAAAATGATCCAGGTGTTGTCCAGTTGTCCTGCCTTTTTGAGTGTGGAGACGATTTTGGCAATCGATTGATCCAGACTGCGCAACATGGCGGCATAGCTCGAGTGACGGTGTCCGTTCCAACCGAGAGTATCCTTCTCTTCAAAGTAGTGGATGTCTTCTTGTTTGGCCTGAAGCGGGGCGTGCATGGCGAAGTGACAAAGATAGAGGAACAACGGTTCTGGGCTTTCACGTGCGAAGTGCGCTTCCATGAGCTCGACTGATTCATCTGTGAGATAGTCGGTCAGATAAACTGAGGGTTCCACAGGCTCCGATTTACCGATGAAGAGCTCTTCTTGTGGCATCGTGGGATAGATGAGCTTTTTTCGATTCCAGGATTTCTCCCAATTGAAGTAAAGCGAACCACCCGCGTCGCACCATGCGATTTCCTCGAAACCATTATCTTTTGGTGTGGAACCCTGGCTCCCGTGTCCTCCTACGTGCCATTTCCCGACGAAAGCCGAACGATAGCCGTTTGCGTTGAGCAGTTCTGCGATTGTGGTCACATCTCTCTCAGCAGGGCCATTCGATTCTGTCGGTAGAGCGAGAAGTGTGGTTCCGTTCCAAACCGCCTGTTCGGTTGGGATGTTATCAAGCCAGAAAACCGCGTCTTGTGAGAGGTAACCCTTTGGTGGTGTTTTGTTTTGATTATACCAGCTTTGAGCCCGCCCACCTGTAGCGGTCTGAAAGCCGATGCGTGCGGCGTATTTTCCAGTGAGAATGCTGGATCGTGTTGGGGAACAAAGAGGACAGGCGTAGGCTTGGGAGAAAGCGGTTCCGTTATGTATCAACGCATCGATGGCTGGGGTTTCGTAAAATTGTTTTTCAGGAGAGGTGCCCGTCCACCTTTCAGCATAGGCGCCAAGATCCGAAATCCCCAGGTCGTCTGCAAGTATCAAGACGATGTTAGGTTTTGAATGTTTGCTGCCAGGTGGACGCTCATTGGTCGCCGCCGAGCAAAAAATCGAAAACAAAGCAGCTGTTAATAGGGGTATTCGGGTCACGGAAAATGTTGGGTTTTGTTTTTGAAAACGAAGATAAACCACAAAAATCAAATAAAATCAACGGTATATGAGCTCTTAATTGAGGAAACGTGTTGATATTATTGGTTATTATCAAATGTTCTTCCGCGAAGGCTAAAGTATGAGGGTTCACAGATTTCAGTTCATCCATCTCGGTTGTTTTTTGACGCTGATGATTCCGTTTCCAGTGTTGTCATCACAGGATGAGCAAGGAGTGTGGATCGATTCTCACATCCATTTGTTTGATCCTGGCATCGAGGACTTTCCTTTTCCTCCCAAACAGTGGGAGGCGATTCACTCTCCCCATCTGCCGGAAACCTTTCGAAACATTTCATCAAAATCGGGAATCGACAAAGGCATTGTGATCGAGGCTAGTCCGCGTGGAATAGACAACGATTGGACACTGAAACTCATCGAAAACGAGCCTGATCTTTTGGGTTTTGTCGGGCATCTTGATCTGAAGGATGATGATTTTATTTCGGAACTTCGTCGCTTGGCGAAGCATCCAAAGTTTCTAGGATTTCGGCAGCGGTCTAGTGAAAACCCTCCCTTTGACCGACCGGATGTCTTGGAAAAGTTAGGTGCGGTTGAGGAATTGAACCTGGTATTCGAGGTCAATCTCGGAAAATACCCGGTTGCGGAGTTGAGTAAGATTGCGGAGCGATTTCCTGAGCTGAGAATTGTAATTGATCATTTGGGGCACGTGAATCTTCCAGCCGCCCAAGATGCAGAATTTATCCGGGAACGATTCAAGGGGCTTGGGAGATTCCCGAACGTTTATTGCAAGTTGTCGGCTTTTTATACGCTTTCGAGACAGAAGCCAGTCCCGACGACATACGCAGATTATAAGGCGATCCTTGAGCCAATTCTTGAAGAGTTTGGCCCTGACAGGATCCTGTTCGGCAGCAATTGGCCAGTTTCTTCACTGCATGGCGCTTACGAACCTTTGATAAAAATCATGAAAGATTTTTGTGAGAAACACCCCGAGCTTTCGACAGATTTGATTTTCAGAGAGAACACGGTGAGAGCTTATTTTGGTGAGAAAGAGTGAGTGAAATAACCCAAAAAACGATATGAAGTTAATACGTTACGGAAAAACCGGACAGGAGAAGACAGGTGTAATCATCGGTGAAATAAGTTATGATACCAGTGGCTTTGGCGAAGATTATGATGAAGTGTTTTTTGCCAGTGATGGCATTAAGCGACTGTCTGACTGGATTAGCGCGAATGATCTCAAGGCGATCGATTCTGGGGTTCGTCTGGGACCACCTGTTGCGAGACCTTCCAAGATTGTTTGTATTGGTCTGAATTATCGTCTTCACGCGATTGAAAGCGGAATGGAAATTCCCAAGGAGCCCGTCGTGTTTTTTAAAGCCACGTCAGCGATTGTTGGACCTAACGACGACATGATTCTCCCGAAAGATGCTACCAAGGCAGACTGGGAAGTGGAGCTGGCGGTAGTTATTGGCAAGAAGGCGTCCTATGTTTCAGAGGAAAATGCGCTGGATTACGTGGGAGGCTACCTGGTGATGAACGACTACAGTGAGCGTGCTTTTCAACTGGAGAGGGGCGGAAATTGGGTGAAAGGAAAAAGCTGTGATACCTTCGCTCCTTTGGGACCTTTTCTGGCAACACCGGACGAAATTGAAGATGTTCATGATCTCAACTTATGGCTGAAGTTAAATGGCGAGACAGTTCAGAACAGTAATACCTCGGATTTCATTTTTAACATTCCCAAGGTGATCAGCTATCTGAGCAATTTCATGAGCTTGCTCCCGGGAGATGTCATCTCGACTGGGACGCCATCCGGTGTTGGCATGGGAATGACCCCACCGAGGTATTTGCAAGCGGGTGACGTTGTGGAGCTTGGCATCGACGGACTTGGTAGTTCGCGCCAAGTGGTTAAAGGCCATCACTAAACCAGTGGCAGAAACCACGAGAGCAGCAGAGCTTGAGCCATCCCGAGGACTGACATGACTGCGAGCGTCACGGTCCAGGTACGCAACATTTGCCCTTGAGTGAACCCACTCATCTTGGAAACGACCCAGAAAGCGGAGTCGTTCATCCAGGAGCAAGTCATCGAGCCGAACCCGATTGCGAGGTAAATGTAGATAGGATGGTAAGCCAGATCGACGGATTGAATGAGTGCGACCATGATCCCCGAGGTTGTGATCATCGCGACGGTTCCCGAACCTTGAGCGAATTTCAGGACCGACGAAATCACCCATCCGAGCAGGACCAGATTGATGGTCACTCCTTGATTTGATAAATCTTCGATGACACCGCTGATCCCGGTTCCTTTGATCATGGCGCCAAATGCACCGCCGGCACTTGTGATCAGGATGATGACGCCTGCAATCTCCAAAGGTTTTTCGAACTCTTTCCCTATCTGGGACAGGCTGAAACCTTTCTGTTTTGCAAGGATCCAGAGCGCGAGACAGGTCCCGACCAACATGGCGATGTTCTTGTTTCCCGCGAACTCAATGGTGGTTTTGAACCATCCCGTTTCATTTCCCAATTTCAAGAAATCCATGCTGGAAGCGCCAACAATCAAAAGAATCGGTATGACGATCGGGAGAATCGCAACCAGGAAAGAAGGGAGGTTCTTTTCATCTGATTCAGGTTCATCACCCATGTCAGGGACTTTCACATCCATGTTTGAAGAGATCCTTTTTGAAACGAAATAAGTGATTGCTGCGGGCAAGGTGCAGGCAAGCGCTCCGGCGAGGATGGCGATTCCGAGATTGATGGACATCGTTTCCGCCATGATGACGGGACCCGGTGTCGGGGGCACCAAGCAGTGGGTCAGAACCCCTCCGATCGCGATGGCCATCACATAGAAGACGTAGTGAGACTGGAAGCGCTTGCCCATCGAATAGGCGATGGGAATCATTAAGAAAAATACCGTGTCAAAGAATGCCGGAATTGAGAGGATAAATCCGGCCAACAAGAGCGCGAGAGCTGCAAATTTTTCCCCGAAAACGGATAGAAATTTAAGAACGATTTTTTCAGCGGCTCCGCTTTTGGTGAGGGCCACTCCAAGGATGGAAGCAAGTGCGATAACGAAGGCAATACTCCCTGCAACGCTACCCATTTTTTGCATCGTAAGTTCAACGGCTCCTACCAGGGAACTCTCTTCGCTAGGATTAAGCAGACCGACCAGGATTGCTGACAGCACGAGAGCTAAAAAGGCGTGAATTCGAAAAACAGCGATTTGCAGAACCACTGAAGCGATTCCGATCAGCAGTAGCCAGAAGGGCCAGTAGGATGTAGCTTCCATAGATTTGTGGGGTGTAATGGGGGTTGATTTCTTAGGCTAGGATTCGAAAGGGGGCCGTTCCCAACGAAGGTCCTTACTCAGTTCTACTCCGAAACCGGGTTTGTCCGAAAGATGCATGAAACCTGACTCGGGGACGGGTTCATCGGCAAAAAGGGGTGTGAACATCGGCACAATTTGGTCGGCTTTCGGAGCCATCATCAAAAACTCTGAGAACGGAGTTACATCACTCGCAATCGAGAAATGGTAGCTGTAGACCGAGGATCCGTGGGGGATGACCAGACGGTTGTTCGCTGAGGCCATTGCCTTGATTTTCAAGAGTTCGGTCAGACCGCCGCACCAGTTCACATCGGGTTGTAAAATATCTACTCCTGTATCGATGAGGTTTTTGAATCCCCAGCGTGAGTATTCGTGTTCCCCGGTGGTGATGAGAATGGGGTGGGAGCGTTGTTTTACCAGATCAGCGTATCCCTGAAAATCGTCAGGATGGAGGGCTTCTTCGATCCAATGAAAATCGTAAGGTTCGAGCGCTTTGATCAGTTTGAGTGTGTAGGGGCGGTCCAGTGCCATCCAGCAATCCCAGGCGAGCATGAATTCGCTACCGCATTTTTCTCTCATTTCCTTGGCGAGCGATAGGTTCTTTTGCAGTCCTTCGATCCCATGCGCAGGTCCGTAGGGGAGCGGTAGTTTTCCTCCGATAAATCCCATTTTTTTCGCAAAATCAGGACGGGGTCCCGTTGCATACATCGGCTGTTTTTCTCGCATTTTACCACCGATCATTGCCCAGACAGGTTCTTCTCGCAGGCGACCCAGCAAGTCCCAAACGGCACAGTCGACGCCGGAAATGGCATTGAGAGTGATACCCTTGCGACCGTAGTACATCGAGGCTTTGTACATCTGGTCAAACATGAGTTCCACGTTGCACGCGAGTTGACCCACCACAAAGCGTCTAAAGTGTTTTTCTACCATGTAAGCTGCGGGAAGACCTCCTGTGGTGACCGAGAATCCGACAGTTCCGTCTTCGGCCTCAACCTCAACCATGAGGGACCCCAGCACATCAATTCCAAATGAAGTGCGCGTGCCTTGGTATTCCGGATAACGGCTCATTGGGGTGGCGATTACGGTTTTGTTGATCCAGTGCTCACCCTCGCGAGCATGATAGTCAGCACCCTGATTATCGGATTTCAGGACATAAGCCCGAAGGTCTACTATTTTTTGCATGTGGTTTAGGGATAGGGGTAAATTGTGGGTTTCGACGAATCTAGTAAACGGTTCGGCCGCCCGTGAGATCGTAAGTGAATCCGGTGCTGAAGCTGTTTTCGGCTGAAACGATGAAAGTGGCGGCCGAAGCGAACTCATCGACAGTTCCACATCTTTTCATGGGGATCTTTTCGGTCATGTAACGGACCTGTTTGTCGGGGAGGGCATCTACGATTTCAGTCCTTATCACGGCCATCGCGATGCAATTCACTGTGATTCCAGTTTCGGCATATTCTTTGCCCTGGCTTTTGGTCATTCCGATTACGGCGGCCTTGGATGCGGAATACGAGACCATGCCTGCATTACCCTCTTTGCCTGCGATCGAGGCGACATTGAGCACCCTTCCGTAATTTTGCTCCAGCATGAAGGGAATCACCGCCTTGAAAGTAGTCAGACTTCCCTTCACGTTAACTGCCCAGACTCGCTCAAAGTCATCCAGATCGACTTCGTGGGATTTGATGTTAGTGGTTCCGGTGATACCCGCGCAGTTGATCAGGATGTCCACGGATTTATGTCTGGAAGCAGTATCTTGAACTGCTTGGTTCACCTGACTGAGATTGGCTACATCTAATTCATAGGTGAGAACCTCGTCCCCGAGCTGCTTTTTCGCTTTGTCCAAAACCTCCTGACGGTTGTCGAGGAGAGCAATTTTTGTCCCAAGTTTCTTAAGTTTTTTAGCAGTCGCTAACCCTAAACCTCCTCCACCGCCTGTGATGATCGCAGTCTTCAGATTCCAGTTGTTTTCCATAGGTCATATTAAGCAAAACCCACAAAAAACAAATTAAACCAATAGAAACATGGATAAATTCGTAATAATATCTTTGAATTAAGAGGTTTTCGATGTTTATTATGAGTTTTCGATCCCCCTTACTGAATCAACCCCTGATTTATCGTGTTAACCCGCCGAGAATTTTTTAGGCTCATATCTTCCGGGTATGTCTTATTGACCGCTTCGACGACTCCGTTCGTTGGGAGCCGTTTGGTCGCATCGGATAAATCCGGCAGATTCCGATTTCCCCAGGGAGTGGCATCCGCCGATCCCCAACCATCTTCTATCGTTTTGTGGACTCGAGTGGAACACACACCCAATGTCGAGCAAACGGACACTCTGCTGACGCTGCAGGTTTCTAAGGAAGAGAACCTGGAGTCAGTAGTCATTGATCAAGCAGTGAAGGCCCCGGTTGACCGTGACTATACCGTAAGGGTTGTTTTGGGCGGTTTGGAGCCATCGACCACCTACTGTTATCGCTTTTTGGCTCCAGATGGCACGTCCAGCCCAATAGGGAGGACATGGACCTCTCCTGAACACGATGACACTGTACCGTTATCGGCTGCGGTCGCTTCGTGCCAACACTATACTCACGGTTACTTCAGTCCTTATCGTCGCCTAATTAATGATGATGTTGTCGCATCCGAAGATCGCAAAGTGGATCTGATCATCCATACCGGGGACTTCTTGTATGAGATGGACTTCGTGGACATCACGGATCTCAATCGAAATAAGGTATCACTAAGCAATCCAGACGGTTCGCAACGAACGGTGATGCCTTTCCCCGACGGAGAAAAAAAGCCAAACGGGTGGACGATCGCCTGTAGCCTGAACGACTTTAGGCATCTTTATAAGAAGTACATTTCCGACCCCGATTTGATGGAGGCAAGACGCCTTTATCCGTTTGTCTATGTTTGGGACGATCATGAGTTGTTGAATGATTATTGGCAGTCTCATCTAGGCAGTAAAGTGTACCAGAATCGAAAGGTAGACGCAAATCAGGCGTGGTTTGAGTTCATGCCATGTGCGCTGAATTCCGCCTGGAAAGGACCGGTCGGGAAAAATCATGCCAAGGATTTTGTGCATCCCGGACCGTTGGTCGACGAGCAAGAGCCGATGTTCGATGACGACTATCTGAATCTGGAGCCCAACAACCAAAAAGCGATCAACTCCATTTCCATCTATCGATCATTGAAGTGGGGTAAGTTGGTGGATCTATTTGCGATCGATGGTCGCAGTTATCGGGGAGATCGAGGAGTTCCAAAAGAAATTCTTTCCGTCGGGGTCGTCCCTTATCCGACTGACCCCCTGGATCCGGCTTTTGTTGAAACGATGAACGCCGGGAGAACCGCAAACAATGGAAACCCACCGGAAAAAGTTGTTTACGAAGGCAAAGAAGTCGACAACGTGCGAAAGGACGCACCCGTGGGTTCGTTATTGGGCCGCAAGCAAAAAGATTGGCTTAAGCGATCGCTCGAAGAAAGTTCGGCAACCTGGAAAACGGTAATCAACAACACTCCGTTCATGCGTTTCGGATTTGATGTTTCCTTTAAAAAGGGAGGGACCACTGGTGGAATCTTTTGGTCGGATTCGTGGGACGGTTATCCGATCGAAAGACGGGAGATGATGAAATTCATTCGGGACCACGGGATTCCAAATGTAGTTTCATTGACCGGGGATCGCCATGCTCATTATGCGGCTTACATTTACGATGATTATGACGGAGATAACCCTGTTTCGGTGATTCCGGAATTCGCTTGTGCAAGCATTAGTGCGCCTTGCCGAATACTGTCTCAAAACACCGTAACCCGAAACAATCCTGATCTGGCCGATTTAGTAGTCGGTGATGGAGAGGCTTTGGGTTATCCGAATAAGATGTCTCCAACTCTGAATGCGTGGCAAATCTATGGCGCTTTGTCTGCGAGGGCAGCGGCGAAGGGAGACTTGGTCGAGGCTGAAAAACAAAAGAGAACCGATATAAATCCCCACATTTTGTATGCCGACAACGATGCCTACGGGTTTCTCATTGCTCATTACGGCACCGAACGACTGGAGGTCGAATTTGTGTCCACTCAGGAACCCGTTCAGAAATACGGAGATGACGGTCCCTCCCAAATCCGGAAAGTGGTTTATTCGGTGGACAGCTGGGGGTCTGGAGAAGCGCCTACTCTTAAATTCAAGAAGTTGGAAGGTGAAGAGCCGTTGTTGGGAATTCGAAAACCTGCCTGAACCGGACCATGGAGTGCGAAACCTGGAAATGACTGACATTGTCGAATTCACTCTTATTGAAGGCTCAAAATTCTTTTAATTATCACACATCACCCTCTATCTATCCAATTATGAATACTACATTCCCGCCACGACCGTTAGCGATTTTATTGATCGGACTTTTCAGCAATTTATTACTCTCCACAGTCTCAGGAGGGTCGCTCAAAGACCTCGAGCAGGGTTTTGTAAAACCTCAGGATGACAATCACCTCTGGTGTTATTACTACTGGATCAACGATGATATCTCGAAGGAAGGTATCACGAAAGATCTGGAGGCGATGAAGCGAGTGGGGATTCGCACGGCTTTGATCGGTAACATCAATCCTTCGCTTGAGGACGGGAAAGTGCCGTTGATGAGTGACGAATGGTGGGAGTGCATGGTGCATGTGATCGAGGAAGGGCATCGACTCGGGATTGATATCGGGCACTTCAACTGTCCCGGATGGAGTCAGTCTGGTGGTCCGTGGGTGGACTCGGAGAAGGCGATGCGATATTTGGTAAACTCGAGCGTCAAAATTGCGGGAGGAGAGAAGGTTAGCGTCCAGTTGGAAGTCCCCAGAGAAGAGTTTCAGGACGTGGTCGTGCTTGCGGTTCCGGACCTGACGGTGGGACTTCGTTCCACTGCTGAGGTTAAGACCGAAGTGAACCTGAGTTTTGAAGACGAGAATGCTCATCTGCTTGTGGATGGAGATTCCTCTACAATCGTGAATTTTGGCGTCGAGGAGAAAGAACGTGAGTTCGTATTGAAGCTTGAGGATGAGATTACGGCTCGTTCGGTTCTGGTAACACCTCCGGCTGAGCATCGTTTTATGGCCGATGTTGATGTTTACGCGAAAGTTGATGGAAAATTTCAGTTCCTCAAAAGGTTTGAATACAATCGGGGCAACTTTCGGCCGAATACAGGCGCTAACACTCACGCACCTATCGTGATTGGTGTTCCGGAAACGACCTCTAATGAGTTCAAACTCGTGTTCAGCGACATAGGATCCGATCGTTTGGAGCCTTGGGTTCCAACGACAGATGCCTCAATCGCGGAAATTCAAATTACTGAAAAAGCACTGCTCGAGAGGCATTACGAAAAGCAGTTGGATAAGTTGTTTCCCTCTCCATTTCCAGCCTGGGGTGCCTATCTATGGGAAAAACAAGCGGACATTAACAGTTTGCAGGTGGTCGATCCGAAGGAGGTTCTCGATGTCAGCAAATACATGGACGAGCAGGGATTGCTTGAATGGAAAGCACCTGAGGGTGATTGGATTGTCTACCGGATTGGTATGACGCCAACAGGGGTGGAAAATCATCCTGCAGCACCTCAGGGCAGAGGCTACGAAATAGACAAAATCAATGCAGAGTTGGTTCAGTATCACTTTGAGCAGTACATAGCGGAGCTTTGGGGACGGGTGCCAGAGGAAAGTCGTTCGGCTTTCAAATATGTAGTGGCGGACAGCTACGAGATGGGTGCTCAGAACTGGACCGATGGTTTCGGTGAAGTCTTCGAGGAGACTTACGGTTACAACCCGACCCCGTGGTTGCCGACTCTATCCGGTATTGTGGTTAGCAGTGTCGAGGAATCCGAAAGGTTTCTATGGGACATGAGACGATTGATCGCCGACCAGATCGCCTACGAATATGTGGGAGGCCTTCGAGAAATCGCCAACGAATACGGGATGAAGTTATGGCTCGAGAACTACGGACACTGGGGGTTTCCATCGGAGTTTTTGATGTATGGAGGGCAGTCCGACCTAATCGCCGGAGAGTTTTGGAACGAAGGAATCCTTGGAGACATCGAGTGTAAGGCAGCATCTTCTGCGGCAAATATTTATGGTCGTCAAAGGACTTTTGCCGAAGCTTTCACGGCGGCCCGTCGATCTTATTTGAGGCACCCGGCAATGTTGAAAGCTCGGGGTGATTGGAGTTTTACGGAAGGGATTAACCAAATCGTATTACATCTCTATATTCAGCAACCTGATGATGAGCGAGTCCCCGGTATGAACGCCTGGTTTGGCACCGAGTTTAACCGGCACAACACATGGTTTGAGCAAGGCAGGCATTGGATGGATTACCTGAGGCGCTGTCAGCTGCTCCTTCAGCAAGGCTCTTATGTGGCTGATGTCTGTTATTTCATTAGCGAAAATACTCCGAAAATGACGGGAGTGCGTGATCCCGAGCTTCCTGAAGGTTATTCTTACGATTACATCAACGCTGAGGTCATCCTGCGCGATATGACCGTTGAAAACGGGAAGCTCGTTTTGCCCAGCGGTGCTTCCTACTCGTTGATGGTATTGCCTCCACTTGATTCGATGCGCGCAGAAATGGCTTCTAAACTTGAAGAGCTCGTGAAAGCAGGAGGGATTGTGTACGGTCCTAAACCGACTCAATCGCCGACCCTGAAGGGATTCCCGGGAAATGACGAGAAGCTTAAAAAAATCGCAGATAAACTCTGGGGAAGTGGAGATGGTGCATCAGTTGACCGAAGTCACGGAGAGGGTCGGATTTTGAACGGACAGGAGTTGGCAGAAGTCCTGGATGCAATTGGCATCGGAAAGGATTTGGATCTCGATGGCACGGACAACATTTTGTGGACTCACCGCCAGATGGATCATGCAAACGTTTACTT